>JACPJE010000171.1 GCA_016187725.1 Candidatus Latescibacterota bacterium
ACGCAGACCAAGGCTCTTCAGAGGAGCAGGGGGTGGGGAGGAGTCCGGGAGGAGGAAAATATTTCCGTGCGCGGGGAGGAGTTGCCGCGCCCGGAGGGCGCTGAGCAGACGAGGCCAGATGCGCAAAGGGCTATACATCCTCTCGATTTTGCTGGGATGCGCTGGCTGGGTCCACGCCCAGAGCGCCGAGGTGCAGCCGCCCGCATTGCGGCGTATCCCGGTCGCCGGGGTGGGCGAGGGCCGGTACTGGCAGCAACTGGTCATCACCCTCGACCAGGACGATGCCCCTGGGGATTCGGCGCTGACCGTGCACTTGCCCCTGACCCTCAAGGTGCTGGACACCAGCGGCGAGGGCCGGGTGGACGACGAGGTGCGGGTGGTCTACGTGAGCGCCGGCAGCGAGGCGCCTGATTTCTTCGTCTCGCCTGAGCTGACCACCGAGGACCTCATCGTCCTGGGCAGCCGGCAGCCGGCCGGGGCTGGGGGCAAGGTCTACGTGCAGTTTCCGGTTTCCGTCGGCGCCATCCCCGATGTGCCGGCCGTGGGGTACGGGCCCATCACCTTTGGCGACGAGCGCGAGTTGGATCTGGAGACAGGTCCGGAGCTGAACTATTTCCACGAAGAGGATTTTGCGACCCTGGGCTCCATGCAACTGGTGGAGCTGGGGCCGGTCTTTGCCGCCGGGGCTGACACCAGCACCAGCGCAGTGGGCACCACCTTTCCCGATGCGCCCGAGGTCCTGGTCCTGAACCTGCCGGATCTGGTCTTCGACGGCGGGGTTTCGACCCGCAATGCCCTGCTGGGACCGGGCAATGGCGATGACCGCGACGACGTGGGGTATCGCTTCCATTTTTCCACCAGTGAAGGGTTGGAGAGCATAGGTCCAGACGTGGCGCAGGAAGCGCGCCGGGCCGATGAAACCGTCTATGCCGAACGCGAAGGGACAGGCGGTCCGGTGCAATTGCTGACCCGCGACCTGCCCGAAGGGCGCTACTTCCTGTACGTGACCGCCGACGTCATCGGCGGGCTGGTGCTGGGCAAGAGCCGCGCGGTGCAGGTGCGGCACTCCCCCCGCGTCGAGCAGGTGGGGTCGGTGGACGGAACGGTCGAACTCGATTCGGGGGTCCTGGAGGACAGCGAGGGGAGAGTGTTGGGCCAGGGTCCGCACCAGGTGGAGCTGGAGTTTTCGGTGGTGGACCACGACGACGTGCCCGCCGTGCAATTGTATTACAGCGAAGTGGCCGACCTGGGGGCCCTGGACCTGGTGCTCAGCGACGGGGCGGTGGGACTGGACCGGGCGGTGGCCATCACGGCGGGCCTGCAGCAGCGCGAAGGCAACGTGCAATGGGACATCCTGACCCCGCAGGTGGTGCCCGCCGGGTCCTACTACATCTACGCCTTGGCCAGCGACGGGCGCAACCACACCCTGGGCCGCAGCCAGGAACCCATCCAGGTGCGGCACGCGCCCTACCTGCGGCTGGACCCCTTGGACGACCAGGGCATCGGCGCCGACCCCATCGCCACGGGTGGACTGCGGCCACAGCGCTACCTCACCTTCACCTGGGGGCGCAGCGGCAGCGATGGGGACCAGGACGTGGACGGCGATGCGCGCATCGATCTGTACTACAGCACCACCCCGGCCAGGGCCGGAACCACCGCAGGGTTTGCCATCCCCGAGGGGGCCGCTGAGTTGCTGGCCGACGTGGGCCTCAACACCCAGCCCATCGCCATTGGTCTGGCCGAAGACCCGGACCAGCGCCAGGACAACCAGTACACCTGGGATCTGTGGGCCCTGGCCAGGGAGGGGAAGCCCGTGCCCGGGGAAGGCCAGGTCTACTATGTGTACGGGATCATCTCCGATGGCACTTCCCAGCGCCTGGCCCAGATGAACGGCGGCCGGCTCAATGACCCGGAGGCGCGCCTGGTCTTTGCCCATGCCCCTGCGCTGCGCCCGCTGCAGCCCCTGGCCGAGACCCTGGTGCGTCCCGGCCGCACTGGCCGGGTGTCCTGGGAGGACATGGACCTGGATCACAACGCGCGCATCCGCGTGCTGCTCAGCCCGACGGACTGGGGCGCGGTGAGCGATTACGCCGCCGTGTATTCGGGGGCGACCCTGGTGGCCAATTCAGCCGGCGGCCAACCCGCCGCCGCAGTGGACCCGGTCTTCGACCTGAGCGAGGACAGCGGGGTCGATTATTACGACCTCTCCACGGCCGCCTTCCCCATTCCCGATGGACTTTACTATGTGTACCTGGCCGCGGAGGACAAGGGCAGCTTCGGGTCCGGGTCCCGGGCCTGGAGGACGCCGGGGCAGGTGCGGGTCGAGGGGAGCGGCGAAGCTGCGGCCGAGGCCTTCCGGCTCTTTCCCCAAATCTTTTCAATGGGCAGCGGGCAGCGCCAGGTCTTTGAGTTGCGCGTGGACGCCGCCGGCCAGTTGGTGGACCTGGTGCTGGTCACCCTCAAAGTGGACGGCGGCGCCTTTGCCGCAGTGGATCAGGATTCTACGGCCGAGGGTGTTCAGCCTTTTGCCGCAGCGGGGAATTTCTCCGCGGCCCAGCTCATCGGCAACCAGGCCAGCGCCCAGGAGGATGGCTCCCTGCTGCTGAGCCTGGCCTATTTCGATCCCACCGGCGGGGTGGCCGGCCTGGACGGCAGAGGGCCCCTGGTCCGCCTGGAACTGGAAGCCCTGGAACGCGAAGGCCAGGTCCAGGTGCAACTGGTGGCGGACGGAGGGGGGGGCCGGGTTTCGCGCCTCGACCAGAACAGCCGGCCCGTGCTCATTCCCCCCGACCAGGTGCTGGCCGAGGGCACGGTGGTGGCCGGCAGGGTGCTGGTGCGGGGCCGACTGCTGCTGGAAGGGCATCAGCAGGGAAGCGCCAGGGTGTCCTGCGCGCTGCGTCCCTGGGGGCAGTACACCCCGCTGGTCGACGAGGTTTTTGCCGCTGCCAACGACGCCGATGCCGAGCAGGAAGGGGTGCAGGTGGAGTTGCAGGCCGATGGCAGCTTTGAACTGAAACAGGTCTCCCCCGGCCGGCTGGATCTCCACTTCCACCGCGACGGGTACCTGGATGCCTGGGCGCCGGGCCTGGAGCTGTACCCGGGGCAGCCCCTGGAAGGGGTGGAGCCCTCCACTCCCGGCGCGGACCAGCTGATGCTGGGCGGGGACGTGGCCGGGTACCTGGAATTGGACGGCACCAGCCGGCCGGACAACGAGGTGACCCTGGCGGACTGGGATTTTGCGGCCGGTTTCTTCGGCGCTGATCTGAGTGGAGGCGGCGAGGGCCTGCGCGCCGACATCACCGGCGACGGCCAGGTGGACGTCCGCGATCTGGCGCTGGTGGGCGCCAATTTCCTTGGACGAGGCCCCCGGCCCGTGTACAAGGCGAACCGCGCCCAGGGGCCGGTCCAACTGGTATTGCGCCTCGATGCACTGGCCCTGGAAGTGGGGCAGGAAGTGAGTCTGACAGTCGAAGGGACCGGTCTGGAAGCAGTGCACGCCGCGCAAGTGGAACTGCGCCTGCCGGCCGGCCAGTGGGAATGGGTCCGACTGCCCGCCCCGGCAGGCGAGGGGCTGGTCGCCTACTACAGCGAGGCGGGCCGCACCTTGGTGGGGATGAGCCGGCAGGGACCCCAGGCCGGCTTTGGGCCGGTGCTGCTGGAAGGCCGGCTGCGCGCCCTGCAGGCCCAACCGGAAAGGCCCTCGCTGGGCAGAGTCTTGTTGTTGGACGCGGCCCACCAGAGCCTGTCCCTGCAGGGTGGGGAAGTGCTGCCGGGCGAATACGCCCTGCTCCAGAACTATCCCAACCCCTTCAACCCGGAAACCACCATCGAATTCACCCTGCCCGCGCGCGGGACAGCGCGCCTGGAGATCTTCGACGCCCTGGGCCAACGGGTGGCCCTCCTGTGGGACGGCCCCTTGGCAGCGGGTCGGCACCGGCTGCAGTGGGAGGGCCGCGACGAGCAGGGCCGCCTCCTGGGCAGCGGGGTCTACTTCTACCGCCTGCACAGCGGCGAGCTGAACCGGGTGCGGCGGATGGTATTGCTCAGGTAGAGATGAACAGATCCTCGACCATAGGCGCGCTGTTGCTCTTGGGGTTGCTGGCCTCAGGGGCGGGGGCGGTCTCCATCGCGGTGCAAAAGCAGGGGGGCGAAGAGCAGTTCGTCGCCCGGATCGGGGAGATCCTCGACCTGGAGGTGCTCATCGACGCGGGCGGGGAGGAACTCACCGGGTACACCTTCTTCCTCTCCTACGATCCCAAGGTCTTCGGGCTGGTCCCGGCCAGCCAGAGCGCCGACGGCCAGGCCGAGCCCTTTGCCCCCGGCGAGTTCCTGCTCGGCCTGGTGCTGCTCAACCAGGTGGAGGAGTTGGAGGGCGAAAATCTGCTGAGTTTTGCCACGGCGGTGGGGGTGCAGCGCAGCCCGCGCACCGGGGCTGGGGTGGCGGCCCGTTTCCGCCTGGAGGTGCTGCGCCGGCCCCAGGGAGAACAGGCCAGCCTGCGGCTGGAGGAAAGGGGACAGCGGCATGTGTCGCACTACACCGCGGCGGCCCGGCGCGGCGTGGAGCAGCGCTTTGCGCCGCCCCTGGGCGAGGCCGTGGTGCGGATCACCGGTTTCCGCGTCCGGCCCCTGCCCGACCTGAGCCTGGTGGAGGGCGAGGAAAAGGTGGTCTTCGACCTGGACGATTTCACCGACCAGGATGGGACCCAGGTGATCTGGACCGCCTCGCGCCTGAGCGAAATCCCCACCCGCATCGACCCGGAGACCGGCCTGGTCACCATGCAGGCCCAGGCCGGGCTGGTGGGGGAAAGGCGCATGATCTTCACCGCCCTGGAGAGCGTGGAGGGCCTGACCGCCGCTGATACCATCCGCATCGCCGTGTTTTCGCGGCCCCGCATCGAGGGACTGCCCGACACGGTGCTCTTTCCCGAGGACGGGACCCATCAGCGGTTGGACCTGGATGCCTTTGTGGAGGACCTGGACGACCGGCCCGTCTCCGACTCGCTCAGTTGGGAGGCCGCCGGCAATGCCCAGGTGCAGGTAGAGATCAACCCCGCCAGCCATATCCCCGTCTTCAGCGCCGCGCCCGACTGGTTCGGGGAGGAAGTGGTGCAGTTGATCGTGCGCGACGGCGAAGGCAACGCCGACACCGCAGCGGTGAAGGTGGTGGTCGCCCCGGTCAATGACCCGCCGGTAGTGCTGCGCCCCGGGCCGGTCTATCCCCTGCAGGGGGAAGAGCCGGTGCGCATCCCCCTGGCCGAGCTGGTGGCCGACAAGGACGACGATCTCAGTACCCTCCATTTTGAGTTGCGGACCGAAGGCGGGGTCAGCGCCGAGATCAGCGGCGACGCCCTGCTCATCCGCGGCGATGCCCAGGGCCGCGGGGTGGTGCGCTTCAGCGTGCAGGACACCAGCGGCGCCCAGGATCAGGGGCGGCAGGTGGCGGTGGTCCTGGCCCCGGGCAAGGGAGCCGCCCCCCAGATCCAGGGCACCCCGGCGCTGCGCTTCCCCGCCGGGGGGGTGGGCCAGCTCAGCCTGGACAGCCTGGCCTGGGACGAGGGCCCGGCCGGACAGTTGCAGTGGCAGGCCGAGGCCGGCGAGCATTTGCGCGCCGAGGTGGTGGGCGGCCAGCTTCAGGTGGGCGCTGAGAGCGGATTTTCCGGCCAGGGGCAACTGACCCTCAAGGTGCGCGACGCCCAGGGCAACCAGGACGAAGTGGAACTGCAGGTGGAGGTGATTCCCGAAGGCCAGCCCCTGGGGCCTCAGATCAGGCCCCCGGGCAAGATCGGCCTGGCAGTGGGCCAGTGGAAGGGACTGGCCCTCGATCCCCTGGTGGAGGACCCTGACGACGCCGACGAGCAGCTCGCCTGGAGCTGGCTGGTGGACCCGGAAGGGGCGGTGGAGGACAGTGTGGATCTGGAAGGCCGGCGCCTGTACCTGCGGGCCGGCACAGTGGTCGATCCGGCCTCCCTGGTGCTCAAGGTCGCTGATCCGCTGGGCAATGCGGATGAGCAGGTGGTGCCCCTGCTGATCAGCGCCCCGGACGAGGCGCCCCGGCTGCGGCCTTTTGAAGACGTGAAACTGGAGACCTCCTCAGCCCAGGGGCGGCTGGATCTGGACGACTATGTCTTTGACGGGGAAGACCGCGAAGAGGAACTGGCCTGGACCGCCGCAGCCCCTCCCGGGGTGGAGGTCGAGGTGAACCCGGCCAGCCATCTGCTCAAGGTGCGGCGGGCGGACGTGGCCGGCGACACCAATACGGTGGTGCAGGTGGCCCTGCAAGTGCGCGACACCCAGGGCAAGCCCACCAGCGCCTTGTTGCAGGTCCAACTGCCGCCGGTCTTCGAACTGAAACCCTTCCCCCAGATCAGCTTCTTCGCCAACCAGGTGGACACCACCCTGGCGCTCGATGAATACGTCATCGCCTCGGGCCCGCTCCCCTCCCTGGAGTGGAGCGCCGCGCCCTCGCAGAATCTGCGGGTGCAGCTGGATCCCCAGCCGCCCCACCGGGTCAGGCTGCAGGTGGTGGATCCGACTTTTCAGGGGAGCGAAACCCTGAATTTCACCGCCCTCGACCAGACCGGCCGGCAGCGCAGCGGACCCGTGGAGGTGAGGGTCGAGAACCCCGGCCTGGTCCCGCAGTTGCGCCCCTTCCCCCGCATCGACCTGCGGCGCGGCGAGGTGAACACCTCCCTGGACCTGGACGATTACGCGGTGGATGACGATCCAGATTCGGCCCTGAAATGGTCGGCCAGCGCGCCGGCCTCGGTGCAGGTCGAGATCGATACCCTGACCCACGTGGTCTCGCTGAGCACCCAGGGCAGTCAGCCCGCCCTGGAAGAGGTGCGCTTCCTGGTGGCCGATCCGGCCGGCAACGCCGCCACCGGCATCCTGGAGGTGGCGATAGTGCAGGCCGGCGAGCCGCCCCAGCTCTCGCCCCTGCCCCAGATCCGCCTGGATGCGGGCGGCCCGGAGCAGCGGCTGGGCCTGGACGCCTTTGTCGCCGATGCAGACACCCCGGATGACAGCCTCTCCTGGGAGGTCAGCGCCGAGCAGGGAGTGGAGGCCCGCATCGAGGACCGGCAGCTCCTGGTGGCGGTGCCAGCGGGCCAGGCGGGCTCCGCCCAGGTGCGCCTGCGGGTGAAGGACCCGGAGGGCAACCAGGCCCAGGGGATCGTGCTGATCGAGGTGGCCACCGACACCCAGGCCCCTGAGCTGGAAATCGAGGTGCGGCGCCATCCCCTCTTCGCCGAGCTGCTGGAGGTCGAGGCCCAGGCCAGCGAGGAATTGCGCGAGGCTCCGCAGATCCTCGTCGGCCAGACCCCCCTTGAGGTCGAAGCCAAAGGGGCGCCGCGCTATGCGGGGTACTACCAGATTCCCAGGCAGGAGGGCGAACAGTTCCTGGACATCGTCACCTGGGGTTTTGACCGGGCTGGCAACGAGGTGCGGGATTCCCTGTCGGTAGCCCTGCGCTGGATGGACCGCCAGGGCGGCAGCCTGGGCAGCCCCGATGCGCAGCTGGCGCTCAATGCGGGGGACGAGGCGGCGGGGCCGGGGAATCTGGCCCTGATCTACCGCAAGGACCCGCGCCAGGTGCCCCCCGGCGGCGAGGCAGGGCCGGTCTATGCGGTGGATCTGGCGCGGGGGCGCGATCTGCTGCATCCGGTCTCGCTGAATTTCTACGTGGGGGCCGGCGCCCCCGGGGACCTGGGGGTATTGCGCTGGGACGAGCCGACCCAGACCTGGGAGGAGTTGCCCACCAGCGCCGACCCAGGCAGCGGCTGGCTCTCCGCGGCGGTGGACCGGCTCGGGTTGTTCAGGGTGGGCCAGGTGAGCCTGGACCAGCGCCGGGAAAACCAGCCCCTCACCAGCTATCCCAATCCCTTCTCCGCTGCCAAACCGGTCCGCATCGTGTACGAAGTGGGGGTGCCAGGCCCGGTGCGGGTGGAGATCTTCAACATGCTGGGCCAGTCCGTGCGCGTACTGGTGGACGAAAACTTCCAGGACGTGGGGACCTGGAGCGCCAGTTGGGACGGCCGCGACCAGGCTGGCCAGCGGCTGGCCAGCGGGTTGTATATATGCCGGCTGCAGCAGCCCGGCGCCCAGCGCCGGCAGCTTCTGCTCCTGGTGCACTGAGATGAAGAGCCTGAGCAAATCCTCCCTCTGTCTGGGCCTGCTGCTGGCAGTGCAGGCGCGGGCCGGCCTCAACGAGTGGACCACGGCCGGACCGGCCAGCACCATCAACGCCGTGCAGGCCCACTCCCAGGTTCCCGCCCGGCTGTACGCGGCGGGGACGGACGGTCTGTACCGCAGCCCGGACCAGGGCCGGACCTGGGAGAACGTGCGCGGCCCTCTGCTGGGGCGCAGCGTGTTGAGCCTGGCCGTGGACCCCGAGCAGGGCGACCGGCTCTGGGCCGGCACCAATGCGGGACTCTACTTCAGCGCCGATGCCGGCTCCAGTTGGACCAGGGCTGCCCAACCAGGGGCTGGAGTGCTGTCCCTGGCGGCCGGCCCCGCAGGCCGGGTCTGGGCCGGCACCTTTGGCCAGGGCGTCTTCCGCAGCGCTGACCGCGGCGCCACCTGGGAAAGCGGCGAAGGGGTCATGGCCGAGGCCATTGTCTTCTGCCTGGCGGTGGCGGGCCAGCGGGTGTACGCCGGCACTGCAGCCGGGCTCTATGCCAGCGGTGACAGCGGCCGCACCTGGAGGGCGGCCGGCGCCCCGCTGCAGGGGTTGAGCGTGCGGGCCATCCAATTGTTTGCCGACCCCGCGCAGTTGCTGGTGGGCACCTTCGGCTCGGGCATCTTCAAAAGCGGGGACGGAGGGCAGACCTGGGCGGCCCTGAACAAGGGCCTGGAAGATCTGTCAGTGCGCGGCCTTTCAGCCGACCCGGGGTCCGCTGCGATGCTCTACGCCGCCACTTCGACCAGAGGCTTTTTCCGCAGCCGCGACGGGGGGCTCCAGTGGCGGGCCTTCAACGCGGGCCTGCCCGGATTGTCGACCCGCAGCGTGCTGGCCCATCCGGGACAGGCAGGGCGGGTGCTGGGGGGCGGGCCGGCCTCGGGGGTGTGGATCATCGACAGCGGCGCCCAGCCCCAGCTGGAGGTGGCGCGCCAGCCCCTGGACTTCGGCGAGGTGGGGGTGGGTGGCCCACGAGTGCTGCGCCTGCGCCTGGCCAACAGCGGCACGGCGACGCTGAGCCTGTCGCGCCTGAGCGTGGGGCGTTCTCCTCCCTTTACCCTCTCGCCTGCGCGCCTGGACCTGGCCCCGGGCGCGGAAGCCAATGCCGAAATTCGCTTCACCCCGCAGCAGCGGGGGATTGAGCGGGACACCCTCAAGATCCGCAGCAATGACCCGGATGCCGGGCTGGTCGCCATCCCCCTGCAGGGGAGCGCGGTGGAGGCCGAACTGTCCCTGAATCCCGGGAGCCTGGATTTCGGGGAGGTGCGGCTGAGCGGTTTTCGCGACACCACGGTGGTGTTGAGCAATACCGGCAATGCCGCCCTCTCCCTGCGCAGCGCCGCCTTCGACAGCAGCGCCTTTGAGGTGGTGGGCTTCAGGCTCCAGACCCTGGGGCCCGGGCAGCGGCTCTCCCTGCAGGTGCGCTTCCGGCCGGCCAGGGTCGGCCTGGTCGAGGCCCGCCTGAGCGTGGTCAGCGACGCTGCCAGGCGCCCCCGCGGCGAAGTGGCGGTGAGGGGGACGGGCAGCGCTCCGGTGCTGAGAGCCAATCCTCCGGCCCTGGATTTTGGCGCCGGCCAATTGCAGCGGCCCAAGACCCTGGCCCTGGAACTGAGCAACAGCGGCAATACTGGGCTGAAGATCCAGCGCCTCAGCTTGAAGGGCGAATCCTTTGAAGTGGGACTCAGCGCGCCTCTGACCCTGGGGCCGGGAGAGGTGCGCCGGCTGGAAGTGGTCTTTCTGCCCCAGCGCGGGGGCGAGCACCTGGACACCCTGGAAATCGCCAGCGACGCGGCCACCGGTTTGCTGCGCGTGCCCCTCAAGGGCAGCAGCGGGGCCCTGGCGCTCAGGGCCAGGGCGCCCATCCCCGCGGGCCAGGCGCCCCAGGACCTGGCGGCAGTGGATCTCAACGGTGACGGCCACCAGGACCTGGCCATCGCCGATGCGGGCAGCGGCCAGGTGCAGGTGCTGCTCAACGATGGTTCCGGGGTTTTCCCGCGCGCCAGGCAGGGGCGGTATCCGGAGACCGGGGAAAGGGCCTGGGACGAGCCCATCGCCCTGGACGCGGCGCCGATTTTTGCCAATGCCCCGGACCTAGTGGTGGCCGACCGGGCAGCCCGCTCCCTGTCGCTCTTGGCCAACGACGGCCAGGGCCGCTTTGCAGGCCGGCGCCAGGACTTGTTCATCGGCCACGCGGTGGAGGACGTGCACGCCGCCGATCTGGACGCCGACGGGGACGTGGACCTGGCGGTGGCCGACGGGGACGCCCCTTCGATCACCGTGCTCTACAACAATGGCCAGGGCAGCTTCAATGCCCGCACCTCCCACGCGGTGGGCAGCGGACCGGCGGCCCTGAGCGCGGCCAATTTGGACGAGGACGGGCACCGCGACCTGGTGGTGGCCAACCGCGGGTCGGGCACGGTTTCGGTGTTGCGCAACAACCGCCAGGGCGGTTTTCTGCCGCGCCAGGACTACGCAGTGGGCGCCGGTCCGGGCGCCCTGGTGCTGGTGGACTTCGACGTCGACGGGGACGAGGACGTCTTTGCCGCTGACCAGGACTCGCGCGACATCGCCTCCCTGCTCGGCGACGGCCAGGGGCATTTTGCCGCCGGCCAGCGCCTCCAGACCCAGACCCCGCCGGTGGACCTGGCCCTCGCCGATCTGACTACCGACGTGTTCAGCGACCTGGTGGTGGCCGGCGGGGAGCGGCCCTACGGGGTTTTCTGGGAAAACGAGGGGGGCAGGGGCTTCACCGCCAGGGATACCCTGGCCACTGACCGTCCCCTGAGGCGGGTGCAGATCCTGGACCTGGACGGGGACGGCCACGGCGACATCGCCGGCCTGAGCGCCCAGGCCGGCAGCGTCCAGGTCTTCATCAACGCCGACACCACCCGCCGGCAGGACCAGCCCAGGCCCCCCACCCAGGTGCGGGCCCAGGACGCCTCGCGCGATCTGGGGCGGCGCATCGAGGTGCTGTGGGAGGCTCCCGAGCTGGACGAGAAGATCCGCCGCACCACCGAGTACACCATCTTCCGCTCGGCCTCGGCCGCCGGACCCTTTGTCCAATTGGGCCGGGCAGTGGCCGGGGCGCGGCGCTTTGTGGACGGCAGCGCGACCCTGGGGGATACCTTCTATTACTACGTGCAGGCCGGCAACGCCGTCCTCCAGTCCCTGCCTTCGGACACGGTCGGGGCCCTTTCCCAGCCTTCGCCTTTCTTCGAGCTGGAGGTGGTGGACGAGGCGCGCCTGAGCGTGGGGGACACTCTGAAGGTCAAGGCCTTCATCACCCCGGCGGTGCAGGCCCTGGCCGGGGTTTCCCTGTACCTGAGCTTTGCCGACAGCGCCCTGGAGTTGATCCCGACCGACACGGCCAGTGCCGCGCCCTTCCGCCCCGCTCCTGGCCTGGAACCGGTCGCGGTGCTCGAAAACCGCCTGCACTACGGTGCCGCCCACCAGATCGATGTCTCGCTGGGCAGTCTGCGCATCCAGCCCGGGGTGGAACCGGTGCTGCTGGGCGAGGTGTGGTTCCTCAGCCGGCTGGACACCCTGGCCTTCCTGGCCATCGACGACCAGCCCGAGCGCAACCGCCGCAGCGCGGTGATCGCCGCCCGCACCGGCGAGTGGCTGCTGCCCTTCATCGCCGACACCACCCGCCTGGCCATCCGCGACTTTCCCCTGCGGGGCTGGGTGCGGCCCGAGAGTTTCAGCGGCGGGCTGGATTCGCTGCAGGTCACCTTCTCCCTGATCGACGCGCGCGGGGAAGAACTGCAGTCTCCCCTCAACGACGAGGACCGCCTGCGGCCCGGCATCCAGCACACCCTCGACGCCGAGGGGGGGTTCCACCTGGCGCAGATCCCGCGAGGGAGGTACCAGGTCTTCGCCAAACCCCCCAGCCATCTGCAGGGCCTGGTGCTGAGCGATACGGTGGGCGTGGGGGATTCCCTGGGGACCCGGCTCGAATTCCGCTGGGTGGGCGCCGATTCGACTGCCAGCCTCCTGCTGCCGGCCGGGGACGCCACCGGCGACAACCAGATCAACCTGGCCGACTTCGGCTCGCTGGTCCGCTACTTCGGCGCCACGCCCACCCATCCTGAATGGGCGCGGGCCCGGCTGGGAGACTTCAACGGGGACGGCGAGGTCAACTTCGACGATTTCGGCCTGCTGGCCCAGAACTTCGGCCGGGTGGGCATGGGGGCCGGAGGGCTGGTGCGCAAGGCGTCCACCGGGGCCTTCAGGCAGGAGGGAGCGGTGGTGCGGATGGAGGGAGAGGCGCTGATCGCCGGTTTTACCGTGCGGGGGAAGGGGCTGGAGCTAGTGCTGGAGGGCAGCCTCTGGGAAGGGGAGGGGCTGGTGCTCCACCGCTGGCAGGAGGGGGGGCAGAGGCGCCTGGCCGGCGCGCTGCGGGAAGGGGGACGGGTCGCCGGGTCCGGGGTGTTGTTCTCAGTGAGTGCGGGCACGGTCGAAGAAATTGAAATACTGACTGCGGACGGGCAGGTGCAGCGCCTGCAGCGGGGTGCGGCACGCCCCCTGGCCAGCGCGCTGCTGCCCAACTATCCCAATCCCTTCAACCCCAGCACCCTCATCCCCTTTGCCGTGGGCGGTACTGGCGCGGCCCCGGTGCCGGTGCGCCTGGAGATCTACGATCTGCTGGGGCAGCAAGTGCGCACCCTGGTGGCCGGGTCCCTGGTTCCAGGAGGGCATCAGGCAGTCTGGAACGGGCGCGACCAGCAGGGCCGCGAAGTAGCGGCAGGGGTGTACTGCTACCGGCTGCAGGCCGGCGATTTCGTGCAGGCCCGCAAGTTATTGCTGTTGCGCTGAACAGAACTCCTTGTCCTAAATCCCGTATTGTCACTACTTTTCGAGGACATGCCTGTGATCCCATACCTCGGAAAGGCCGATGACTCCAGGCCCGGTAGACCCCGCCCGCCACACCTTCTGCTCTCCCCAATTCGCCAGTGTTGTCCAGGAGGCGCTGCAATTCCTGAGTAACACTCCGATCCATCCGTTTACATCTCTCCCTTCCTTTCCTGGGGTCGGAGTCTATGCCCTCTATTACCAGGCACGCTCAGAGTGGGATATCTTACACCCTGGCCGGCCATGGGCCGAAAATCTTACGGGGGTCTCTCCGACTCGCCAGTCAGTAGTTGCGAAAATAGGCATGGTTCAAAAACAGGCTCGCCAGGGTAACAGCAGGCACAGGGCTAGCGTCATCGACCCCAGGGTCGATTTGGTTTCGTGTTCAGGGGTCCACCGCGGCCGGTCAGGTCAAGCACATTTCTTGAAGCGCTCGAAGCCCAACAGTTCCAGCCAGTGCGGGTGAGCTTTGCCGGTGAGGATCTCGGCGGGGCTTTGGCCGACGCGCTCGGGGTGCTCACTGCGCAGAAAACGGCGGTGATTGAGGAAGAAGCGCAGCAAGTCCAGGTATTCGGGTCCGAGGTGTTTTCGCAGGAAGAAGTAGTTGCGCAGTCGGCTGTTGAGATTCTCG
>JACPJE010000172.1 GCA_016187725.1 Candidatus Latescibacterota bacterium
CCCCTCCCTGACCCGGAGAGCGCCATGGCTACCAGATCCTGGATCTGGGTCGGCAGTCTGCTGGCCACCGCTGCGCAGGCCGCCACCCTCACCCTGACCCCCGTCAAGGACAACACCCTGTACGAGAACTCCAGTGGCGCCCTCAGCAACGGGAAGGGCAAGTATCTCTTTGCCGGCAAGACCAACGGGGGCAGCGTCCGCCGCGCGCTCCTCGCCTTTGACCTGTCCTCGGTCCCGGCCAATGCCCAACTCACCCGGGTGGCCCTCACCCTGACCTTGTCGAAAACCATCTCCGGGGCCCAGACCCACACCCTGCACCGGGTGTTGGCCGACTGGGGCGAGGGCAGTTCCGATGCCGGCGATCCCGGCGGCAGGGGGACAACCGCGGCGACCGGGGATGCCACCTGGCTGCACACCTTTGCCAGCACTTCTTTCTGGACGACGCCCGGCGGCGACTACTCAGACACCCAGAGCGCCAGCCAGGGTGTTTCGCGGAGCAGCACCTATACCTGGGAGTCGGCTCAGATGCTGGCTGAGGTGCAGGCTTGGATCGCCTCCCCGGCCACCAACTTCGGCTGGATCCTGCTGGGCAACGAGTCCGCCAACGGCACGGCCAAGCGCTTCAACAGCCTCGAGTCTAGCACCGCGGCCCAGCGCCCCAAGCTCACCGTCGAATACACCCTGCCCAATACCCCGCCCACGGCCGGGTCCCTGCCCGATCTCTACCTGGCGCTCAGCGGGGGCAGCGCCGCCATCGACCCGGCCGCTGCCCCGGCCCTCTTCAGCGATGCTGATAGTGATCCGCTCAGCTATACCGCCCTCAGCACGGACACCTCCAAAGTCTCCGTGCTCCTCATGGAGAACACCCTCTTTGTCACCCCCAAGGCCCCCGGCACAGCCACCATCACCCTCAGCGCCGAGGACGGCAGAGGCGGAAGCGTATCCCTCTCCTTCGCGGTGCAGGTCAACAACCCGCCCACCCTGGCGGCCATCCCCGACCAGATCCTCGACGAGGACCATGCCTCCGGGATCATCGCCCTTGAACTGGGGGATGCGGAAACCGCTGCCGACAGCTTGACTCTGAGTGCCCGTTCCGACAATTCTGTCCTGCTCCCCTCCTCTGGCATGGCCCTGGGAGGATCAGGGGCCAGCCGCACCCTGAAACTTACCCCAGCCGCCGACCAGTCGGGCAGCGCCACCCTCACCCTCACCGTCTCCGACGGCAGCGACAGCACCACCCTGACCTTCGCTCTCAAGGTCAACCCCATCGACGATCCACCGGTGGTGACCACCCCCATCCCCTCCCAGACCCTGGCCCTCGACCAGGCCGGCCTCTTCTCCATCGACCTCTCCGCCCCGGCGGTGTTCGCCGACCCGGAGGGCGACACCCTCTCGTATGCGGCGAGCAGCTCGGATACCGCAGTGGTCGCTGTCACCCTCTCCGGCCAGGTGCTCTTCCTCGTGCCCAGGGCAGCGGGCAGCGCCAGCCTGACCCTCAGCGCCGACGATGGCAAGGGCGGCGAGGCCTCCACCACCTTCAGTGTCGCCGTGACGGCCCCTGCCCTCCAGCTCACTGGGGACTTCGACGGCGACCTGAATGTGGGGTTTGCGGATTTTTTTCTCTTCGCCGACCATTTCGGAGAAACCTCCTCCTCCCAGGGCTGGAATCCGCTTTTCGACCTGGCGGCCAACGGCACCATCGACTTCGAGGACTTCTTCGTCTTCGCCGATCACTTCGGAGAAAAGGCCGCTCCGTGAATTGAGCACCCTGAGAAACATGTGTATATTTGTTCAGCAAGTACTCTGGAAATCGCCACCACCGAGGAAACCCGCATGACACAACGGCAGCCCCAACCCAACCTCGAAAGATTGCCGCTTGGCTTGAAGGCCAAGTTGTCGGCCCTGTACACCACGCACCAAAACCCGGAGGATTATCTACACCCAAATGCTATCTACCAGGGAGATGCGCTTCAACTTCTCCCCCAGATAGAGCCTAATAGCATAGCTCTGAGCGTGTGGTCTCCGCCCTATTTCGTCGGCAAGGGGTATGAGTCCCACCTGACCTTTGGAGCTTGGCAGGATATTATAAAGACGGCCATGGAGCGCCACTTCCCTATTCTCAAACCTGGTGGCTTTTTGGTCGTCAATATTGCGGATATCCTCTGTTTCAAAGACTCCTCTATGCCGCGCATCCAGGCAGAGGCCATCAACCAGCGCCGTTCTCCTGTAACGCGCGAGGACGTGTTGAAGGCGATGGCAGAGCACCCGGCCTATAATCGCCACCAACTGGCAAAACTGCTAGGATGCAGCGAGCAGACTGTAGATCGGCGCCTCAATGGGAATAACATACGCGGCGGGAAGTACGAGGAGCAGACCAGAGTGAAGATCGTAGGAGGACTGATCGAAGAATGGGCTTTGGATGCTGGTTTTTATCCGTACGACCGGCGCATTTGGGTAAAAGATCCCGCTTGGGAAAACTCCCGGTGGGCCAGCCTGTCTTACCGGGCTGTCGATGAGTTCGAGTACCTCTACTTCTTCTGGAAACCAGGAATAACCAAATGCGACAGAAGCAGGCTTTCCAGAGAGGAGTGGAAGGAATGGGGTTCGCGTGGAGTGTGGTTTTTCCCTTCAGTCAGGTCTAACGACGATCACGAGGCCAAATTCCCGGTAGAGCTTCCCAGGAGAACCATCAGGCTGCTCACCGATCCCGGAGATCTAGTGCTGGACTGCTTCATCGGCAGCGGCACTACCGCGATAGCTGCGGTACAAGAGAATCGCCAATATATCGGCATCGAAATAGAGAAAAACTCAGTAGCCTTAGCCAGGCGGCGATTAGCCACAAAGACCGCATGCTGATCGATCCACCTCGATGAGCGAATTCATCTCCGCCCTGCAACAAGGCCCCCTCCTGGCCGACGGGGCCATGGGCTCCTACCTCTTCGAGCGCACGGGCCGGCTCTCGGAGCGCAACCATGTGTACGAGGCCCTCAACCTGGACCATCCCGAACTCATCCTCCAGGTCCACGATGCCTACCTGCAGGCCGGGGCCCGCTGCCTGACCACCAACACCTTTGCCGCCGGCCTTTCCCATCTCGATCCTCTGGGGGAAGGCCACCGCTGCGACGAACTCAACCGCGCCGGGGTGCGCCTGGCGCGACGGGCCATCGAGCTGTACCGGGCAACAACCCAGGACCCGGGTCCCTTCTTCGTGCTCGGCTCCCTGGGCCCTCCCAGCGACGGACTGGCCTCGGCAGGAGCGCTGGCCGATCACTACCGCCCCGCACTGGACGCCCTGGTCGGGGTGGATGCCCTGTTGTTGGAGACCTTCACCTCCCTGCCCCAGTTGCTGGCCCTGGTCGAACTCATCCAGTCCCTGCCTCAGCCGCCGCCCATCGCCGTGGAGATGGTGGGCACCGCGCTGGCCGACCCGGCAGCCCTGGTGCAGGCCGCCGCTGAGCGGGGGGTGCAGGTGGTGGGGGCCAATTGCTGCGCCCCCTGGGAGATCACCGCCTTTCTCGACGCGGTCCAGGGCCTGCCTGCCCTGCGCGAAGGCCGGGTGTTGCTCTCGGCCATGCCCAATGCCGGCGGTTTTCAGCGCATCGGCCACCGGTACATGACCCGCGTCAACCCGGAGTTCATGGGCAGGTTCGCCCGCACCCTGGCCGAACGCGGGGTGGCGCTGGTGGGAGGCTGCTGCGAGGTGCACCCCATGCACCTTGCCGAGATGCACAACTACCTGCAGGGGCACAGGGCCGGGGAGCGGAGCACCCCCCTGGTCTCAGCCCCGGTTCATCCCCCGGTCGGCGCCGCGGAGAAGCGGGAAAACGGGCCTTTTTCCCGCAAGATCGCAAACGGGGAATTCGCCGTCAGCGTGGAACTCCTGCCCTCGCGCGGCACCGCGCCCAGAACCCTGCAGGGCAAGGTGGGCTTTGCCGGCGAACTGGCCACCTCCGGCCTGGCCGATGCCCTGGACCTCACCGACGGTTCGCGCGGCATCCCGCTCATGCCACCGGGGGATTTCATCGGTGTGCTGCGCGAGCACCTCGGCTGGACAGAGGCGGATCGTCTCGAACTCATCCCCCACTTCACCACCCGCGACCTGAATCTGATGGCCCTGCAGAGCCGGCTGATCGGGTATCACGCCCGCCGCATCCACAACGTGCTCTTCATCACCGGGGACCCGCCCAAGATGTCCCCTTCCTATCCCCGGTCCACAGCGGTCTTCGACTGCGATTCGGCAGCCATGATCCGCTACGCCCACACCTGCCTCAACGCGGGGGTGGATTTCGGCGGCGAACCCCTGGGCCGGCATGCGGACCCGCGCACCCATTTCACCATCGGCTCGGGGTTCGAGCCCGAAGCCCTGGACCAGACCAGGGAACTGGAAAAGCTGAAGCGCAAGCTGGAGGCCGGCGCCGACTACATCATGACCCAGCCCGCCTTCCGCACCGAACCCTTGGGCGCGCTGGAGCCCTTCCGCGGCCAGGCGGCTTTCCTGGTCGGGGTCTTGGTGCTGGGCAGCCTGGACCAGGCCCGCCGGCTGGGGCAGGTGCCCGGGGTGGTGGTGCCCGAGTCGGTCTTTCAGCGCCTGGGCGCCTTCACCAAAGCCGAGGACCAGGCCAGGGCCGGATGCGAACTGGCCGTGGAGCAAATCATCTGGGTCAGGAAAGAGGGTTGGAGCGGTCTCTATCTGATGTCCCCCGGGGCCCACCAGCCCGTGCTCGAGGTGCTCAGGTCTGGGCTGGCGTGAAACTCAGCTTGTGGTGGTTGAAGCGGTGCGGTATTATGTCTACAGGCTAATGAAGGAGGTATGAGGGAGATCATGTCACAGCCAATATCTCGTTACTCCGCTGAAGAAACCGCCCGGCGTGGAGATGCCATCTACAAGCAGGAACTCCGCGCCCGGCTAGAACCTGAACATACCGGCAAAGTGGCAGCCATCGATATTGAGACGCATGCATATGTTGTAGCCGACAATGCACTGACAGCATCCCGCCAGTTACTTGCCCAATATCCAGATGCCGAGGTGTGGTGTGTGCGAATTGGCCGGCGAGTTTTACACCGTATCGGAGCAGGCAGGGCGCAGGAGTCGGCATGATCAGGGGTACCGTCAACGAATATGGGGAAGCTGTCATCGAGTTGATCGTGCGCGGTCCTTCTGGACAGGAGGTCCAGGTTGAGGCGCTCATTGACACAGGCTTCAATGGTTTCCTGACTCTTCCACCCCCTCTGGTGATGACCTTGGGCTTGGAGCGTCTGAGTCGTGGTCGCGCCTTATTGGCCAATGGTCAGGAAACGATCTTCGAGATCTATAGTTCCACGGTACTTTGGGAGGGCAATCCACGCGAGGTAGAGACGGACGTGGTGGGATCGACGCCGTTGGTGGGCATGGCGCTGGTTCATGGGTCAGAGCTGTATATTCACGTGGTTGAGGGTGGGCTGGTTCAAATCACGGCAGCGGCAGATGTGTAGAGATAGAGGTGTATGGGGGAGGTCTGACCAGCGCCTGCAGCGGCTGCGCTCCGGCTCGTGCTTGTGTCCCCTCGCCCTGCTGCGCGCCCTGCCCCCAGGCCCGCTGTACGTTCCGCTGTGGCTGCGACCTTGTAGTACTGGAGGTTAAAGAAACTCAACATCCCTGCCAGGTAACTTCTTGCCGCTGCCACACGGACAGGGATCGTTGCGGCCAGTCTGCATCTTCAACCTCCTTCACCCTGGGTACACATTGGCCATTTCGACAATGTGCCATTTGCCGCGCACCCGCCCCAGGGAACAACTGAGATCCCACCCCTCCTGGAGCAGGCGGGTCGCCTCTGCAGGGACAACCACCGGACCTATCAATTTTCTTTCTCCTGCCTGGTGTAGCCAAAGCGTACCCAGCTCTATCCTGGCAATGGTGAAATGGTCGAAGTCCAGGTAATCTTCGCCCTTCAGCTCCTCGAGGCCCAAGGCATTTCCCGCCTCTGCCTCAAAGAGAATACGCGCAGCTCGTTCGGCTTTGGGCAGATCCCTGGCTGCCTCCGCACCTCTGCCTGCCCCCTCCTCGCTTTCCTCTTTATCGATATACCCTTTGGCCGCCAGCCACTTGGACAGTTTTTTCACCGCGGTTCCGGCGGCGCGCTTCAACTCGGCGCCGGCCATGACCTTGCGGACCATGAAGTACCCCAGGAACATCCCCAGATTCACGACGATCTTTTCAGGGCCGAAGACCTGGCAGAATTCCCGGTGCGCTGCCCCCGTGGCGTTGTAGTGCTTGTTGAAAAGCCGCTCCTCTTTCTTTGACAGACCTTCGTAGGCATAGCCATTCAAGTGATGGGTCAAAAGACCGATCACGTCTTCGTATTGGCGCACAGTGCGGGGCTTCAACTTCTCGCGCTGCTCATCCAGGAACTCCGCGAAAACCTGTTCGATGGTGGGCGTGGATGCCGTCGGGTTCATGTTTCTCCTCCTCGATCTATGAGAAAAGTGCCATACCGTTCCCGCACGAAGCGCTCCGCCTCTTCCCTGTTGCTCACCCCTCCCTCCAACTGCTCGTCCTCCAGGGCGGCCAGGATCTCCTTGAAGAGCGGGCCGGGCTTGAATCCCATGCCGATCAGGTCGTCGCCATTGAGCAGACGCGGGGGACTCAACCCCTCTGACTCTCCCTCCTGCAGCTGCGCTTTGCAGAAATCGTAGATATCCAGGGAGCCGTGGCTGGCAAGGCAGTCGATGCGGTGCAGTTCGAGCAGTTCGGGGAAATAGGGTTCCCGCAGCAGGCGCTTCAGCTTGCTGGGCCGCATCTGCGGGGCGTGGCGGATGCGCATATGCTGGCCCACCAGCTGGTCGATGCGCTCGGCCTGGGCATTGGACATGTGCAGGCGCTGGCAGATCTGGTCGGCCATCCGGGCGCCAACTGCGTCGTGCTCGTCGAAGCGGATGCGGTCCGCCTCACGGTAGGTGGGCGGCTTGCCGATGTCGTGCAGCAACACCCCCCAGGCCAGGGTGGAGGTGGGTCCGGCCATCTTTTCCAGCATCAGCCGCACATGGGTCCACACATCCCCCTCGGGGTGGAACTCGGGCGGCTGGGCCACCCCGTCCATGGCCGCTACCTCGGGCAGGATCTGGGTGAGCAGACTGGTCTCCAGCAGCAATTGCATGGCGCGTGCGGCCTGCCCCTCGATCAGCATGAGGGTCAATTCGTCGCGCACCCGCTCGGCGCTGACCCGGCGGATGAGCGGGGCAGATTCGGCGATGGCTGCCAGGGTCTGGGCCTCGATGGCAAACCCGAGTCGGGCGGAAAAGCGCACTGCCCGCAGGAGCCGCAGGTGATCTTCCTCAAAACGCAGCCGCGGCTCGCCGATGGCCCGGATGAGCTGCCGCTCCAGATCCTCCCTGCCCCCCACGAAATCGATCACCTGTCCGGCCAGCGGGTCGAAGAACATGCCGTTGACGGTGAAGTCCCGCCGGCGGGCGTCCTCCTCGGCGCTGCCAAAAACTACTATATCGGGGTGCCGGCCGTCCAGATAAGCACCGTCCTGGCGGAAGCGGGCTACCTCGTACTGGCGGTCTCCCAGATGCACCAGCACCACCCCAAAATGCGCCCCCACTGCCTCGCTGTGGGAAAAGAGGCGCTGCACCGCCTCTGGATCAGCGTCGGTGGCCACGTCCCAATCCTGGGGAGTCCGTCCCAGCAGCAGATCCCGCACACACCCCCCGGCCAGCAGGGCCTGGTATCCCTCTTCCCTCAGGGTGCGGACCAGATGCATGACCCCCTCTTCGACTTCCGGCTGGCCTTTCAGGTTCATGACTGCCTGTGCCTCAGCAATTGTACCGCCTGCACCAGCGACCCTTCACTACCGAATCCCCCGGCCTTGGTGACCACCCGTAGTCCCGCCCAGGGTCCGTCTGCCAGCGTCCCCCAGGGGATGCCGGGTTCCACCTCGCCGTGCAGCCACATCCCGGTGCTCTCCAGGGCCGCACACACGGCCAGGGCGATGTCTCCCCCGGTCAGCACCAGGCCGCCCACCGGGCTAGCGCTGATGATCTCCCGCGCCATCAGGGCCAGCCCAGAGGCCACGGTTTCGGGATCGCCCGACTCCAGGCCGGCGCTGTGGAGCACCACATCCCGGCCATCCCCCAGAGCGCGCTGTGCCTGCTCGCAGCTAGCGCTCCCCAGCCCCAGGATCAGGGCCCCGGCCTGCCCCAGCGCCTGCACCTGCCGCAGGGTGAGGGGATGCCGGCTGCCTGCCACCACCAGCACTGGTCCCGCATCCCATTCGGGCAGCGCAGGAGCGGGCAGGACTGAATGCAGCAGCGCCCTTTCCTGCAGGGCGCGGGCCAATCCTGCCGAGCCGCAGAGCAACCGGATGCCCGCCTCTGCCGCTCCCTGGACCAGGCAGCGCAGGTCCTCTTCCCCCTGCGCGTCCCCCACGTAGAGTCCTTCGGCTGTAAGAGCGCTGCCCAGCTCTTCCCCGCCCCGGCGCACAGTATCCAGGCCCAGGTGCCAAACCGGGTATTCCGCCTGGGCAAAGAGATCCAGCAGGTCCGAATTCCCTCCGAAGGAGGTCTGTTCCAGGGGTTGCCCCTCCACCAGTTGGCGCCCTTCCACTGTGGTGCGCCCCTGCTGGGGAAAAGCCGGGGCAATCAGGGCCCTCGTGCTCCCCAGGGCCACCATGATCGCCTGCAACTCCGCGGCCGGATGGCCTCTGAGCGTGGAGTCGACCTTCTTGTAGATCCACTCCGCCCCTCCCACCTCCCCCAGCTCCGCCAGGGCCCGGTGCTGGGCCTGGGCGGCCTCGTCGGGACTGAGGTGCCGGCTGTGGGTGGAGAGGGCCAGCACCTCAGCCGGTGCCCCTTTCCCAGGGGCAAAGCGCACCAGGGTCTGCAGTCCGGCGCGGGCGAAGTACCCTGCGGTGTCCGCAGCTCCGGTCAGGTCGTCGGCGAGGATGAGCAGCTGCGGGGCCTTCATATCCCGCGCTTGCGGGCCTCCACCATCTGCAGGGCCACCTCCACGGCCGCCACCATGCTGGCGGCGCTGGCCCGGCCAGTGCCGGCGATGTCGAAGGCCGTGCCGTGGTCCACCGAGGTGCGGATGATGGGCAGGCCCACGCTGACGTTCACGCCGGTGTCGAAGGCCAGCAGTTTCATCGGGATATGGCCCTGGTCGTGGTACATGGCCACCACCACGTCGAACTCCCCCTTGACAGCCCGTAGGAACACCGTGTCCGGGGGTTCTGGTCCGCTCACCGCCAAGCCCCGCTCCCTGGCGGCCTGCACTGCCGGCAGGATCTGCACGGCCTCCTGGTCCCCGAAGAGCCCCCCCTCCCCGGCGTGCGGATTGAGCCCAGCCACGCCGATTCTAGGTGAAGAGATGCCCAGGAGTCGGCAGGCATGATACGCCAAGTCGATGACCTCGCCGATGCGCCGCTGCTCCACCCGGCGGATGGCCTCCTCCAGCGAGACGTGGGTGCTGACGTGCACCACGCGCAGTTGGGGCCCGGTCAGCAGCATGCTGACCCTGGCAGCCCCGGTGCGGGCCGCCAGCAATTCGGTGTGGCCGGCATAGGCGAAGCCCGCCAGGTTCATGGCCTCCTTGTTCAATGGGGCAGTGACCACGGCGTCCACCTCCCCTGCCAGGGCCAGGTCGCAGGCGCGGCACACGTATTCCACCGCCGCCCGGCCAGCCGGCGCTCCCACCTTGCCGGGCGGGCAGGAGGCTGGGTCCGCATTGCCCAGGTCGAACAGCACCACTTCACCCGGACCGTAGCCGCCTTCCCCGGGGCGGGTCACCACCTGGAAGGCCGGGTTCCACCCCAACCAGCTGGCGGCTCGTTCGAGAATGCGCAGATCCCCCACCACCAGGAGCCGCACCCGACCCTGCAATCCGCCCTCGCGCAGGGCCTTGAGCACCACCTCGGGCCCGATGCCCGCCGGATCGCCCAGGGTGAGGGCTAGCAGGGGCCTAGAATCCGCGCTCACGCGCTCACCCCTGGTCATCCCTGCAGAATGCTCTCGATGGCCTGCAGTTTCAACCCGCTGCGGCCACAGCGGTTGTAGCGCATGGCACTGTACCGCTTCTCTTCTGCTTCGTACGCCATCGCTCTTCTCCTATCTCTCGTATGCCGCCAGGATGCGGTCCATCTCCGCGTTGACGGCCTGGTCCACCCGCTTGCGGGCCGGATCGGCATCGAACCAGGCAAGGGTGCGGCGTACCCCCTCGCGGAAGGGGATGCGAGCCTGAAACTCGGGCACAAAGGCCTTGATCTTGCTGTTGTCGAAGACCGCGCTCCAGGTCTTGTCGCCCAGGAGCGAACCATACATGCCCGGCGAGACCCGGGCGATGAAGTCGGAGGCGATATGTACGATCCGCGCCTCCACCCCCAGGGCCTGGGCGATGGTCTGGTAGATCTGGTTCCAGGTCAGCACCTCATCGGAGGTGATGTGGAAGGCCTGGCCCAGGGCCTGGCCGTGGCCCAAAAGCCCGAGGAAACCCCGGGCAAAGTCCTCGGCGTGGGTCACTACCCACAGGGAAGAGCCATCGCCGTGCACGATGATGGGTTTCCCCTTGAGGAGCCGGTCAGCCAGGGTGTAGCAGCCCCAGCCGCCGATGGCAATAGGGAGATTGGGGTCGTAGGTCAGGGAGGGCCGCACGATGGTGGCGGGGAAACCCTCCTCCCGGTACGCTCGGAGCAGCCTTTCCTCGCAGGCGATCTTGTTGCGCGAATACTCCCAGTGCGGGTTGTGCAGGGGGGTGGATTCGGTGATGATGGGCCAGGCAGGGGGTTTCTGGTACGCCGAGGCCGAGCTGATGAAGACGAACTGGTCGATCCGCCCGCGGAAGAGATCCAGATCGCGTTCTATATCCGCTGGGGTGAAGGCGATCCAATCCACCACTGCGTCAAAATGCAGCTCCCCCAGCGCGGCGCGCACCTGCTCTGGCTGGTGGGCGTCGGCCCGCAGGTGGCGGACCCCTGCCATGGGGGCCTGCCGCTGGCCGCGGTTGAGATGGTACAGTTCCAAACCCCGTTCCAGGGCCATCTTGCTCACGGCGGTGCTGATGAAACCCGTGCCGCCCACAAAGAGAACCTTCATCCTCACTGCTCCTTCAATGGTCGTCTGCTTGGGAATCCTCCCGCAGTGTATAGCTTATCACACTCGGGGATGCGGATCAAGAAAAAAGTGGCAGGGGAATTTGCCCGGTTCCGAGGGATGATGTAGAATTGAAAGTGGCGGATGGATCTCTTCACCGAGGAGGAGGGAAATGGCGGTCAGAGCGCGGCGCGCCCTCATCAGCGCCTATGACAGAAGCGGATTGGAGGAACTAGTGCGGGCTTTGGGGGAATTGGGTATAGCTTTCATCAGCACCGGCGGCACGGCCAAGGCCATCCGGCAGTTCGGCGTCGCCTGTACTGACGTTTCAGAGGTGACCGGCTTTCCCGAGATGCTCGACGGCCGGGTCAAGACCCTGCACCCGCACATCCACGGGGGCCTGCTGGCCAGGCGCGACCGGGCCGAACACCTGGCCACCCTCCAGCAGCACCAGATCACCCCCATCGACATTGTCTGCGTCAACCTCTACCCCTTTGAGCAGACCATCGCCAAGCCCGGCTGCACCCTGGAGGAGGCCATCGAGAATATCGACATCGGCGGGCCGGCCATGCTGCGCTCGGCGGCCAAGAACTGCGAGAGCGTGTACGTGCTCAGTTCCCCTTCCCAATACCCGGAGGCCATCGCCCGCCTGAAGGCCGACCAGGGCCACATCGACCCGGCCTTTGGCCGCCGCCTGGCCCTGGAGGTCTACCGCCTCACCTCCCACTACGACGGCGCCATCGCCGCGTACCTGGCCACACAGATCGACTAGCCCTTCTTCGCCAGAATCTCCCCCAGGCGCTGGGCCACCTTGGGTTCTTCTCCTGGTTCCATCATGTAGGGATTGAAATTCACCCCGCCCTGGTGGGTGAAGACCTCGATGCGCGGCTCGCCCTCGGAGAGCTGTTTCTGCACCTCTTCAGGGGCTAGGCCCAGGGCCTTGGCATCCCAGTGCAGGAACAACACCGGCGTCACATTGGAACGGCCGGGCTGACGGAGGCTGGTGCTCACCCCCTTGAAAGGCGCCACGGCCCCGGCGATCACCTGCAGGCGCCGCTCCCATTCCTTCCACTCGGCCTGGTGGTCGCGCTTGACCCACATCTCCACCGCGGCCAGCAGGCCCATGATCTCCTCCTTGCCCGCCTTCATGGGCCGACCCAGGGAGTGGTGTGGGGCGCTGTTCATGAAAGCGGTCCACAGCAGCTCCCGGCGGCCCAGCACCAGGCCCGAAGCCTGGGGCCCGCGCAGGCACTTGCCGCCGCTGTACGCCACCGCGTCCACCCCGGCCTGCAGATAGAAATTAGGCACGTCCGGGCGTTCGGCAGCGGCGTCCACCAGGATGGGAATGCCCCGCTGCTTCCCCACCCGCACCAGGTCCGCCAGCTTCACCTCCCCCCGGTCCACCGCGTCGCCGAAGACCGCAATCATCGCCGTGCGCTCCCCCACCGCCGCCTCCAACTCAGCCACCGACTTCACCTCCACCATCTTCGCTCCGGTCATGCGGATGGCGTGGTCGTAGTTATGGCGGTGGGAGGGCTGGGTGACTACTTCATTCTTCATGCCGGCGGTGTCGGGCAGCCGGCGCATCTTCTCGATCTCATTGCCGGCGATGCAGGCAGCGGTGAAGTGGCAGAGCGCGGCAGCGCAGCCATTGGTGACGAGGCCGAATTCAGCTCCCATCAACTGGCCCAGGCGTTTGCCCACCGCCTCTATCAGTTCGTCGAGATGGACGTAGCGCTTGGAGGCCTCGACCATGGCCTGCCGCACCTCGGGCAGGATCACCGAGCCGCTGATGATGGTGTAGGTCCCCCGGCAGTTGATCAGGGGCCGTACGCCGATGGATTCATAGGTCGGAAAACTCAGGCTCATGTACTTTGCTCCTCTACAAGATGCCGGCGGCGTGCTGGATGAGGTGCGCCTCCAGTTCAGCCATGCCGCGGCTCAGCTCTAGTTTGATCCCTTCGTGGGAAAAGGCCACCCCCAGGGCGTGCAGGGTGCGGAAGAGATTGGGCGCCCGGCACTGCTCGCCCATCTGGCCGATGCGCACGATGTCGCGGCCAAAGGATTCGGAGATCTGCACCTTGAAACGCTCCGCCATATAGCGGCGCGCCCTCACCCCGTCCGTCCCTGGCGGGATATCGATGGCCAGCACCGAATTGAGCCGGTACTCAGCGGCGATGGACAGTTTCAATCCCATCCCCTCGATGCCGGCCTGCAGGGCCAGGGAACTGTGCCGGTGGCGGGCGAAGCGCTGTTCCAGCTTTTCCTCGCAGATCAGCCGCAGGGCCTCGTACAGGGCCAGCAGGCCGGTGACTGGAGCCGTGTAATGGTAGGTGTGCTCACCCCAGAAGTTCTGGGCCCGCTGCGCGTCCAGGCACCAGTGCGGCTTGGGACCGGGGTGTTGCTGCAGCAGTTCCCAGGCCGCATCGGAAAAGGCGATCAGCGCCACGCCCGGCAGGGAGGAGAGCCCCTTCTGGCTGCCGGTGAAGACCACGTCGATGCCCCACTCGTCCTTCTTCAGGGGCATGGTGCTCAGGGTGCACACCGCGTCGGCCACCATCAGCGCCCCGGCCTGACGGGCCAGGCAGGCGATCCGGGGCAATTCCCGGGTCCACACCCCGCAGGAGGTCTCTCCCTGTACCACGCTCACCACGTCGAAGCGCTCTGCGGCCAGTTTTTTTTCCACCTGTTCCGCCCGGACCGGCTCCCCTTCTGGCGCCTCCAGCACCTCGATCTGGGCGCCCACTCCCGCGGCCATCTCGGCGAAGCGGTTGCTGAAGGTGCCCATCTTGAGCACCAGGATCTTCCTGCCCGGCCACAACAGATTGCCCACCGCCATCTCCATGGCCGCCGAAGCAGGTCCGGAAACCCCGTAGATCTTGTCGTCCTGGGTCTGAAAGACGTAGCGGGCCATCTCCTTGACCCCATCGACCACCAGGTTCATGGTATCCCCCAGGTGGTTGATCACCATGCTGCCGGCCCGCGCCACCTCGGCCGGCACCGGCACCGGTCCGGCGCCCATCAGCAGCAAGGGCTCGGCGGGGAGCACCTGCACGAGGGAAGGGGGAATAGGGCGCTTGACGTTCAGGTCTACCGGGCTCATGAATCTCGCTCCATGAAATAATAACAGATCAGGTGCATCAGGACAGCGTGCACGTCCTCCACCCGGCCCATGTGGTGACTGCCGACCACCACCGGCAAGTCCACCAGGCCGGCCAGTTTGCCCCCGCCAAAACCGCACCAACCCACGCTCCTCATCCCCTGTTCCCTGGCCACCTCCACGGCCTTGAGCACATTGGGGCTGTTGCCCGAGCCGCTGATGGCGATGAGCAGGTCGCCCTCTTGCCCGAGATTGCGCAACTGCTCGGCGAAGATGGACTCGTACCCCACGTCATTGGCCAGGGCCGTCATCCAGGGCACATTGTCGGTGAGGGCCACCACCCTGAAGCGCCGGGCAGCGGGCTTGCCATAACTGGCCCCCTTGCCCAGATCATTGGCCAGGTGGCTGGCCGTGGCCGCGCTGCCGCCGTTGCCGCACAGGAAGAGCTGCCGGCCTTTCCTGCGGGTTTCCCCCACCCATTCCCGGGCCTGCTGCACCGCCGCCAGATCCAGGGTATTGAGGGCGTGGTTGAGTTCGATGAGATAACTTTTGATATGGTCCATAGATCACAGATTCTCCATAACTCACAGATTCAGCGCCAGGCCAAAGGCCTCGCCCGCCGCCTCCATCACCCCCTCTGAGAGGGTGGGATGGGCGTGCATGGTGTGCAGCAGTTCCTCGTAGGTGGCCTCCAGGTGCCGGGCCAGCCCCAGTTCGGCGATCAGCTCGGTGGCCTCGGCGCCGATGATCGAGGCGCCCAGCAGTTCTCCGTACTTGGCGTCGAAGACCAGCTTCACCAGGCCCTCGCTCTCCCCGGCGGCCAGGGCCTTGCCGCTGGCGCTGAAGGGGAAGCGCCCCACCTTCACCTGATGCCCAGCCTTCTTGGCCTGGGCTTCGCTCAGGCCCATGCTGGCCACCTGGGGCTGGCAATAGGTGCAGAAGGGGATGCTGGTGCGGTCTAGGGGGGCGCGCTGGTGGCCGGCGATGAAATCGACCGCCGCCACCCCCTCCGCGGCGGCCACGTGCGCCAGCTGCGGCGGACCGGCCACGTCCCCGATGGCGCAGATGCCTTTGACATTGGTCTCCTGGCGGTCGTTCACCTCCACCGCGCCTTTGACGGTCTTCACCCCGAGGGTCTCCAGTCCCAGTTCCTCGGTATTGCCCACCACCCCCACGGCCATCAATACCTTTTCGGCCTTGAGCACGACCTCGCCATCCTTCCCCCGGTACTGGACCTCCACGCCCTTGGCCCCCGCCTTCACCGAACAGACCTGGACCCCGGCGGCGATCTGGACTCCCTGCTTGGCCAGGCTCTTGGTCAGCAACCCCGCCACTTCCTCGTCCTCCCTGGGCAGGATCTGGGGCAGGGCCTCCAGCAGGGTCACCTGGGTGCCGAAGGCGTTGAAGAAGTAGGCGAATTCCACCCCGATGGCCCCGGCCCCGATAATGGCCAGGGACTGGGGCAACTGCTCCAGGACCATGGCTTCGCGGCTGGTGATCGCCTGCGCCCCGTCCAGTTGCACCCCCGGCAGGGTTTGGGGCCGGCTGCCGGTGGCCAGGACGACGTGGCGGGCAGCCAGGGTCCTCGCCACCTCCCCTTTGCTGTCGCGCACCTCCACCTTGGGTCCCTGTGCCAGGCGCCCTCTGCCCCGGACCACCTCCACCTTGTTCTTCTTCATCAAGTATTCGACGCCCTGGTGCAGGCGTTCGGCCACCTGCCGGCTGCGCTGGACCACCTTCTTCCAGTCGAAGCCCACCTGTCCCACCGTGAACCCGAACTCGCCGGCCCGCTGAAACAATCGGTACAGTTCGGCCTGCTTGAGCAGGGCCTTGGTGGGAATGCAGCCCCAGTTCAGGCAGATGCCCCCCAGCTTCTCTTCCTTTTCGACCAGGGCGGCGCGCAATCCCAGTTGGGCGGCGCGGATGGCCGCGGTGTACCCTCCCGGCCCCCCGCCGATGACCACCACGTCGAAGGCATCTGGTGCTGGCATGGTCCCCTCGGATCTCAAGCGTTTGGATTGACAGAAAAACAGCAGGGTACTAATGTAGGGATTATCGATATTTTTAGAAAACCCTCACCCCTTCACCACAACCGGGAAAACTCAGGTGGGAAAACGCGCTCCGCATTCGCCCTCCCTCGTCATCCACAGCGACGGGGCCTGCTCTGGCAACCCCGGACCGGGAGGTTGGGCCGTGCGCATTATCTATCCCGAAGGCCGGGTCCGCGAGTTGGGCGGCGCCGAGGCAGATACCACCAACAACCGCATGGAACTCTGGGCGGCCATTCAGGCTCTCCACACCGCCGGCAAAGTGCCGGTCACCCTGATCACCGACAGCGAATACCTGCTCAAAGGCATCACCACCTGGATCCACGTCTGGAAAAAGCGGGGCTGGCTCACCGTCGGCAAGAAACCGGTGCTAAACCAGGATCTGTGGCAGGAACTGGACCGCCTCAATCACCCAGAGGCGCACTGGCAATACACCCGGGGCCATGCCGGCGAGGAGGGCAACGAGCGCTGCGATCAGCTGGCCCAGGCCTTTGCGCGGGGGGAGCAGCCGCAGCTGGTGGATGAGATCTAGATCCACCCTCGCAGCCGGTAGACCCACATCCCCACCTGCTCCTTGATCGCCGTGGTCGCAAAGGCCAGGGAGTCCATACCGGGCAGCAGTTGCAGGAGCGTGAAGGATCTGGGAACCACCTGCAGGTCCGTGGACGCCGGATAGACCTCCAGTCCCTGTTTTCTGAACGCCGCCACGGCCCGGGGCATGTGGGAGGCCGAGGTCACCAGCAGCACCCGGTTCAGGCCCCGCTGGCCCAGCAGCTGGCTGGTGAACAGGGCGTTTTCGTAGGTGTTGCGCGAATCCTCCTCCAGCAGCATGGCCTGCCGGTCCACCCCGTATTCCAATGCCAGACTGCACAGGCTGGCCGCCTCGGTCATCTGCGAACCAGTCAGGTAGGGGATATTCCCCCCACTGAAGACCAGCAGGGGTGCCTTGCCGGCCCGCCACAGCCGCATCCCGTGCAGCAGCCGGTCGAAGCCTCCGTCCACGTCGATGCTCAGGCGCGGCGGAACAGGGGGCTGGGTGACCCCCCCCAGCACCACGATGACATCGGCCGCCGGGCAGTCCTCAACCGGGACCAGGGGATATGCACCTTCCAGTCCGCTCAGCAGGCGCTCCCCCACCAGCGGGCTGCTGAGGATGAGCAGGAGCAGGCAGCCGGCGATGCGGCAGCCCCTGCCCCACCCCTTCCACCCCCGCCAGGAGAGCAGCACCCCGGCCAGCCACAGCAGGGTTATCAGACCCAGAGGGGAAATCAGGGGAGTGAGCAGTTTGCCGGCCAGGATGGACATGAGCGCCTCGGAATGGAGTTTTTTCAAGATGGGACTATTCGTCACCCGGCGCAACCGCGCCTTGATCTGCCCCGGCCCCCGGACTACATTCTGAGGCGTCGTTCCCCTCATCCCAGAAAGGCCCGCCATGCTCAAGGTCGGTTTCATCGGCTGCGGCGGCATCGCCCGCCACCACGCCACCCGGATGAAGCAGCTCAAGAACGCCCGCATCACCGCGGTCTCGGACGTGGTCGAGGCTGCCGCGCAGAGTTTTGCCAAGGATTTCGGCGGCACCCCCTTCATCGACTACCGCCAATTGCTCAAGCTCGACGAAGTCGACGCGGTCTGGGTCTGCACCCCCACCTTCCAGCACCCCGCCCCGGTCATCGCTGCGGCCAGGGCCGGCAAGCACGTCTTCTGCGAAAAGCCCATGGCCCTCAAACTGGCCGACGCCGAACGCATGGCCGAGGCCGCCGAAAAAGCAAAGGTGCGCCTGACCATCGGCTTTGTGCGGCGCTTCGACACCCAGTGGGGCACCCTCAAGAAGGTCATCCAGTCCAACGCCCTGGGGCGGCCGGTGATCTGGCGCTTCGCCGCGGGAGGCCGGCCGGCCAACCCCTGGTACCGCGATGTGGGCAAGGGCGGCGGCCCCCTGATAGACGGGGCCATCCACAACTACGATTTCATGTTGCAGATCTTCGGGCCAGTGGCCTCGGTGCAAGCCTCCTCCCTGCAGTTCGACCGCACCAGCGTGGGTTCCGACACCGCCAGCGTCATCGTCAACTTCAAATCCGGCGACCAGCACACCCTCATCTGGTCCTGGGGCGTGGCGGCCGGGGCGCCGGTGACCTACCTCAACGACGTGATCGGCCCCAAGGGGGCCCTGCAGTTCGGCATGACTGCGGCCCAGGCCCCTGAGGGCTTCGACCCTCAAAAACAGGGCGCTCTCACCCTCAAAACCGGCCAGGGCAAGGAGCGGGTCTACACTTACCGCCAGCAGGATATGTTCGTCGAACAGCTCAAGCACGTGGTGGGCTGCTTCGAGCGGGGGGAACAGCCCCTGGTCACCCCCGCGGATGGTCTCAAGGCCCTTGAGGTCGCCGCTGCCATCCTCGGCGCCGGCCTCAAGCGCGCTACCATCAAACTGTGAGTGTTGACATGGCCATGCACGTCCCCACTCCCACTTCGCGCCTGCGCTTCGGCCTGGGCCGGGTCCAGATCACCCCGCCGGTGGGCATCTACCACCGGATGTGGGGAGCGGCCCGCCACGACCGGGCCGCCGGGGTGCACCGGCCCCTGCTCGCCGACGTGCTGGTCCTGGCCCCCCTGGACCGCGGCCCCCTGCTCATCCGCGCCCACCTGGACCTGGTGGGCCTGGCCAGGGTCGACCACCAGCGATTGCAGGAGGCCCTGGCCGAAAGCGCCGGAGTGCCTGCAGACCGGGTGGTGCTGACCTATTCCCATTCCCATTCCTCGGGGTTTTTCGTGCCCGACCGGGTGACCCTGCCCGGCGGGGAGTTGATTCCCCCCTATCTGAACCATTTGCGCCTCCAGCTGCAGGAGGCCTGCCGCCAGGCCCTCTACGCCATGCAAGAGAGCACCATCACCTACGGGTCCGGACCCTGCACCATGGCGGCCAACCGCGACTGCTGGGATCAGGAAAGCGGCCAGTATGTGTGTGGGTACAACCCCCAGGGGCAGCCCGACCAGACGGTCCTGGTGGCCCGGATCACCGGCAAATCCGGAACTGTCCTGGCCACCCTGGTCAACTACGGCTGCCACCCCACCAGCCTGGCCTGGGAGAACGAGCTGATCAGCCCGGACTATCCGGGGGCGATGCGCGAGGAAGTGGAGCGCCACAGCGGCGCCCCCTGCGTCTTTGCCCTGGGGGCCTGCGGCGACCAGGGCCCCCGTGACGGCTTTGTGGGCGACCCAGCGGTGGCCGACCGCAACGGCCGGCAACTGGCCTACACCGCGCTCTCCATCCTGGAAGGCATGGGCCCTCCGGCCACCGATTTCCAGTACCAGGGCCCGGTAGTGTCGGGCGCCACCCTGGGCGCCTGGGCCCACCAGCCCTTCAGCCCCGAACGGCTGGATCAATGCGCCCTCTTCGCCGGCGGCCTACACATTGTGGACCTGCCCCTCAAGGCCGGCCTCGACGCGCAGACTTTCAATCGCCAGTTGGAGGAGTGGACCAGCCGCCAGCAGGAAGCCGAAGCCAGGGGGGATCAATTGGAGGCCCGCGACTGCCGGGCCCGGGCCGAAAGGGCGCGGCGCTGGCTGGCCCGGCTGCGCGACCTGCCCCAGGGTGACACCTATCCCATGCACTTCAGTGTGTATCGCCTGGGGGATGCGGTCTGGGTCAGCAGTGGCGGGGAGCCTTACGCCCTGGCCCAGACCGAGTTGCGCCGCCGTTTCCCCCACCGCCCCATCCTGCTCTCGCCGCTGTGCAGTGACCTGCAGGTGGCATATCTGTTACCCCGCGACCGCTACGGCAAGGGTCTGTACCAGGAGGAGCCCTCCAGCCTGGGCCCCGGGTGCCTGGAACTGCTCATCGAGGCCATGGCCGCGCAGATCAGCGCCCTGGAAAACTGAGAGGTCCCAGCCAGGAGTCATGCAGATCAGCGACCTGGAACGCCTCTTCATCTACCACTCGCCCCAATACCCGGGGTTCACCAGCTGGTGCGGCCTGTGGACCATGCGGGGAGTAACCTGGGAGCCAGCCCCAGCCCAGCCCAATGGCCTGCCTTACAGCGGCCACCCCGAGGTGTTGATGACCTCTAAGGGCCAACTGCTCCACCTGGCGACCAGCGGCATCTCCTGCAGCCTGGACCAGGGCCA
>JACPJE010000134.1 GCA_016187725.1 Candidatus Latescibacterota bacterium
GGACGAGGAACTAGCCCTTGCCTGTGGCCGGGCCGTGCACCTGCGCCGCCCGGACGGCCGGCTGGAGCGGGCAGGGCGGGCCTGCCTGACCGTGCTGGAACTGGTCGGTTTTCCCAAGATAGCGCGCTGGCTGCGCCTGCCCCCCCTGGTCTGGGGGGTGGAAGCGGGCTATTGGCTGGTGGCCCGCAACCGGATGGTGTTTTCGCGGCTGATGTTCCGAGGGGAGGGAACTTGATAGGGCGCCATAGTTTGCCCTCAGGTGCTCCTCTGACAGGCGCGACATGCCTTTTGGCATGTCGCGGGCTTGACATTGTTCAGGGGTAAGGGGATTCTATTAAGAATGGAGATTACCGAGAAAAAGCCTGAAAATATCAAATTGCTCGAACCGGCTGGCCCGGAAACGCAGGCCGAGATCCAGGGCGTTCTGTCCCCGGGCGAGGAGGTGCTCATCCAGGTCTGCACCGATCTGGAACCCGGGGGGCGCTTCGAAGAGCGCTGGGTGGTGGCCACCACCCAGCGGTTGCTGGTGGTGCCGGCCCAAGGCGCCGACGGGACCGTCGAAGTCCCCCTGGGCAGCCTGCGCGCGGTGCGCACCGAGCCGCTGGTGGGCGGGGGCCGGCTGGAGGTGGAGCGCCAGGGAGCGCCCACCCTGCTGGTGCCCTATTCCAGCACCCTGGCCGCCAAGTTCTCGGAAGTGGCGCGGGGCCTGGAGCAGTTGCGCCAGAGCCAGTCGCTGTTGATCAACCCCCACCTGGACCGCACCCGCTGCGCCAAGTGCGGCCGGCTGCTGCCCGAAAAGAACGGCCTGTGCCCGGCCTGCATCTCGCGCCTGGCCACCCTCAAGCGCATCGCCGAGTACCTCAGGCCCTACAAGGCCCGCACGGTGATCCTGGCGGTGTCCTCGGTGTTCGCCACCCTGGCTGAGTTGGCCCCGCCCTTGTTGACCAAGCACATCGTCGACGACGTGCTCGACCCGGTAGCCTCCGGTTCCCTGGAAGAAAAAATGAGCCTGCTGGGGCTGCTGGTGCTGGGGCTCTTCGGGGTGCGGGTGGTGAGCTGGGCCGGCGAATGGGTCCATGTGTGGACCGCCACCTGGCTGGGGGCGCGGGTGACCGCCGACATCCGCAGCCTGCTCTACCGCCGGTTGGAGATGCTCTCCCTGCAGTTCTACGACAAGCGCCAGGTGGGCGCCCTGATGTCGCGGGTGACCCAGGACGCGGGGCGTTTACAAGATTTCCTGGTGGAGGGCATCCCCTATCTGATCATCAACGGCCTGACCATCTTCGGCATCCTGGGCTTTCTGCTCTACATGAGCTGGGAACTCACCTTCTACATCCTGCTGCCCATCCCCCTGCTGCTGGCCTGGGGGACGCTGTTCTGGCGGCGGATGCGGCGCTTCTTCCACAAGAACTGGCAGGCCTGGTCGCACCTGACGGCGCGGCTGCACGAGGCCCTCTCCGGGATCAGGGTGGTCAAGACCTTTGCCCAGGAAGAGCACGAACTGCGCGTCTTCGACGAGCGCAACGACAACCTGGTAAAGGTCAGCCGCAAGTCGGAGCGCAACTGGTTCGTCTTCTTCGCCACCATGGGCCTGGTCAACGGCCTGGGGGTGGCCATCGTCTGGCTCTTTGGCGGCCAGGAGGTGATCGAGGACCGCCTCACCATGGGCACCCTGCTGGCCTTTTACAATTACATGTGGCTGCTCTACGGCCCGATCCAGTGGTTCGGGCAGGTCAACTCCTGGATGACGCGCGCCTTCTCCGGGGCCGAGCGCATCTTCGAGATCCTCGACACCCCGCCCGAGGCGTACGAAGACCCCGACGCAGTGCCCATGCCCCAGATGCAGGGCCGCGTCCACTTCCGGCAGGTGTACTTCGGGTACGACAAGAGCAAGCCGGTGCTCCACGACCTGGACCTGGAGGTGCAGGCCGGCGAGATGATCGGCCTGGTGGGCCGCTCCGGGGTGGGCAAGACCACCACCGTGAATCTGTTGACCCGCTTCTACGACGCTGACCAGGGGCGGATCGAGATCGACGGGGTGGACCTGCGCAAGATCAAGCTGAATGACCTGCGCCGGCACATCGGCATCGTGCCCCAGGAGCCCTTCCTCTTCAGCGGCACCATTGCGGCCAATATCGGCTACGGCAGGCCGGGGGCCGGCATGGAGGAGATCCTGGCCGCGGCCCGGGCGGCCAATGCCCACAACTTCATCATGGCCAAACCCGACGGGTACGACACCCAGGTGGGCGAGCGGGGCAGCCGCCTTTCGGGCGGGGAGCGCCAGCGGGTGGCCATCGCCAGGGCCATCCTCCACAACCCCAGGATCCTGATCCTGGACGAGGCGACCTCCTCGGTGGACGTGCAGACCGAAAAGCAGATCCAGGAGGCTCTCTCCCGGTTGGTGCAGGGCCGCACCACCTTTGCCATCGCCCACCGGCTCTCCACCCTGCGCAACGCCAGTCGGCTGGCGGTGATGGAGGCCGGGCGGATCGTCGAGGCGGGGACTCACCAGGAGTTGATGGAGAAGCAGGGCCATTTCTACGAACTGGTGCAGTTGCAGCAGCAGGTGGCCGAAGTCATCGCGATCAGGGAATAAGGGATGAGCCAGACGCTCGAAAACGCGCCCTTCATCGAACCTTTGCCCCCCGAGGTGGAGGGCAAGCTGCGCGACCTGAAGCCCGCCAGCGAAGAGGTGCTGATCCAGGTGGCCACTGACCTGGGCGAGGAGGGACAGTTCAGCCAGAGCTGGCTGGTGGTGACCCAGCAGCGCCTCTTCTTCCTCGACGGCGAGCCGGTGAACGGGTCCAGCCAGATCGGCGTCGACCAGGTGCACGGCGCCCGGGTGGAGGCGCTGATCGGGGGCGGCTTGCTGGAGGTGCAGCGCCGGGAAGGGCCGCCGACCCGGCTGCGCTACTCCAGCACCCTGGCGCCCAAGTTCGCCGAGGTGGCCGAGGGGATCAACCGGCTCGCCAAGGGCGAGTCCATGGCCCTGCCCAGCGAGCTGGAGCAGTCGCGCTGTTCCCGCTGCGGCCGGCTGCTGCCCGAGAAGAACGGCCTGTGCCCGGCCTGTGTGAAGAAGTGGGACACCCTCAAGCGCCTGGCCGGGTACCTGTGGCCTTACCGCCGGCGGGCGGTGCTGCTGGTGCTGGTGACCGTCTTCGGCACCCTGCTGGATCTGCTGCCGCCCCTGGTGGTGGGCCGCATCATCGACGACGTGCTCGACCCCCTGGCCACCACCGGGGATGATGCGGCGCGCCTGGGTCTGCTGGGCCTGCTGGTGCTGGGCCTGCTGGTCATCCGGGCGGGTCTGTGGGCCGGCCAGGTGGGGCGCGGCTGGCAGGCGGTGTGGCTGGCCAGCCAGATGGTGGCCAATATCCGCCGGCAGCTCTACGAGCGGCTCCAGTACCTGCCGCTGCGCTTCTACGACAAGCGCCGGGTGGGGGCGCTGATGGCGCGGATCACCAACGACACCAGCCGGGTGGAGGGTTTCCTGATCGACGGGTTGCCCTTCATCGTCACCAACGCCCTGATGATCGCCGGCATCCTGGGGTTTTTGACCTACATGAGCTGGCAGCTGACGATCTATGTGCTGGTCCCGGTGCCGGCCATCGTCGGGGGGGGCTGGCTGATCTGGACCCGCATGCGGAACATCTGGACCCGCTGGTCGGCCAAGTGGTCGCGCTTCTACGCCCATCTCAACGAGTCGATCTCCGGGATCCGCATGGTCAAGGCCTTCACCCAGGAGGAGCGCGAGGCCAAACAGTTCGACCAGCGCAACGACGAATTGCGGCAGATCAGCGTCGAGGGCGACCGCAATATCTTCGTGTTCTTCACGGCCATGAACTTCGTCATGAGCTTCGGGGTGTTCTTCGTCTGGTACTTCGGCGGCCGGCAGATCCTGCACCAGCAGCTGACCCTGGGGGTGCTGATGGCCTTCATCAGCTACATCTGGATGCTCTACCAGCCCCTCAAGTGGTTCGGGGAACTGACCAACTGGATGAGCCGGGCCTTCGCCGGGGCCGAGCGGGTCTTCGAGGTGATCGACAGCCAGGCCGAAGAGGCCGACGCCCCGGACTCCCTGCCTCTGCCGCGCCTGGAGGGCAGGGTGGCCTTCCGCGACGTGTACTTCGGCTACGACCGGGCCAAACCGGTGCTCAAGGGATTCGAGCTGGAGGTGCGGCCGGGGGAGATGATCGGCCTGGTGGGCCGTTCCGGGGTGGGCAAGAGCACCCTGGTCAACCTGGTCTGCCGGTTCTACGACGCGGATCGGGGCAGCGTCGAGATCGACGGGATGGAAATACGCAAGGTCAGGCTGCGCGACCTGCGCCGGCAGATCGGCCTGGTGCACCAGCAGTCCTTCCTCTTCGACGGCACGGTCCTGGAAAATATCCGCTACGCCAAACCGGAGGCCACCTTCAGCGAGGTGGTGCGGGCCGCGCGGGCGGCCAATGCCCACGAATTCATCATCGCCAAGCCAGACGGCTACGACACCATGGTGGGGGAGCAGGGCAACAAGCTCTCCGGCGGCGAGAAGCAGCGGGTCGCCATCGCCCGGGCCATTCTCCACGATCCGCGCATCCTCATCCTCGACGAGGCCACCTCCTCGCTGGACACGTCCACCGAGAAGAAGATCCAGGAGGCCATCGGCCGGCTGGCGAAGGGCCGCACCACCTTTGCCATCGCCCACCGGCTCTCCACCCTGCGCAGCGCCGACCGGCTGGTGGTGATCGAGGACGGCAAGGTGGCCGAGGTGGGCACCCATCAGGAATTGATGGCGCGGGAGGGGGTCTTTGCCAATCTGGTGAAAACGCAGCAGGAGGTCTCGGCGGTGGTGGCGGTGGGCGGGAGCAAGGAGCAGCCGGCCTGATGGAAGGGGAAAGCGCAGTGGCAGAAGAGCAGGCAGACAACAAGCAGAACGGCAAGGTCAAACCCACCCCCATGCCCATCACCGTGACCCACCCCGAGCAGGTGGACCCGGCCCGGCTCCGCCTGTTCCGGGAACCGGCCTGGGTCCTGCGCCTGACCATCGAGGAGGATCGCTCCTACCTCAAGGTGAAGGTGGTGCGCGCCGCGCCCCTCTCCCATTCCGACCGGTATATCTCCTTTCTCGACAGCAAGGACGAGGAGGTCTGCATGGTGGACGATCCAGCCCAGTTGGACGAGGTCACCAGGGCCCTGGTGACCGAGGAGCTGGACCGCCGGTACCTGACCTCGGTCATCGAACAGATCCATTCGGTGCGCAACGAGATGGGCACTTCCTATTGGGACGTGGGCACCAGCCGGGGCCGGCGGGAGTTCGTGGTGCAGAACGTGGCCGAAAACGCCCAGTGGCTCAGCCTGCGCCGGCTGCTGCTGGTGGACGCGGACGGCAACCGCTTCGAGATCCCCGACCTGGACCTGCTGGACAAGCGCAGCCGGGGCTTTGTGGAAGGGGTGTTGTGACGCGTCGGGGAGCGACCCATTCCGGCCTTTCCCAAGGCGCGTCCCGCCGCACCCCAACGTATGGGGTGCGGCGCCGAATGTACTGGGCCACCCGCTAACCCGGCCCCCGCAACACCATCTATATGGTGTTGCGCCCTCGCTCGCTCTGGCTCCGCTACCCCATCGCCCTGCCCCCGCAACGCCCCATACGTTGGGGCGTTGCGCCACGCGGACTTCCCTGCCCGACCACTCCCCGGGAAAGTCCTCCAGGGTCATCTCCCCTCCGCGTTTTCGCCTGTAACCTGCCTTATACGCCGCTGATTCCTTTCCTGCACATTTTCGCTGTTTCTTCGGCTCGTCCCCTCTGAAATAGCCCGGGCACGGGGTTTGCATCTCCTGCATTGCGGAAAGGAGGCGACCCCATGTCCTTTGTCCTGCTCGATCTGCACCCCCTCTTCAACAACGACGGCATCTCCTGGGACCACTGCCTGGAGGACGGCGATTTCGACGGCGAGGGGGGGACCTACCCGGCCGAGAGCCTGCCGCCCTCCAATACCCTGTGCCAGTGCCAGGGCATTCCCTTCCTCTTTCCGGACAAACGCGACGGGGCGCTCAACAACCTGGCCCTCGAAGGGCAGCGCCTGGCTTTTCCCGCAGGGGGCTACCAATCCCTCTATCTGCTGGGCGCGGCGGACAGCGGGTACTTTGCCGAATGGCTGGAGGTGGAGGAGGCGGGAGGAGGTACCCGCGGCTGTCGGCTCGAACTGAGCAGCTGGCACGGTTTTGAGGGGCCGCGTTTCGGCGAGCGGCCCGGCCTGGTGTGCAGCGGGTACCATTCGGGCGATCTGGGCGATACCCACAGCGACGGGCGGGTGCGGCGGGAGGTGTGGATGTGGGTGCAGCGCGCCCTGCTGGAGCCAGGCCGGCCCCTGCGGGCATTGGTCTTTCCCGACAATCCCTGCCTGCACCTCTTTGCCGCCACCCTGGAGCAGGGGCGATGAGCGTCCTCCTCCGGGGCATTCCCTTCAGCACCGAGGAGCAGCTGGACTGCTTCAGCCTCTCCCTGGACAGCCTGCTGCGCTTTTACGGCCTCGAACTGGCCCTGCTGCACTTCGACGAATGGCATTTCTCCCTGCTGGGCACCAATCCCGGATCGCTCCTGATCGCGGCTCACACCCGGGACTGCGCCGCCAGCCTGGCCCGTTTTGGGGTGGAGTTGCGGCGGCGGCAGGAAGCGGATTTTTCCACTGGCTGGACCCGGCTCTGCGCCGAACTGGACCAGGGGCGGCCAGCCCTGGTGCTGCTGGACACCTGTCCGCTGCGCGCCTGCTACTATCCGGGCCGGCCCCTGCACACCCCCCACACGGTGGTGGTGAACGGGTATGGAGGGGACAAGGTGTCTATCGTCGACCCTTCTCCGCACAAGGCCTTTGCAGGCAGCATCCCCCTGGAGGTCTTTGCACCGGCCTGGCAGGCGGCCGCCCTGGGCGGGCAGGGTTTTGTCTGGTGCGCCCTGCAGGTGCCAGGCCCTCTTGCTCCCCGTTCCCCGCAGGATATATTGGCTTGTCTGCGGCAGAGCACCGAGGGTATGCTGGGCGGGGAAAGGGCCGGGTGGGGGATCGCCGGGCTGCGGCAGCTGGCCGGCTGGATCGAGGAGGCGGTTGCCTGGCAGGAGGCGCTGCAGGCCGCCTTGCTGGCCCAGCTGACTCAGCTCAAGTGGGTGGGCCTGGCCCGGCGCCAGCACGCCCGTTTCCTGGCCCACGCCGGGGCGCGCCTGGAAGAGCCGGAGCTGGCTGCCCTGGGCACCCAGGTGGAGGAGGTGGCCCAGGAGTGGATGGTGGCCCGCAACCTGGCGCTCAAGGGCCACCGCCGCCCCACAGCGGGGATGGCCCTGCGGCTGAGCTGCCGGCTGGAGGCCCTGGCCGAGTGGGAGGAGTTGCTGTTGAGGCGCCTGGACGAAAGGATGGAAGGCCGATGAAGAAGCAAGTGCATCTCGCCTTTTGCAGCGGCCGGCGCACCCTGCCGCTGGTGGCCGGCATGCTGGCCCGCAATCTCGTGCAGTGGGGCCATACTGCCTCCTGCGACCTCAGCCTGACCATCGCCTACGACCCCGGGTTCCAGGGCCTGAGCCCCCTGGACTTTGCCCTGCCCGGCGAGGTGGAGCGCCAGTTTGCCGCCGTCGCCTATCTGGGGCCCGGCGCCCAGTCGCAGCTGGCCTGGCTGCAGCGCAGCTTTGGGCTGGAGGAGGCGGGATTCGCCGCCCTCTTCAGGTCCAGGGGCTATTCCTCCCAGAAGAATATCGCCCTGGCCCACGCGCTGCTGGCCGGGGCCGATTATCTCCTCTTCCTGGACGACGACGAGTACCTGGCCGCGCCTTTCCCAGGGGAGAAGGGCCAGCTCGAATGGGAGGAAGGGGATCTGCTGGGGGCGCACCTCTGCGGCCTGAAGCAGGTGGCCATCACCCACGGAGTGTTGACCGGATACTCGTCGCCGGTGCCCACTGACCTCGACCAGTACCTGGCAGAGGAGGTGCGGCGCCGGTTGGGGCTGGCCCTGGGCTTGGGCAGCGAGTTCATAGCCGGAGACACCTTTGTGCGCCCGCGGGAATTGATCCGCTGCGGGGACCGCGATTTTCTGGGCCAGCTGCCCCGCCCCCTGGTGCAGGCGCGGGGCGTCAAGCTGCTGTCCGGAGGCAATATCGCCTTTGACCTGGGGGCAATGCGCGCAGGGCAGATCCCGCCCTACTTCAATCCGCCGGGCGCCCGGGGTGAGGATGCCCTCCTGGGCGCTCAACTGGAGGCCGTGGCCTGCCAGCAGGTGCCGGCCTGCATCTTCCACGATCCCTTTCAGCGCTACCTGGGCATCGCGCGGGGCGAGTACCCGTCTCAACTGGACGGGGTGGGTGTCGGGCCGGAAACACTGGAGCGCTTCTGCCGGGCCTTCATCGGCTGGGTGCGCTATGCCCCGCTGCTCCTGCGGCTGACCGTGGGGGATGCCCAGGAGCGGGAGGAGCGGCTGGAGCGGATGCAGGGGGAGTTAGATGAATTGGGGCCGGCGTTGGCGCGGGGGCTGGGCTGGCAGGGGTTTGCCAAGGGGGCAGAGGAACTGCGGCGGTACCGGGGGCGCTTGGAAAGGGACTGGGAGGACCTGCAGCGGGCGAGGGAGGCGTGGTTCAGACTGGTGCGGGGGGTGTGAGGAGGGCGTCGCCCCGGCAGTTGTCTGTCGGTCTGAAATTGGGTACTTTGCTGAAGGAGTTAACGATGAGTGAGGGGAAGGGCGCGATGGTCGGAGATCGGATCGAGCTGCGCTTCGACATGGTCGAAAACAAGTTGTCCCGGCTCGAAGGGCTCTTCGAGCAATTGGACCGGCGGGTCTTGGCCGTCGAGAACAAGCTGTCCCGGCTCGAGGGGCTCTTCGACCAGATGGACCGCCGGGTCTCCAGCCTCGAACAACTCCAACGCCAGGGCCTGGGTATCATGATGGGCACCTGGGTGTCGCTCATGCTGGCGGTGCTGGGACTCTACTTCAAGGGCTGATCTTTTCCAGCGCCGCGGGCTTCGGGCCGCCGGTGGCCCAGTCGAGCAATTCGACGGTGTGCAGCACCGGCACCTTCACCCCGCGGGCCAGTTGTTCGATGCAGCCGATGTTGCCGGCGGCCACGGCCTGGGGCCGCACCTGGGCGATATGCCCGGCCTTGCGCTCCAGCAGCGGCTGGGCGAATTCGGGCTCCAGCAGGTTGTAGGTGCCGGCGCTGCCGCAGCACAGGTGGGCTTCTGGGATCTCCACCACCTCGAAGCCGGCCTCCTGCAAAAGCTGGCGGGGCGGGGCTTTGATCTTCTGGCCGTGCTGCAGGGAGCAGGCGTCGTGGTACGCCACCCGCAGCCGGGGCAGAGCCACTGTCTTACCCAATCCCAGCCTTGCGATCGCCTCGGAGATATCCTTGACCAGCGGCACCACGGCGCCGGCCTTGGGGCCCAGCACCGGGTCGTGGCGGAAGAGGTGGTCGTACTCCTTCACCGCGGTGGCGCAGCCCGAGGTGCTCAGCACAATGGCGTCGAGGGGGGCGCGCTCCATTTGGCGGTGCCACTCTTCGATCGTGCTCTTCATAAATTTCAGGCTGTGCCGGCGCTCGCCCATGTGGAAGGTGAGGGCGCCGCAGCAACCTGCCCCCTCAGGGATCACCACCTCAGCGCCCAGCCGGGTGAGCAGGCGCAGGGCCGCGTCGTTGATCTGCGGTCCCAGCACCTGCTGGGCGCAGCCGGTCAAGAGCAGGACCCTGGCTCGGCGCTGCCCCTGGGCCGGATGCACCCCAGGGGTGGCCAGGCGCGCGGGGGCGGGCAGCTGGTCGGGGGCCATCTCCAGCAGGTGGCGCCAGGCGGCCGGCATCAGCGGGCGGCCCAGGCGGCCCAGGCCGGCCAGGCGCAGGCTCAGGCGGAAGCGGCCCGGATGGGGCAGCAGCCATACCAGCAGGGCGCGCAGCAGGCGGGCGGCCAGGGACCGATCTACCTGGTGGTCGAGGCGCGGGCGGGCCTCCTCCAGCAGGCGGGAGTAGACCACGCCGCTGGGGCAGGTGGTCTCGCAGGCCAGACAGCCCAGGCAGTGATCAAGGTGGTCGAGGGTCTGCCGGCTGGGGGTGATGCCCCCTTCGAGGATATTCTTGATCAGGTAGATGCGGCCCCGCGGCCCCTCCAGCTCGTTGCCGGTGAGCAGGTAGGTGGGGCAGGTGGCATTGCAGAAGCCGCAGTGCACGCAGGTGCGCAGCACCTGTTCAGAAACCTGGACCTCGGGGTCCTGGCGCAACGCCGGCAGAATCGCGGTTCTCATCTCAGATCAGGTCTCCCTGGAGCCGGCTAGCCTTTCTCCTCCCAGACAGGTGCTTGAGAAGGCAACCGCTCTGGACAGCCTGAAGAAGCTCACAGGGCAGTCGGAGGAAGAGTACAATAAGGCCCGGGAGCGGCGGGCGCTTCAGCTGCCCGAGAGGCCATGAGCCCTCCCTGATCCCGGGAGGGACTGGGGTAGAGACGCTGGCTCATCGTCGGTGGGAGTGGACACCGGGGGTATAGCCGGGCACCAGTTCCTTCAGCAGGTGGAGGATCTCCGGGCGCCGGCATTGCACGGCGGCCTGCCGCAGGCTTTCCAGGAGGTCTTCGCTCAGGCAGTGACCCTGTGCCTTGGGCCGGCAGACCAGCAGTTTGCCGGCCTGCTCCACGTTCCTGGTCTCCTCCTCGGAGAACATCTGCTCCTCGAGTTTTTCCCCCGGCCTGGCGCCGGTGTAGGTGATCGAAATATCCCTTTCAGGTTCGCGGCCGCTCAGGCGGATCAGGGTCTGCGCCAGATCCAGGATGCGCAGGGGTTCTCCCATGTCCAGGATACACAGGTCGCCGTTGTGCCCGGTGGTACCGCTTTGCAGCACCAGGTGCACGGCTTCGTGCAGGCTCATGAAGTAACGGCGCATCTCCGGGTGGGTGAGGGTCAGGGGACCGCCCATAGCGATCTGCTGCTCAAAGAGGGGGATGACGCTGCCCCGGCTGCGCAGGACGTTGCCGAAGCGCACATTGACGAAGGAGGTTTTTCCCTCTCTGGCCAGCTCCTGGACGATGAGTTCGGCCAGCTTTTTGGTCGCCCCGTAGACGCTGGTCGGGTTGACGGCCTTGTCCGTGGAGATCAGCACGAACTTCTCAGCCTGGTAGTGCCTGGCCACCAGGGCGATGTTCTGGGTGCCGAACACGTTGTTCTGCACCCCTTCCTCGGGATTCTGTTCCACGAAGGACACGAACTTGTGCGCCGCTGCGTGGAAGACGATCTCGGGTTGAAAGGTGCGGAAGAGGTAGTCCATCTTCCCGCGGCTGCCTATATCGCCAATGACGCTGAGGGCGGCTGGTGCGGGATGGGCGGCAGCCAGTTCCTGCTGGATCTGGTAGATGGGGTATTCCCCTCTGCCCAGCAGGAGCAATTGCCTGGGGCGACACAGGCTGATCTGCCGGCACAGTTCGGAGCCGATGGAGCCGCCGGCCCCGGTGACCAGGACCACCTTGTCCTGGAGGTACGCCCCTACTTCCAAGGGATCTATCGGCAGCTCGGCGCGGCTGAGCAATTCACCGATATCGAGTGAGTGGCCGAAGCTGTTTTTATGGGAATTTCCGCTCATCATCAGGCAGCTTTTCAGATGGGGGCGATCACAATATAAACTACACCTCTGCCAGTTCGTCCCACAAGCGCCCCCGGGCTACCTCTTGCAGATCCTCCTCCAGGTACTCCGCCTCCATGTTCACCGCTCTGACCGCCAGGTTCAACAGCCCATCCGGATAGGTCTGGTCCCCTCTCCTGGTCATTTCCTGCCGCATCATCCCCCGGCTCACCCTCATCCTCTTGACTGCAAAGGCCTGCGCCTTCAAGCCTTCCAGTGCGGCATCGGCCAGGCGGATGACCAGCGCCTGCTGCTCTTCCTCCTCTAGATTCTCTATCCAGTGCGGAGATTCCAGCAACTCCTCATAGATCGCGTTGGCCAAGGTATAGCGGAACCAGTTCTCCCAGGTCCGCTCTTCACTGGTGCGCCAGAACTGACTCTCGGGTACCTCGTCGATTTCATCCTCCATCTCCCACTCCTCTCCCTCTTCCTCTCCCACCACCTCCTCCGCGACCTTTGGGAAGGGAACACTGCTGCGCCAGAGGCTGTACCAGAGCCTCCCGGTGATGGCGGCGGCAATCATGCCGAGCAGGGCGCCCTCGAAAAGGGAGACCGGCAGGAAAAGGGTCAGGACCCACCCGATGCCCAGGGAGAGGCCGATGACGAGGGCAAGGGTGATGACTGGCAAGAGTACTGTGCCGATGACCGCAATAAAGCCTCGCATAACCGCTCCCAGGTGAGTTCCCCTATCGTCGCCCCCAGCCCGCTGTTTCTCCGGAGCAACAATACAGCATATGCTTCCTCTGTCCCCCGGTCAAGATGGGCTTCCCCATACCCCTTTCAAATTTCTCTCTGAAAGGGGAACACCCAGTCCCCTTCCCGGCAGCATTCGCAGAAGGCCTTGAAACAGCGATTGGCCGCCAGGGCTTTTTCCGTTTGCGGGACCGCGGCAAAAAACGCCCGGCTGCCCACCACGATCAGCTTTTTCCTGGCGCGGGTCATCGCCACATTGAAGCGGTTCGGGTTGTTCAAAAACGGGCTTTGGATCGACTCCAGGTCCGAAGAGGTAAAGGCGAACACGATCACGTCGCGTTCGGCTCCCTGCACCCGTTCCACCGTATCGATCAAGGGCAACTCCGACCCGCTTTCCGCCAGCAGACGCTCGAGTCGCTCCGCGGTGGCGTTGTTCTGGGCGCGATGCGGCGAGATCAGCGCCAGTTGCTCGGCGCCCAATCCGTGGTCGACCATCAGCCGGTGCGCCAGAGCGGTCGTTATCTCGACTTCCTCGTCCGCCTGCTGGCGCCGTCCCCGGTGCTGGGCCAGTACCAGGACCACCGGGTTATCCGGTTCGAGCACCCGGTCGATCCAGTCGCCGCGCCGGCGCCCGGCCAGCACCAGCCGCTCTTCGGCGTTCTCCGGCGCCGCCTGCAGCGCGCCCTCGTACCACATCCGGCTGGGAAAGGCGCACAGCTCCCGGCTCATCCGGTAGGACAGCTCCAGCCGCACGCGGTGCGCCGGGCCGTAGAGGTCCAGCAGCCGGGCGAGCACCGAGTCCTGGACGCGCACGCCCGGTGCCTCCGCCTCGTAGTCGCCCAGCACCACGGGCGGCAACTGCGCGACGTCGCCGTAAAACAGGAACCGACCCTTGCCGTAGAGCAGGCTCAGCAGGGCCTGGGGCACCAGCACCTGCGAGGCCTCGTCGAAAACCACCCAGTCGAAGAGCTGCGGAAACCTCCCCTGCGGCTGGGTGAACAGCTGGTACAGACCGAATCCGGTGGCGCCCACCAGGGCGTAGGGCGCCTCGGCGAGGGCCTCGGCGTTCTCGAGCGGCGCCACCCCAACTACCTCTCCGTCCGCTGCCGGCCGCCCCAGCTTGAAACATCGCCCGGGAAAATCCGGCACCCACCGGGCGGCCAGCCCCGCCACCCTGGAGAGCACCTGGTCGATGGCCTGGTGGGTCAGCGCGCTCACCGCGATGCGCAGCGGCACCCCGGCCTGCCTGGCCCGCATCACCAGGGCGATCAAGGTCCAGCCCAGCAGGTGGGTCTTGCCCGTGCCCGGCGGCCCCTCGATCAGGCCCAGCGCGCCGGCAAAGGGCAGGGATAGGGCGCGCTCTTGCGCCGCATTGAGCCCGGTGACTGGTCCCCAATCCCGCAGCCAGTCCTGCGCCCACCGCGCCCCCTCGGGATCGCCTTCGACGGGCCAGTTGCCGGCCAGGAGTCCGGCCAATGGGTGGGGCCGGTCCGCGGCAAAGACCGTCTGCACCGCGTGCACCAGCCGGGGGCCGGTCCAGTCGCTCAGGTCCTCCTCCAGCGAATAGGCCAGCCGGCGATTCAAGGCCAGTCGCCCCTGCCGCGAATGCACCCACACCTTTCCGGCGCTCCGGTCATAGGCGGCCAGCACCACGGAAAAACCCCGCTGCAGGTCCGCGCTGCCCACCGGCGCCAGCTTGAGGAAGTCCCCCTCGCGGAACTTTGAAATCCCTGCTTCAGGGTCGGTCCGCAGCCCGTAGCGAAACCGGCCCTCCTCGTCCAGCACCGTCTCCTCGAAATGCAGCGGCCCGAGCGCCCGAAAGAGGGCCACCCGTTCGGCCAGGGGCTGGGCCTGCAGCGCCAGCACGTCCTCTTCGCGCTGCCGGCGCTCCTCTTCGAGGAAGTTCAGGTAGGCCGTCTGCGCCGCCGCCGGCTCGGGCGCCGGGTCCCAGCGCTGCTGTCGCCAGCCGCTCTCCAGGTGCGGCGCCGCCCATTGCCACGTCCCGAGTTCCAGGTTTAGCACTGCGTCGAGATGGGCCGCCGTGGCCTGCCGCGCCTCGGCCTCTGGACGCTGGATCACCCGGGCGGCCCAGCCGGCGTCGTCGTTGTGGAACACGCTCTCCGGCGCGTCCAACGCCGGCTCCAGCCCGAGCAGGCGCCCCAGCGCGAACAAGCTCAGCTCGCCGGGGGCGGGCCAGGAAAACTGCGCGCCCAAGAGCTGCTGCAGATCGGTCTGGTGACACCGCCCGGGCAGCCACAGAAAGGCCAGGCCGGTGGCCCCGACCCAGGTCTCCAGCGCCTCCCAGGGCCGCGCCCCAAAGTGAAACAGGTGCGGTCCCCGATCCGCCTCGACGCTGTGTTCCCACACCCGTAGGAGGGCCTCGGCGAAGGCCGCGCCCAGGGCCGCCTCGTCCTCCTCCGCGGCGACAAAATAGCCTTCTCCGCCCACCACCTGGTCGCCGCGCAACGCGCGCCAGGCCGCGCCGCGCACCCGCCCCGACCCCGGATCTTCGACGCAGTGGACGAAGATCGCCGTCGAAAGGTTCTCCGGAAAGCGCCGCGTGCGCCGGTCCAAAAGGCCGATGCGCTGGGTCCGCAGGGCTTGGACCCGGCTGGCCAGCAGGGTCCGCTGGTGCGGATCGAAAAGGTCCGCCTCCGGCGGGGGGCCCGCCAACCACGCCCCGGCCGCTTCGATGGTGCCCAGCCCGAGCCGGCGGAATTGCTCCAGGGCGCCGGCCCTCAGCTGGGGCACGAACAACACCTCCTCGCGGTCCAGGGCCTCGCAATAGCAGGCGGCAAAATTCGGGCAGCTCGCACAGTGGGATTGCAGGCGCCAGTCCGCCGCGGCAGGCGGGCGCGACAGGACCTCGCAGGCGTTCTGCAAGACCTGAGGAAAGGCTTCCAGATAGGGTTCCAGGGCGAAGCGGTGGACCTGGGGCGCAACCTCCCCTGGCGATGGGCGCAGGAGCAGGAATCCCGAGTTGGCCACCTGGGCCTGCGCCGGCAGCGCGCCCCGCTCGCGCAGGGTTCGCAGCAAGAGGGCGCCGAAGGCCACCTGCCACTGCTGGCTGTAATGGACCCTGGGGCTGTCCTTGAGGTCCCCCACCTCCAGCAGCGGCCCACCCTCCCCCATCGACACCCGGATCAGATCGGGGATCCCGACGCCATCCACCCCCTCCAGGCCCAGCGCGCCGGGCACCATCAGCACGGCCTGGGCCAGCGCAAACCTGCCCTCGGGAGCAGCCTGTGCGCACCGGATCAGGTCATGCAAGTGGGCCAGAGAATCCGCCAGGCGCTCCGGCAGCGCGCGCCGGTGGCCGCTGGCATCCACCCCGTCCACGATCCGCAGCGTCTCGCCTTGCGCCTGCAGCCAGGCCAGGGTCCGGGCTTCGTGCGCCAGGCCCTGGGCCCGCCGCTGGGCGGCCCATTCCGCCTCGTCCTCCTCCCACCCGGCCGGGCGCTGATCAGGGGGCACGAAGTTCAGCCGCAGCCAGCGGGCGCACTGCTGGTGGCGGATGTACGCGCCCACCAGCGTGCCGGTCAGGGCCCGGGGATACCAGCCCTCCGGCGGGGCCGGCGGCGCCCCGCCTGCCCACCGCTGTTTTTCCCAGGCCAGGAGCGGCAGGGCCGCCGGCGCCGGATCGAGCCACACCGCCCCCTGCGGGGCCGGCTCCGCCGCGTCCAGTTCCAGCACCGCCGGATCGCCCGCGGCGATTTCCGAGGAGTGCGCCCTATAGTGCGCAAAGGTGTCGGCGACCCGCTGGTCGTAGAGAAAATCCACCACCTCCGCCACCTGCAGATCCCAGGGCAGGGCCGCCCAGTAGGCATTGAGGGCAAACAAGTCGCCCAGGCTCTCCAGATGTGCCTGGGCCCACTGGGCGAAGCCCGCCCGATCCGTGGGCAGCGATAGCTGCTGGAAGTCGATCCAGTGCGAACAATCCACTCCGGTCGCATCCGCGCGCACCGCCAGATCCTCCAGGCGCGCGGCCTGCGCGTGCCGGATCGCCCATTCGAGGATCAGGTTGCCCACCGAACCCAGGTGCGTCCAGTAGCGATACAGGCCCTCCGGCCCGCGTCCCACCTCCATCCCATTGGCCAGCCGCACCCTCCTGGCGGCGCGGTCGCGCGCCTCCTGCAGGAGCGCGCGGGTGCGCGCGAAAAGCCCCTGACCATGCAGGTCGAGCGCGCCCCCCAGCACGGCGCGCATCTCCTGGGCCACCTCGTAGGGCACCCGGAACCCGGCCCCCAGCCAGAACACCTCCTTGTCGTCCAGCCGATCCGCCGGACCGGCCAGCACCTGCCGCCGGGCCCCCTCCTCGATGGCCAGCACCTGGAGGCGCTTGCCGGCCAGCTGCACCCGGTCTCCCAATTCGAGCTGGCGCACCACTGATCGGGGCAGATCCGCAATCACCTCGCCCGCCAGATTCAGGGCGAAATCCTCCTCGCCCGCGGGGAAATTGCTCCAGATCCGCCGCTCCAGCAGCGCCTCCCGGTAGCGCCAGCCGCCCCGGAAAAGCCCCTGAATCTGGTCGGTGCGCAACCACCCCGCCGCCGCCATCACCCCAAACAGGCGCGCGATGCGCTCCCGGTGTTCGGGAAAGAGGTCGGCCAGCGCGTCGGGCGTCACGCGTTTCTTCTCGTAGAGACAGGAGAGGATCTGCTGCACCAGCACACTGGGCAGGGTCCTGGGGCGGGGTGCTTCCACGGCGCCCTGCCGGGCCAGGCGCAAGAGGGCGAGGAAGCGAATCAGCTGCAATTGCGCGTCCGGGCCGCGGCAGATCCCCCAGAAGTGGGTGTACTCCGACCGGCGGTTGCCCCGCCCGATGCGCTGCAAGAACGCCGCGGCCGAATCGGGCGGCTCGCAGAGCAGCACCCCGTCCACGTCGCCGACGTCGATCCCCAGTTCGAGGGTGCTGGTGGCGATGCACAGGGCGTGCCGGCGTTGCCGGAACCGGCGCTCCACGCCCCGGCGCTCCTGCGGCTTCAGATTGGAATAGTGCAGCTCGGTCACCCCCCGGAACCGCCCCTGGTCGTTCAAGGACGAAAAGAGCCGGTCGCAGCGGCTCCGGCTGTTGGCGAACAACAACACCTTGCGGTACCCCCACGCCTCGTAGAGATCGTCCAGCAGCGCGGCCAGTTCGCCCTCGCTGCGCACCTGGACCAGGTGCGGGGCGATCTCCCGCTGCACGGGTTCGAGGATACAGGCGGCATCCGCCCGGAAAGCGAAAAACCGGACCACCTCTTCCGCGTCGGCGATGGTGGCCGAAAGCGCCACCTTCTGCAGCGGCCCGGCTGCGCGCCGCTCGAGGCGCCGCAGCAGATAGGCCAACTGCCAGCCCCGATAATGGTGGATCAATGGGTGCACCTCGTCGATCACCACCGTGCCGACCCGTTGCGCGAAATGCCGCACCTCGGCGTTGCCGCTGCCCAGCGCCACGTCCAGGGACTCGGGCGTGGTCACCAGCATATCCGGCGCCCGCCCGCCGGCGCGCTTGACCTCGCCGGTGCGCACCCCCAGCCGCAATCCCAGGCGCTCGCTCAGCACCGGCCCCAACCGCCGCTCCAGATCCACTGCCAGGGCGCGGGTGGGCACCACGTAGAGCAGGGCCGATGCCCGCCCCGAGCGAATCAGCCCTTCGAGGCAGGGGGCCAGCACGGCCTCGGTCTTGCCCACACCCGTGGCCGCCTGCAGGATCAGATCGCGCCCCTCCAGCAGCGGGGCGATGGCGCGCAGCTGCACGGGGTGGAGCTGCGCAAAGGCCCCGTAAAAGGCCCGGTAGGTGTTGGGGAGCTGGAGGAGCGGGGAAGGGGTCAGCGGTGAATCAGGGGGCATAGTCCCGGCATCCAGCGAAAAAAAAGTGGCCGGGGGCATCGTCCCTCCCCGGCCACCGGCTTAATGGACTCTTGGTCTGTGAACGTCCCGGAGCTAGCCGCGCGAACCCTGCTGGGCCAGGTCCAGTTCGTCGACCAGGGCCTTCAGCCTATAGCGGGTCTCCTGGCCCTGGGTCTGGGTTAGCCGCCTGGCCAGGGCCTGGTGCAGGGCCGCCTCGGAGGGCCGCCATTGGTAGGCCCTGGCGTGCAGGCGCAGCAGCTTGTCGCCCAGGGCTTTCCACTCCTGGGGCGACAGATCTTGCAGCTCGTAGCGGGTCAGTCGCTTCCAGGCCGCGGCGTAGTCCTTGGCGAAATAGGGGATTTCCCGCTCGTCCCGCACCTGCACCCGGCCGTAGTCCTCCGCGGCCACCTGCTGGAAAAAATCGCCGGTAAAGGCGAACACGGGAAACAGGCCGCGCACCGGCGCCTCGGGAAAAC
>JACPJE010000135.1 GCA_016187725.1 Candidatus Latescibacterota bacterium
AGGTCGAGATCGTCTAGGATCTTCTTCAGGGTCGGGCTCTGGCCCACCAGGGCTCCCAGCCCCCAGCGCTGGGCCTCGCGTTCGTCGGCCAGCGAGAGCCGGCCGGCCAGGTGGTTGCGCTCCTGGGTGAGGGCCTCGCGCCGGGCCATCTCCTCCTCCAACTGGCGGGTGCGCGCCTCCAGGGCGGCGTTTTTCTCGCCCAGGACGCGCACCAGCGCGGCCTTCTCCAGATGGGTCTGGATGCGCAGCAGCACCTCCTCCTTCTGGAAGGGCTTGGTCACATAGTCCACCCCGCCGGCGCGGAAGCCCTCGGCCAGGTCCGAGAGTTCGGTCCTGGCGGTCAGGAAGATGACCGGGATGGCCCGGGTGTGCTCCCCCTGTTTGAGCCGGCGGCAGACCTCAAAGCCGTCCAGGTCCGGCATGGTCACGTCCAGCAGGACCAGATCCGGGACAAAGCGGCCGGCCAGGTCGAGGGCCAGCCCTCCAGAGGAGGCCACCATCACCTGGTACTGGGCCGCCTCCAGGGCCCGGCACAGGATGTCGAGGTTGGCCGGCACATCGTCCACCACCAGAATCCTCGATCCACGCACTTGCACCTCATTCATCAGCGGTCCGTTCCAGTATGTGCAACACCGAGGCCAGGTCAAAACGCTGCACTAGTTCGCCCAGGTGGGCCGCCAGCGCGCGCTCCTCCGCCCCCAGTTCTCTCACCTGCTCCAGGCACCCCTTCACCTCGGTCACATTGTACATCTCCGCGGCCTGCCGCAGCCTTTGCCGCAGGGGCGCGGGCAGGCGCACCCCGCCGAAGTCCACGGCGGCAGGCGCAGCGGTCATCTCGGGCCGGGCGTATTCGTACTGCACCCCCAGCACCTGCTCCAGGCAGGCGTACAGGGCTTCGAGCCGGAAGGGCTTGTCGACAAAGGTATCGAAACCACACTTGAGATAGTACTGCTTTTCGTGCGCCATCACCGAGGCCGAGACCGCCACCACCGGCAAGACCGGGTACATCTGCCGCACCTGGCGCAGCACTTCCACCCCGTCCATGCCGGGCATGCGGATGTCCAGGAACACCAGGTCCGGCCGCGCCTGTTCCACTGCCCTCAGCGCCTCTTCGCCGCTGTCGGCCTGGCGCACCAAAACGCCGATCCGCTCCAGGATCTGCGCCAGGATCTCGCGGTTGGTGGCCACGTCGTCCACGACCAGCACCTGCGGCACGGGTCCGGCCGCCAGCCGCACCACCTTCTGGTACCGCTGCTGGTCCTGTCCCCCCACCGGACCCTGGGCCGGGGGCAGCACCACCGAAAAGAAGAAACGCGCCCCCTGACCCGGGGCCGAATCCACCTGCAATTGCCCGCCCAACAGCTCCACGTGCCGCCGGGCAATGGCCAATCCCAGCCCGGTGCCGCCCTTGTGCGCGGCCAATGCCCCCTGCTGAAAGGGCGCGAACATCGCTTCCTGCTGCGAGGGCGCGATTCCCGGTCCGGTGTCCTCCACCGCGAAGTAGTACTCCTCCCGCGCCCTCTTTTTCCACCCGCCAGCCCAGCCCCTTCTGCTGGCAGCGCAGCTGGAACATCCTCGCCAATCCCTCCACCAACTGGCCCAGATCGAAGTCCACTGGCTGCAGCTCCATGCGGCCGGCCTCGATCTTGGACAAATCGAGCACGTCGTTGATCAGCTCCAGCAGGTGGTCGCCGCTGGTGTAGATGGCCTCCACGGCCCGGCGCTGCTCGGGGGTGAGAGCATCGTGCTCGCGCAGGATCTGGGCGTACCCGAGGATGGCGTTCATGGGGGTGCGGATCTCGTGGGACATATTGGCCAGAAAGGCGCTCTTGGCCTGGTTGGCCACTTCAGCCACCTCGCGGGCCCGGCGCTCCTCGGCCAGTTGCTGCTCGCGCTGTCGCCGAGCTTTCCAAAGGGTGTAGTAGCGCAGGCTGGAGAAGAGCGCCACCACCACTGCCAGGCCGATGCCGCCCTTTTGCAGCCAGGCGCTCCAGGTGCGCCGGCGATAGGCACTCGAGGTGCTCTGGTAGGTATGCGCGATCTCCTCGGGCGACAGGGCATGGTTATGCACTGCCACTTCGTCGATCAATCCGGAAAAATAGCGCTCCTGGGTTGGCGCGCCCCCCAGGATCAGCGGGGCGATGATGTCCAGATCGACCACCCCAGGGGTCTGGTGTGCCGTGTCCAGTTGGCCATCCAGATAGATCCTGACTTCCCTGCCTTTGCGGACCAGGGTTAGCTGGTGCCAGGTCCGGGGCGACAGGGCACCGATGCTGCCGAAGCGGTTGATGTTGTTCTGGCTGTTGCACCACACCTGCACCTGGCCGCCCTCGTCCAGGTACAGGGCCAGGGCGTTGTTCTCATCGAGGTGCTTGACCAGGAGGGGTTCCAGGCTCCCGGGTAGCTGGTCGTGCCGCAGCCACAGCTCGAGGGTGAAGTCCGCGGTGCCGTAGTTGCCGATGCGGGGATTGAATTCGACGTACCCTCCCTGGCCGTCAAAGGCAAAGGCCTGACCCATCACCCCCGGGGCAAAGGACACCCCCTGCACCAGGGAACCGTCGTTGCCGCCCCGGGTCGCATCGTTGGCGTTCCCCTCTCCTGGCCACAACGCCTGGGCATGGGCACTGTACAGGCGCTGGATCTCGGCTTCGCCGAGGGCCCGGTCGTGGAGGGAAACCTCATCGATGAGCCCGGCGAAAGGTGTAAAAGCCCCTTCGCGCTTCCAGGTGGCGCCAATCACCAGATAGGCGCTGCCGGCGGTGAGGGTGATGGAAGGATCTACATGTCTAGCTATCAACACTCCGTTCACGTAGAGCCGCCGCTCGCCAACGGCCTGATCGTAGACCGCGGCGATCTGGCTCCAGGTATTGAGCCCAATCGCATTGGGCGGAGAAATAAAGCGGTGGAAACCTCCGTCCTGCTGATGCGCGTCGTCCGAGATACCGAAAAACACCTTGAACCCAGATTCCACGAACACCGTATAGGTCCGCTGGTTGTGCCAGTTGTCGACATCCCCCCACTTGGAGATGAGGTTGGCCTCCTTGGCTGAGGTGGGGAAAACCCAGGCGACCAGGGAAAAACTGCCCTGTGGGTTGAGGTCAGGGGCATTGTCCACGCGTATACAATCGTCCACGCCGTCCAGGCTGAAGGCCTGGCCCACCAGGCCCGGGGCAAAGCCCGCCCCCCCCACCAGGGTGCCGTGATGGGAGCCGGCGCCATCGCGCGCGTCCCCCTCTGCCGCCCACCAGGCAACCCTGCCCGGGATTGGAGGATGTAGGTCCAAAAGCAGGGCTTCCCCCTCCTGCAGCACCCCCTCCCGCGGCTGGATTTGCGCGCTTTTGGGCAAGACCTCCAGGGTGTAACGCCCCGCGCCGAAAGCAGCCAGGTTATAGTTGCCGTCCACCGCCGTCTTCTCCACCACCCAATTCCGGTCACCGACCTTCAGGCGCACCTCCGCGTCCACTAGGGACTCGCCGACCTGATTGTGCGCCTTGCCCCGTACCACTGCGGGCCGCACCCAGGCGCCGGCACCGGGAAAGGGCGCCGCCACGCAGCGAGCATTGCCCATCAGTTGGCCATCATGTCCCTGCGGCGACTCGTCCCCGGCGTCACCTGCGTCGAAGTTCCACAGACCTACCAACCCAGCTTCAGTGCCGGTCAGGGCCTGGCCCATGCCGGCGCGAATCTGCTCCTGGGTGCGGGCCATTGACCACACCCGCACCTCGTCGAGCTGGCCGCGGAAATAGGCATTCTCCTTCCAGTTGGATTTGCCCAGATAGTTGTGCTCAGCCGTACCGATGGCGGCGAAACTGCCTTCGAAGCCGTTCTGGCCCGCCAGTACCCCATTCAGATA
>JACPJE010000136.1 GCA_016187725.1 Candidatus Latescibacterota bacterium
GATGGCCGGGGTGACCACGTGAACCCCCTCGGTGAAGAGGTGCCGCCAGGCGCTGAAGGGCAGCGGGAAGGTGTGCATGCAGAGGGTGGGGGTGAGGCGGACAGTGGCGGCGGCACTGCCCGCGTAGATCCGGTTCTCACCCGGGGTGATGAAGTGGATGATGCCCAGGTCCTGCCCGGCCTCGATGAACGCGCAGTTGGCTTCGATCAGCTCGTGGGTCTTGGCGCGCATCTGGTCCGGCGAAAGGGGCGGCTGCAGATTGGCGTACTTGCAGGAGCGGAAGAGCCGGTCGATGTGATCATCGAGCCGGAAGGGCCGGTGGACAAAGGTGCGGGTCATCTCGGTGAGGGTGGCCCCCAGCACGATGCCTAAGTCGTAGATGTTGAGATGGGCCTGGGAAGCGGGGACAAAGCGGTCGTTGAGGTAGACCAGGGGCTCGCTCATATTCAGTACTCCATCTCCAGATTCGGCGTGGGGCGAGTGGCCCGAGGCGTGCGGGGTGATGATCACTTCGGGCCTGGACCACAGCGGGTGGCCGGCCGGCAGGGGCTCGGGGTCGGTGACATCGAGGCCGGCGCCAGCGATGAGGCCCGCCTCCAGAGCCCGCAGGAGCGCGGCGGTGTTGATGATGCCACCCCGGGTGACACAGACAATGTGGGCGCTCCGCTTCATCAGCGCAAACTCGCGGTCGGCGAAGAGGTCGCGGGTGTGACGGGTGAGGGGCACGCAGACCGCCACCCAGTCGGCCTCGGGCAGGAGACGGTGCAGGTCTTCGGGCGGGTGCAGGGCATCGACAAAGGCGGGTTTGGACTCGCTGGTGCGCCGGCGGGTGGCCAGCACCCGCATCCCGAAGCCGGCGGCTCGGCGGGCGGTTTCGAGCCCGGTGCCGCCCAGGCCCACCACCAGCAGGGTCTGGCCGGCCAGTTCGCCGGGGGGGAAGGTGTGGCGGTTCACCCATTGCTCTTTTTGCTGAGCCCGGAAGAGCAAGGGCAGCTGCCGGCTGAAGGCCAGGATCAGGGCCAGGGTGTGGTCGGCCAGTTGGATGCCGTAGATGTGGCGGGCATTGGTCAGGGTGATGTTCCGGGCGCGGAGCTGGGCGAAGGGGCAGCCGTCGACGCCGGCGCTGCGGGTCTGCACCCAGCAGAGCTGCGGGGCGGCGCTGAGGAGTTCGGGGTGGTAGAAGCTGAAGGAGGCGTGGACCTGGGGGGCCAGGGCCAGGGCCTCCTGGCGGTCGCGGGCCACGAGGAACTCAAGGGCCGGGGCGCTGTGATGCAGGCGCTGGAGGTGGGCCTCGCTCATGGCGGGGATCAGCATCTTCATGGAGTACTCGTCCGTCCTGTTCTATTTTAGGGCACGCGTCTGTAGTAGTCGGCCCAGGGGACCAAGGGTTGGTAGCCCAGGAGCCGGCGGGCCTTGTCGAGGAGGTACTTGCCCTGACCGAGGTAGCTGTGCAGGTTGAAGTACTGGAAATTGTCGGGCACGGATTCGACCTCCAGGGCCAGGCGACAGGCTTGCTGGAGGTCTTCCCAGACTACCGTGAAGGGGGGAAAGTCCTCACCCTTGACCGGGGCAGTGGGGCTGGGGCCCAGGCCGTTGAAGAGGAAGCAGATGGTCTGGATGTTGTGGGCGCGCGACCAGGTCCGGGCGATCTCCAGGCTCAGGTACTTGGTGGTCATGTAGTAACCGGTGCCGGGCATCTCGGGGATGTCGTCGATATCGAAGTCGTGGTCGAACCAGTAGCGGGCCGACTGGGGACCGGTGTGGATGATCTTCCTGATGCCGTGCTCGACGGCGGCGCGCATCAGGTGGTACATGCCCCGGGTGTTGACCGCAAAGCTGAGCACCGGGTCGTCGCGCAGCACCGTCAGGTTGATCACCGCGTCCATGCCGCGCATGGCCTGGGAGACGCTCTGGTAGTCGCTCATATCCACCCGCTGCACTGGCAGGCCGGCAGGGTGCGGTCTGATATCGGCCAGGATCAACTCGTAATAGGGCTCCAGGCCCGGGGTGAGGTACGGGCCGATGTTGCCGCAGGCTCCCAGGACCAGCACTTTTTTCATACCCTGCTCCCCTTCGACAGGAGGAAAAGATGGCGCCAAAGATCGACACCCACCAGCATTTCTGGAATCTGGCCAAGGTCGAATATTCCTGGCTCAAGCCCGAGTTCGGGCCCCTGTACCGCACCTATGAGCCGCCCGAGCTGGAGCCGCAACTGCGGGCGGCCGGCATCGGCCGGACGGTGCTGGTGCAGTCGGCCAACTCGGCCGAGGACACGGTGGCCATGCTCACCCAGGCCGATGCCTATGAGTGGATCGGCGCGGTGGTGGGCTGGGTGCCGCTGCTGGACCCGGAGGCGGCGCAGCGGGCACTGGAGCGCTACACCCGCCATCCCAAGTTCCGCGGGGTGCGCCACCTCATCCACGACGAGCCCGACCCGGATTGGGTGGTGCAGGAGCGGGTCATCGAGGGCCTCAAGGTGCTGGCCGCCTTTGGGGTGCCCTACGAGGTGGTGGCCATCTATCCCAAACACCTGGGGCACGTGCCCACCCTGGCCGAGAAGGTGCCGGGGCTCACGTTGATCATCGACCATCTGGCCAAGCCGCCGATCAAGGAGGGGCAACTGGGGGGCTGGGCTGAGATGATGAAGGCCGCGGCTGCGTACCCCCAGGTCCACGCCAAGGTCTCGGGGCTCAATACCGCCGCTGATTGGGACCACTGGTCGGCCGCTGACCTCAAGCCCTGCATCGACATCGCCCTGGAGCTGTTCGGGGCCGGGCGGCTGATGTTCGGCAGCGACTGGCCGGTGTGTGTGCTGGCCGGCGATTATGCCAAGGTTTGGGCCGAGACCAATGCGGCCATCGCCAGTTATTCGCAGGCCGACCGCGATGCCATTCTGGGCGGCACGGCGCAAAAGGCCTACCGGCTGTAGCGTTCTAGCTGACGCCGAACAAAGTTGCGGCGTTGTTCCAGAAGATGTCCTCCACCTGGCTGTCGCTCAGGCGCTCGGACCAGCAGGCCCACTTGAGCGAGCGCAGGTGTTCCAGGCCGACCAGCACGGGTTTGATGGCCAGGTGTTTTTCGCCCCAGACCGGGGTGTCCTCATAGAGCCAGAGGAAGGAGTCAGCCGCCCCCAGCGAGCGGCCCCGCATGTGGGAGACGGGCAGGTCGCTGCCGTAGAGCAGGCGCTGGTGGCCCAGGTAGCGGATGATGGCTTGATGGGCCATAGGCTCGCAATTGGCGCTGGTGTCGCAGTAGAGATTTCCCAGGCCCTGCAGTTGGGGCAACCCGGCCAGGCCGTGGGCCGGCTGGAAGGCCCGGGCCGAGTGGGCCAGGATGAGCTTCATGCCCGGGTAGCGCTGGCAGTAATGGCGGATCCAGTGGATGTTGCCAGGGTCGGCGGTGCTCTGGGCCTTGACCATGTGCAGGGTGATGGCCCAGCCCTCCTGGTGGGCCATGGCCACCAGGGGCTCGGGCAGGTACGCCGGGATCTCCGCTTCCCAGGTGGGTTGCACCGGGGCCATGGTGTGGTAGCACTTCAGGCCGTGCAGGCCCAGTCGGCGCACCTCCTGGCGCACCCATTCGGGATCGTCGTCCGGTTTGACGAAGAAGAGACCCCGGCAATCGGACCGGCAGTTTTGGGCCACCCAGGCGTTGGCCGCGGGGAGCAGGTGGGGCTGGTTGGCAAAGGGGATGAAGAGGGCAGCCACCCGGCGGCCGGGGTGCAGGCCGTCGACCAGGCGGGTGTACTCGGGGTAGCCCACATCCCCGGTGCACCCCTCCACCTTCCAGGACACGTGGGTTGCCTGCCACAGGTGGGTATGGGCGTCGAAGACGCGGTCGGGGATGAAGGAGGCCAGCTCGCGCTCGAAAAAACTCCGGTCCTCGGCGCGGAGAGGGCTCGCAGGGGCAGTCATGGGCCAGCTCCTTTGGGGAATGGGCAGATGGTACGCAGCGTCTCCGCGGCTGTCAACTGCCCTGCCTTGTCGCCGCCGGAGGCAGGGCCTATCTTGTGAATCAGCCTGTCACGTTCCCCTCTCCAAGCGCGAAAGGAGCTTCACCTATGGACCTCAGGATACAACCCCCGCGCCGGCCCTCCAATACCATCATGGGCGGCATCGCCGCTCTGGCCCGCATGACCGATAAGGCCCGGGCGGCCAATGACGAAACCCTGGGCGCGTACCTGTACGGCGAGACTTCGGGCCTGGACAAGGAGGTGCTCGAGTTCATCGGTATGAAGGCCGAGGAGTACGCCGAGGCTGCCTCCCATCTCGACGATGCGGCGCTGAGCGCCCTGACCTTGGAACGGGCCGGCAAGTCCGCTGCGCAGATCGCCGCCTTCAACAAGGAGCACCTGGAGCGCCTGCCCCAGGACGAGCACCACCGGCAGCTGGTGGTGGAAAGGCTGGCCAAGTACGCGCCCGGCCGCACGGACGTCAAGACCGTGTTCCAGTCCATCGAGTTGGACGACTGGGGCCTCTTCCGCGACACCGACCTGACCGCCCGCCCCCCGCGCAGCCCCTATGTGCGCAGCGCAGCCGGGATGGTGGCGGTGGCGCGGATGGGCGACAAGGCCCGGGCCTCCAAATGCGGCAAGCTGGGCGAGTACAAATACGGCGAGGATTCGGGCCTGGATAAGAGCATCCTCGAAGTCCTGGGGATCAGCCCTGCCGACCTTGCCGAGGCGGCCTACCAGAACCCCAATGACCTGGAGCTGGGGGAATGGGTCAGGGCCCACACCAACTGCACCCAGGCGCAGATCTCCACCTTCAACGCCCAGCGCTCGGTCCGCGGCCTGCACACCCCGGAACTGCGCGAGCGCTTCCTGCAGCGGCGCAACGCCGTGTGCCCGGAGCGCACGGACATCACCACCTTTTCGGAATTGCTGGATTACGACGACGAGCGCAGCTTCGGCCTGGTGGACCTGACCCGCCACGCCCCGCGCAACCCGTACGACGAGAGCGTGGGCGGACTGGTCAGCCTGGGGCGGATGATCGACAAATGCCGGGCCACCAGCAAGGGCACCCAGGGGGGGTACTGGTACGGCGCGGACTCGGGCATCGACCGGGCGCTCCTGGAGTTCCTGGGGCTGAGCCAGGAGGAGTTCGCCGCAGCCCTCGAAAAGCATCCAACCGACGAGGCGGTGGTGCAGTGGCTGGGGCCGCGCCTGCAGAAGCCGCAGGCAGAAATCGCCGCGTTCAATGAGCGGATGCGCAACTACGGGCCCACTGCCGAACGGGGATGGGCGTACCTGCGGGGGGAGGTGGCCAAGCTGGACCCCTCCCGCACCGAGCTGACCACCTTCTTCGCCCTGATGGTGCTGGACGACCGGGTCACCTTTGCGCGGCTAAAGGCCGGGGTGTGAGCGGGGAGCGATGAGCCGTCCGCTCATCGGTATCACCACCAGCCTCAGCGAAGGTCCCGAGGCCAGGCAGGCGGTGGATTGGCTCTACGTGGAGGCCGTGGAGCGGGCCGGCGGTTGCCCGGTGCTGCTGCCCATGGTCAGCCAGCGGCAGGCCCTGGAGCCCTTGCTGGCACAACTGGCGGGGCTGGTGATCACCGGTGGACCGGGCATCATCCAGGGATTGATCGGCCAACTGCCTGCGGACCTGCCGCCGGTATCGCCGCGCCGGGCCCAGGCTGATGCCTGGGCGTTCGAGGCGGTCCAGTCCCGGGGCCGGCCGGTGCTGGGGATCTGCTACGGGATGCAGTTCATCAACGCCTGCCGCGGCGGCACCATCTATGCCGACGTGCAGGCCCAGTTGGGCACCGGGCCCCATTCTCCCGCGCGCAACAACAACCAGGAGGTGCGGCACCCGCTCCATCTGGTGGCCGGCACCCACCTGGCCGCCCTGGCCGGCGGGGGCGGTACCCAGGTCAACAGCTTTCACCTGCAGGCCGTCGAGCGGCTGGGGGCGGGACTGAGGGCCAGTGCCAGGAGTCCGGAGGGGTTGATCGAGGGGTTGGAAAGCGAGGACGGCCGTCTAGTCGGGGTGCAGTTCCACCCCGAACGGCTGCCCGGCACGGTGTGGGAGCGGCTCTTCGGGCAGTTGGTGCGGGCTGCCGGCTAGGCCCCGTTGTCTGCCAGCCAGAGCGCCCCATCCTGCCGGCTCTGCACCTGGACCAGGCGATCCTCCTCGAGGACGTAGGCGCTCAACTGCCCGCCGTAGATACAGCCCGTGTCCAGGCCCAGCAGGTAGGGCCGGCGGTCTGGCCGGCGCTTGACCACTAGCCCGCCAGGCGCATCGTGCCCAAAGACCAGCAGTTTGTCCCCCGGTTGATAGTAGTCGTGCCAGCGCGGGCCGGCGATCCCCTCTTCAGGAGGCCAGGTGCGGATGGCCAGGAATTCATCCCTGGTGGTGCCGGCCAGACCGCGTTCCGGGTTGATGCCGGCGTGCACCAGCACGAAATCCACGGTCTCGATGAAGAGCGGCAGGTCCTCGAGCCAGCCGCACACCTCCCCGGCCACCGGCGCCAGCTGGTCCAGGGTGTACTGCTGGTCGGGATGTTTTACCTTGGGAGGCTGGCCGGTGCGCAGGGCCTGCAGTTGCCTGAGCAGCCGGGCTTCGTGGTTGCCCATCACCATGGCGGCGTGATGTTCCTGGATGTGCTCCCACACCTGGAGCGGGTCTGGGCCCCGGTTGAAGGCGTCGCCGGTGAGCAGGAGGTGATCGCGTCCGGGGCGGCAGTCCAGGGCTGCCAACAGTTCGGCAAGTTCGGCGGCACAGCCGTGGAGGTCGCCTATAAAGACGGTGCGCATGATGGGGTATCCAGCCGGTTGCCACGAGAGGGGGAATAAACTATCATAAGCGCTCAGGAGGGAGAGGGTCAACTGCAGAGGAGGAAAATGACCATGATCGACATCCGTCTGGAACCAGAAAACAGCAGGGCAGTGATCCATATCGGCAACAAACTCTTCACCGAGTACCGCTACGGCCACTGCGTGTGCCGGCCCTATTTCTACCCGGTGCTCACTCCAGAGGGCCAGCGCCTGACCCGCGGCTATCCGGTGGACAAGATCGAGGGTGAGAACCACGACCACTACCATCACCGCAGCATCTACGTGGCCCACGGCCTGGTGAACGGCCACAACCTGTGGTCCGAAGAGGTGGGGCACGGAGCCATGCTGCAGCGCGGCGAGCCGGTAGTGGGGAAGGTGGGGGAAGTGGTCACCATCGACGGTATGGTGGACTGGTTCGGCCCCGAGGGCCAGCGCCTGCTCGAGGAACGCCGCAGCATCTGGATCCGCGCCGAGGGCGAGCTGCGGATAATGGATCACCGCAGCGAAATGCGGGCCAGGTACGGGGACGTGACCTTCGGCGATACCAAGGAAGGCGGGCTCTTCACGGTGCGGGTGCCCACTTCCATGGACGCCAAGGACAAGGGGCGCATCGAGAACTCGGAGGGCCAGGTCTACGACAGCGGCCAGGGCGAGGAGGTCACCTGGGGGAAAAAGGCCGCCTGGGTGGACTATTCCGGTCCCACCCCGGGCGGGGCTCAGTGGGGCCACACGGTGGTCGACCACTGGAATAATCCGCGCCACCCCACCTACTGGCACGTGCGCGGTTACGGGCTGTTCACCGCCAATCCCTTCGGAGTGCACGACTTCAAAGGGGACAAGGACATCGACGAATCCATGACCATCCCCGGTGGCGAGCAGGTGGTGTTCAGGTACCGGCTGATCATCCACCCGGGGCGCGGGGTCGACACGCGCATCCGCGCCCTGATCGACGAGTTCCAGGCCAGCCAGGACTAGGCCAAATTCCCTGAAAGGCAGAGCAGATAATGGCAAAGAAAGCTGCAGCACCGCGTCCCAAAAGACTGCGGGTCGCCCTCATCGGCGCGGGGGGCATCGCCGGGACCCACATGCGGTACTACGCCAAGATGGAGGACGTGGAACTGGTGGCCCTGGCTGATATCTCCGAGGCCAGTATGGCCCAGCGGGCTGAGGAATACAAGATCGCCGACTGTTTCACCGACTACCGCGAGATGCTGGAAAAGATCCGTCCCGATGCGGTGAGTGTTTGCACTCCCAACGGATTGCACGCGCCGGCCACCGTTGCCGCGCTGTCAGCCGGCGCCCACGTGCTGGTCGAAAAGCCGATGGCGATGAACGCCCGCGAAGCGCAGGCCATGATCGGCGCTGCCAGGAAGCACCGGCGGAAACTGGTCATCGGCTTCCAGCACCGCTTTGAGCCCAAGACCCAGTTCATCAAAAAAGCGGTGGAGGCCGGCCAGTTGGGCGAGGTGGTCTACGCCCGGGTCCAGGCCCTGCGGCGGCGCGGCATCCCCAACTGGGGGGTGTTCGGGCGCAAGGACCTGCAGGGCGGGGGTCCGCTCATCGACATCGGCGTGCATGTCCTGGAAGCGACTCATTACGCCATGGGCACACCCAGGCCGGTGGCGGCCAGCGGCGGTATCTTCACCTATCTGGGCGACAAGAGGTCCAGCGTGGTCTCCCAATGGCCCAATTGGGACTACAAAACCTACACGGTCGAGGATCTGGCGGTGGGCCAGATCCGCTTTGAGAACGGCGCGGTGCTCCACCTCGAAGCCAGTTTTGCCGCCCATCTAGAGAAGGACGTGTGGACCTTCCAGATCATGGGGGAGAAGGGAGGGGCGACCTGGGATCCGCCGGCCCTCTTCTGCGACGACTTAGGCCACATGGTCAATGTCAGCCCCGGGTGGCTCCCCCGCGACAGCGCCGCGGATTGTTTTGCCATCAAGATGCGCAACTTTGTCGAGCACGTGCTCCACGGCAAACCCACCGGGGCGCCGGCCGAGCACGGGTTGATGGTGCAGAAGATGCTGGACGGGATCTACGAATCGGCAGAGAAGGGAAGAGAGATCAGGCTCAGGTGATACTCACCTGAGCGTGGGGGGGACAAAGGGGTCGGCCTGGGCATCATGGGCAGACCCCTTTTATGTGATTCCCAACAGAGAGGAAGAGCGTATGCCCAAGGCCTATCACACCACCGGTGTTTGGGAGCACTTTACGGTGCAGGACGGGCTGCCGGACATGAAGATCGAGTGCGTCTTCGAGGATCGCAACGGCAGGTTGTGGATAGGGACCCACGACCAGGGGGTGGTCTGCTACGAGGGAGGGGAATTCAATTCCTTCTCCTGCCGCGAGGGGCTTTCAGGGGAAGGAGTGTTCAGCATTCTGGAAGACAGGCAGGGAAAACTGTGGTTGGCGACCAACCGCGGTTTGACGGTGTGCGATGGCGGGGGATTCAAAAGCCTGGGCCTGGAAGAACCCTGCAGTTTTCTGTGGGGCAGTTGCATGGACTTGGAGGGCAGGCTGTGGTTCGGGATGGAGCGTCAGCCGGGCCGGCCGCCGATGGCAGTCCGCTGGGATGGGCAGCAGCTGGAGCGCCTGGAACTCAGCCAGCAGGCCGAAGAGCAGGGGCAGAGTATACACCAGGTCATCTGCGATGGGGAGGGGGTGGTCTGGTTGGGAGGAGAGGGGTTGTATAGGTATGTAGGTGGGGAAGGGTTCACTGATGTAATGGTGCCTTTTTTAGGGGAGCTTGTTGAAGGGTTATTGTCTTGTAGAGATGGTTGTGGTTTATGGATCTCCACAGAAACCAAATTGTGGGTTTACGATAGAAATGGGTTCAAAGAAATATTTAAAACACCAAAAACGCAGGGGCCTGTTTCAGTATTGCTTGATCCATCTGAAGGGGCGTGGTTAGAGACATATGATGGAAAGTTATTCTACTATGATGGAGAGACGTTTCATTTGGTTCGTGGTTTAAATACTACCATAAGAAGTAGGCTGTGTCTCGATAGAACTGGCAGATTATGGATAGGCACCTATGGAATGGGCTTGTATTGCTATGACCTCAAGCGGATGAAGGTCCTCCATGCGGAACACGGTCTTCCAGCAGATGCGGTACTCTGCCTGGCTGAAGAAAAAGAAAGCGGAGAGCTTTGGATCGGGACGCGAAGGGGATTAACAGGATGGGATGGGAGCACTTTTTGTCATAGAAGTGATTCTCTTTTAAAGGATGATACAGAAATTAGCCAGATTTTAGAAGATACCTGTCAACGGCTTTGGGTGGCTACTAGTAATGGACAGTTGCTTGTATTTAAAGAGGGTGGTGCTAGCTTATTCCCCACATCTCCAAGTCTAAAGAGATTTAGAATAAGTAGCCTAGCAGAGGATTCTAAAAGACGAATTTGGTTTGGCTTACGTTTTGGTATGGGTTTCGGTTACTGTGAGAACAATGAAACAGCATGCTTCCTATCCCAAAAGGATGCGGAATACCCTGTCTGGATAGGCGCCATTGAGGTAGATAGGCAGGGGCGCGTGTGGTTGGGTTCCGCTGCTCCTGCCCAGTGGGAGGGGTTGTGCTGTTACGATGGGGCTACCTTCAAACATGTAGAGGGCGTGGGGCAAGCCGCTATCCTGGCTCTGAGAGAAGACCGGGATGGGCGTCTGTGGATAGGCACCAACGCCGGAGTCAGGTGTTATGACGGCCATGAATTCAAGGCGCTCACCCGGGAGGATGGGTTGCCTTGCGAGATCGTCACTGCCATCCTGCAGACCACAGATGGCACTCTATGGTTTGGCACTGAAGGAGGTGGGGTTTGCCGGTACGACGGAAAGGTGTGCCAGGTGATCCAGATCCCGGGAGATCAGAGGCGCAATGTAATACACGCCATCCACCAGGACCGCGCCGGGCGCATCTGGCTGGCGACCGAAGGGGGGCTGGTAGAGTACACTCCCAATGAACTCAAGCCAGAGGTGGCGGTGGAAGAGGTCACTGCAGACCAGCGCTATGCCTTTCCTGTAGAACTCCAGGTTCCCAGTTCCGCCGCCAGCATCCGCATCCGTTTCCACGGCAAGAGCCCTGTATATCCGAGGACTTCGCTGGTATATCGATACCGGCTGGAGGGACATGATCCAGACTGGCGGCAGGCCCGCGAGCGCTGGGTGGAATACCCCCAGCTCAAAGCCGGCGAGTACACTTTTGCGGTGCAGGTCGTGGACCGGGATCTCAATTATTCGACAACTGCCCAAGTACGGCTGGAGGTCAGGGCAGATCCGCGCATCGAGGCCCTCAACGAGGTCCTGTGGAAGGGTTCGGGCCAGGGGGAATTCGTCGGTCACAGCCGGGCGCTGGACAAGGTGCGGGCTCAGATCCAGGATGTGGCCTCGTCCAGCCTAAGCGTGCTGATATTGGGAGAGACCGGTACCGGCAAGGGCTTGGTGGCTCGCGCAGTGCACGAATTGAGCCGGAGCAAGGGAGGCCCTTTCATCTTTGTCAACTGTGGCACCCTGCAGGGGGGGCTGGTTGACAGCGAACTCTTCGGGCACGAACGGGGGGCCTTCACTGGCGCCAGTGCCCGCAAGATAGGCAAATTTGAACTAGCTGAAGGCGGGAGTATCTTTCTCGACGAAATCGGCGATCTGCCGCTGGAATCACAGGTCCGATTGCTGCACGTGCTGCAAGACAGGTTCATAGAGCGAGTGGGCGGCAGGCAGCTCATCCCCATCGATGTGCGGATCATCGCCGCCACGAATCGCGACCTGAAAAAGGCGGTGGGCGAGGGGCAATTCCGCGCGGACCTGTACTATCGCTTGAATGATTTCTCCATTCTCGTACCCCCCCTGCGCGAGCGCAAGGAAGACCTCCAGGAATTGGCCGCCTATTTCACCCGGCGCTTTGCTGCACACCTGGACCGGCCTACGCCGCGCTTGAGCGAAGAGGCGGTGGAGGTCCTGCGGGCCTATGACTGGCCAGGCAATATACGCGAACTCGAACACACCTTGCAACGCGCCGTCATCCTGGCCAAGGATGGATTCATCCGCCCCCGGCATATCGCCCTCGAACCCGCGTTTGAAGTCGAAACTATTCCAGAGGAATTGGCGATCCTGCCCTTGGAAGAGTACGAACGCCGCTACTTGCGCAAGGTGCTGGAGCATACCGGGGGGATGATCTACGGCAGTCGCGGCGCTGCGGCGCTGCTGGGGTTACACCCCAATACCCTGCGCAGCCGCATGCAAAAACTAGGTGTCAGGAAGCCCAGGAAGTAGCAGGTACAAGAGAGCACGAAATATCGTGATTGTTGCCCGGAATCACGCCATTTCGTGGTGTGCTTTGATCTTATTATTTATATTCGCCTTATAGGGTTTTCCTGCACTTACAGGGCAATTTTACACGATATTTCGTGGTTTTGATCAAAAAGGGGATTCTTGCTGTTGATGGTCTGAATACCCTGTGGGACAGAGGGTTAGGTCAGAGGGGACTGGTCGCAGAGTACCTCATCTGGCTCTGGCATGTTCTTTGTAGGTCTCGTGCGGAGACCTGAAAGGATCAATTATGAAAAGGACGCCAGAGAAAGGGGAATACCATGGGACGGATCCTCATCGCCGACAGCGACCACTGTTTTGCCTCAGCTCTCCGGGATGACTTGCGAAACCGGGCGTGGGAGGTGGAGATAGTCCCCGAAGGTGGCTGCGCGTTTGCCAGGCTCTGTGTCGAGTATTTCGATGTGGCTATCCTGGACTGCGGGGGGGCAGGGGGCAGGGGCCTGGACGTGCTGCGCGCCGTGCGCGAACGGGGTATCCAGGTAGAGGTGGTGATGGTCTCGGCCAGCGCTGCCATGGAAGAAGCCGTGCAGGCGCTCAAAGCAGGCGCTCAGGAATTCCTCAAAAAGCCCGTAGAGGTCAACCACCTGAGCTATCTCATCTCCAGATTGCTCGAGCGGCGCTGCGGCTCGCCCCATTACCTGGCCAACCGCCTGGACCTGTTCATCCGGGAACACTGCTCGCGCCGGGCGCTGCGCCTAGGTCAACTGTGCGAGCACTTCAGAATTTCGCCGCGTTATGTCTCCAGGCTCCTGAGCCTGCATCTGGGGATCTCGTTCCGCCAGCGCCTGCGCTACTACCGCGTACAGGTGGCCAAGCGCTTGATCGAAACTACTTCTCTGCCGCTACATGTTATTGCCGCGCAGTGCGGGTTCAACAGCCCTGGCAGGTTGAGCGAAGCCTTCCACCAGCAGGAGGGCCTGCCGCCCAAAAGGTACCGGACCTTGTACAAAGGGTGATCGATGGCCGAATCGCTTGAGGCGGCCCAGGGGTTGGGCATCTGGGAGCATTTCACCATGCGGGATGGCCTGCCCGACATGAAGGTGGAGTGCATATTCGAGGACAGCCGGGGTTTTTTGTGGGTCGGCACGCACGATCGCGGGGTGGTCCGGTACGCTGGCGATGAATTTCAGGGTTTCAACAGGCGCGACGGCCTGTCCGGGGATGGGGTATTCAGCATAGTCGAGGATAGGCAGGGAGGGCTGTGGTTCGGCACCAACCAGGGCTTGAGTCGGTACGATGGGCATACCTTTGAGCAGTTCGATCTGGGGATACCCTGCAGCTTTCTGTGGGGCAGCTGCGCGGACCCTCAGGGACGGCTGTGGTTCGGGCTGGAACGCCGTCCCGGATACCCGCCCAGGGCATGCTGCTGGGACGGCGCCGAACTCAGGCTGTTGGAACTCACAGATACCCCGATTCCCCAGGGGCAGAGTATTCACCAGGTGGTGGTGGATGGAGAGGGCGTATTGTGGTTGGGAGGGGGTGAACTGTACAGACACCTTGGAGAGGCCCGTTTCGAGAGAGCAACGGGAGTTCCGGAGGGGCTTTATCCTATTGCTGATCTGCTGCCCATAGTAGCTGGAGGGCTGTGGATTGCCAGCAGCGAGGGCATCTGGTCCTACCACAAGGGACAATTTGTCCAAGTACTGGAGGAAATAGGGGACTATGGGCCTGTAGCCCTGGCCGAAGACCCTTCAGGTGTGCGCTGGGTGACTACCCATGACGGCAGGCTTTATCGCTATGGCGAGGGCCGGTTCGAATTGGTCTTCCGCTTGAATGCCATTCTCAGAGGGCTCTGCATAGACCGGGCCGGGCGGTTGTGGATAGGCACCTATGGAATGGGGCTGTACTGTTATGATACTACGCGGGGAAAGATATACCGAAGAGAACAGGGATTGCCAGGGGATGTGGTAAATTGCCTCGAGGTCAGTGCGGATGGCATTCTCTGGGTCGGCACTGAGCAGGGGCTTGCCAGGCGCTCTGGAAACCAGTTTCTGCCGCTAGAAGGCATTGATAGAAATGATATAGTCGCGTCACTGCTGATCGATAGCCGGCAGCGTTTTTGGATCGGCACCAGGAATGGCCGTCTGTACGCCTACAAAAACGGCGACCTGGCACAATACCTCAAGAGTTCTCTCATAGGTGGCTACAGAATCAGCACCATAATAGAAGATCTGAAAGGCAGGATCTGGTTCGGCTGTCGGTACGGCAAAGGGTTCGGGTATTATGAAGACGGCAAGGTGACTTACTTCTCTCCAGAAGAAGCAGAGGCCGGGCAGTTCCCCGCATGGGTGGGGGCGCTGGGGGTGGATCTGCAGGGGAATGTCTGGATAGGTTCCTCGGCGCCGGCCATGTGGGATGGGTTGTGCCGGTACAATGGCACTGTTTTCGAGAGGGTGGAGGGGATTTCGGGAAGCGCTGTGCTGTCCATGCACCGGGACCGGGCCGGCCTGATGTGGATAGGGACCAACGAAGGGCTGGTCCGGTACGATGGGGAAGGGTTTACCGCTTTTACCCAAAAGGACGGACTGCCCTGCGAATTGGTCACTGCCTTGTCAGAGGACCGCGAGGGCATCCTCTGGATCGGCACCGAGGGAGGGGGTATTTGCTGCTATGATGGCCAGGTATTCCAGGTGATCCAACTCCCGGGGGAGCCGGCCTGCAATGTGATCCACGCCATCCGCCAGGACCCGAGTGGCCGGCTGTGGTTTGCCACCCAGGGGGGGTTGGTGCAGTACGCGCCGCGGCGGGTGCTGCCCACGGTGCAGCTCACCAGGGTGGTGGCAGACAAAACCTACGAAGCACCTGTTGAGGTCCAGTTTCCGCTCACGATCAACAGGGCCAGTTTCCACTTCAGGGGAATCAGCCCCCTGGAGCACTCCACCTACCTGGTCTATCGGTATAAACTCCACGCTTACGACGCCAACTGGCAGCAGACCAGGGAAAGGCAGGCGGAGTACCCCCAACTCAAGCCGGGAGAGTACCTGTTTGGAGTGCAGGCAGTGGATCGCGACCTCAACTACTCCCCGGTGGCAGAGGTCAGGGTGGTGGTGACCGAAGACCCTCACATCGAGGCCCTGAACGAGGCGCTGCGCGCGGAATCTGCACGGGGGAGTTTTATCGGGGAGAGCAATGCCCTGCGGGAGATCAAGAGGCAGCTCCAGGAAGTGGCGGCGACCGAGCTGACGGTGCTGATCCTGGGCGAGACGGGGACTGGTAAAGGGTTGGCAGCCCAGGTGTTGCACAGCTTCAGCCGGCGGCGCGAAGGGCCTTTCATCCATGTGAATTGCGGGGCGCTGCAGGAGGGATTGGTGGACAGCGAACTCTTCGGGCATGAAAAAGGTTCATTCACCGGAGCCATCTCGCGGAAGATGGGGAAATTCGAGCTGGCCAACGGCGGGACGATCTTTCTCGACGAGATCGGCGATCTGCCCCTGGAGGCCCAGACGCGGCTCCTGCGCGTCCTGCAGGAGCATTCCATCGAGCGGGTGGGCGGCACGCAGACCATACCGGTAGATGCGCGGGTGATCGCCGCGACCAACCGGGATCTGGAGCGGGCCAGGCGCGCAGAGATCTTTCGCGAGGATTTGTACTATCGGCTCAATGTATTTCCGGTGCGCCTGCCCCCGCTCAGGGAGCGCAAGGAGGATATCCCCCAGCTCTCGCGCACCTTTGTCAGCCGTTTTGCCGCGCATTTGAACCAGAAGAACCCGCCGCTGATCAGCGAGGAGAGCATGAAGTTCCTGCTGGCCTATGACTGGCCGGGCAACGTCCGGGAGTTGGAGCACACCCTGCAGCGGGCGGTGATCCTGGCCAATCTGGCCGGCAACTCGGCGATCTTGCCCGAATACCTCGCCATGGGGCCGGCTATGTCCGGTAGAGAGGAAGGCGGCAGGAGAGGAGAGAAGGACTTCACCATCCTGCCCCTGGAGGAATACGAGCGGCAGTACTTGCTCCGGGTGCTGGAATACACTGAGGGAGTGATCCACGGTCAACGCGGGGCAGCTTCTCTGCTCCAGATGAAACCCACCACCCTGCGCAGCCGGCTGGAAAAATTGGGGATCAAGAGGAGAAAGAAGGGAGGAGCACAAGGAGAGGACTGCTGATTTTTCGACGTTACGATATTTCGTAATTTCAAATTTAATTGCGAAATATCGTAACGAATGGATATATTTATCTCCCTTATAGTTAGGATATTTTTGCCCAGAATAGGGTATATGGATTACGATATATCGTAGGTTAGGAGAAAACTCAGAAATTCCTGGACAGACCTAGAATCAGAGATAAATATAGTCTTTACAACCACCTGAGTCCATTGAGACCCAGGTGGTTTTTTTTGGCATAGTATTTGTAGTGGTTTGTGAGGTCCGCTTGAGAACAAGCGGCTTTTCATTTCATCAACCCCCAGGAGGGAGTCATGAGCCAATCTGTGAAGTTCCTGAGCAATAACCTCGTGCGCTGGGCAGCGGGCTGGATGGCCAGATCCCTGGCAGTAGTCTCGGTATTTCTGCTGGGCAGGTCCGGGGAGGCAGTGGCACAGCCGATGGAATCTGAAAATGGGCATTCGCCTGCCTATACCCTTGGGCATGGGACAGAGGTGCAGGTGAGCTATGTGCAGATAGGGCACAAGGATGGAGATGATTGGCCACGCCCTGTACCTGAATAAGTGGTTCAATAGTAATGGATGCAAATGGCAACCCACCTGCAGGTACTCATCGGCAACCAACTGCTGAAGTGGGGCCGGTACTGCTCCCGGATCGCCCAGGATCGGTCGCGCCGGGAGCGGACGGTCCTGGTGGTGTGCCACGGCTACAGCCTGGCGCACACGATTCGGCCTCTAGTGATTGCCCGGGCTTTGCGCGGGCGCGGGTACCAGGTAGTATGCGCCGGCCGCGGTCCTCATATGGAACGTATCCGGCAAGAGAGTTTCGCCGTCCGCGATGTGGAGACGCTACCGCAGGAAAGAATGGACCAGCAGGTAGCTCTGGGGCAGTACGGGTACTATGATATGGAATGGATAGACCGCTGCGTCAGTTCAGAGCGGACCCTGATCAGACAGGTGCAGCCGGATCTGGTGCTCTGCGATATGAAGCCCACCCTCTCCCTCAGCGCGCGCCTGGAGGGGGTGGATGAGGTCCGCCTGACCCAGGCGTACAACCAGCCTGGCTATCCCATGCCGATCCATCTGCCGGGTAGGTTTTCCACGGAGAGCGGCCCTTTTGCCGAGTATTTGGCGCGGCACGCCGCCCAGGTCAGAACCCAGCGCAGTTTCCAGTTCATGGCGGATATCCCCCAATTCCACCCGCCTGGAAAGGGGGCTTCAGGGTACCATTACGTAGGTCCTTTGCTGGACAGGCCGGCAGAGCCCGCACAGGTGGATATCCTCGACAGCGGGTGGGATCTCTCGCTGCCGCTGGTGTACCTGAGCTGTGGCAGCAGCGGCCGGGCTCCCACCTATATGGAAGAACTCCTCACGGCATTCAGCCGTGAGCCCTATCGGCTGCTGGTCACCACTGCCGGCCGCTGGCAGGGCGAGGTGCGCGCCCCCAATATCAGGGTCGTGGACTTTATCCCCGGGGAATGGGTGCTGAGGCGGGCTCAGGTCCTGGTAGGTATTGTGGGGATCGGCGCCATTTACCAGGCCCTCGCCTGTGGCGTGCCGGTGATCGGCGCTCCCGAGCATCTGGACCAGGAATACCACCTGCGGCGGCTCGCGGCGCTGGGCCTGGGGCTCAAGCTGGATCGCCGGGAGTTCACTGCCCCTGCCATCTCAAATGCCGTGGCGCAGGTGCTGGCCGACCCGTCCTACAAGGAGCGCTGTGCTCCTTTTGTCCGGCACCTGGAGGCCTGGGCCGGAGGGGAGCGGGCGGTGGATCTGATCGACAGCCACTTCAGCGCCGGCCCTCGTTCCTATCGCGCCGAGGACCCCTTCTTGCTGGACGAAGAGGAGTTCGTGCGCAGCCTGGAGGCTTCTACCCCGGATGCCCTGCAGGCAGAGGAACTGCGCTCCTTGCTGCGGGTAGGGGTGAGGTGCGGGATGCCTCACCGCGTCCGGGGCAAGGGCCTTTTTTTTGACCGGATGGATTCCTGGAACTGGTTGTACGACCGTCAGCCCCGTTTCTTCGGCGCCGACTACCGGGCCCTGGAGCAGAAGAGGCAGCGCGCCTTTGTCCTGAACGAAGGGCGCCTGCGCACCCGCGCAAGGCAGCGGCAGTACTGGGCAACCTATACCTACCGTGTCTTTCCCCATGACCTGCTGATCGGCAGACGGCTGAGGTTGTTCCTGCCTTACCCCATTGCCAGACCCGGCCACCAGGAAGGCATACACCTGTTGCGCTGGACCCCAGACGCCATCAAGGAGCACTTTGCGCCACACCTGGGTTTTTTTTACGGGTACACCTTTACCCTGGAGGGTCCGGAGCCCTGGGAATTCAGCTATACCTGCGAACTGGAGGTATGCGAACAGGCACTGGAGCGCACCGCCGACCCTCAGGGGTTGAAACCGGGTGAGCGGCGGCGTTGCCTCGAATTGGAGCCTGAGTTGCTCCAGCAGCCCGAGGTCGTGCGGTTTCGCCAATCCCTGCCCGAAGGGGGAGACGATCTGGCACGGGCGAGAGCCATCTACGAGGAGTTGGCCCGGAGCAAGCGTTTCAAGAAGACCAAGGACTGGATCCACAATCTGACCTACAGCACGGTGGCGGTATTGCAGGATAGCGGCGGACACTGCGTCACCCTGACCCAGGCCTTTATCGCGCTGTGCCGGGCTGAGGGTATCCCGGCGCGCGAGGTGGCCGGAGCGCTCTTCGGTTACCCGGTGGGGGAAGACCGGTACCGGGCGCAAACCTGGGGGGAGCAGATCTTCGGGCACACCTGGGCGGAGGTTTTTTTGGCGGAGAAGGGTTGGGTCCCGGTGGAATTTCACAGCATCGTCATCGGCGAACAGGGCATGACGGCTGACAACGTCACTGATCCGGGCTTGCGGTCCCAAATCCTGGAAAATTCTCCGAGGTACCGCGATTACTATTTTGGCAATCTGGACCACCAGCGCCTGATTTGCTCCAATTCCGTGAAGCGCATTCCCCAATGCCTGGTCGAAGACCCCACCGAGCCACTGGGGAGCCGGAAGCGGTGGCAGGTGTTCGAGGAGATGCCTTTTTCGTGCTCCCTGGAAGTAGAGGGATGCTGATGGAACTGAGTGTGATCATCCCCACCCACAACCAGGCCGAAAGACTGCGCCTGGTGCTGTGCGGCCTGCGGCGCCAGACCCTGGCCGCCGAACACTTTGAAGTCCTGGTGGTGGACGATGGCTGCACCGACGGCACCGCCGAGTTGGAGGAGCGGATGGGGATGGTCAATCTGAGGGTGTTGCACCTGTGGCCGAACCAAGGGCGCAACCTGGCGCGCAACCTGGGGACGGCAGAGGCCAGGGGTGAGCTGCTGGTGTTTCTGGACGGCGATGCCCTGCCGGCACCGGACCTGCTCCAGCGCTACCTGGAGGCCCGGCATCGGCACGGTCCCAAGGCGGTGTTTTGCGGTTTCCAGCGCTGTCTGCCCGATCTGGAATACCTCCAGGACCCACAGACCGGCACGGTGGTCCGGGAAGAGGTGCCCAGCGTTTTGCAAGACTTCCTCGCGGCGCAATGCGCATCGCTGAGGATCACCGAGGAGATGATCGCGGGGGACTTTGGCGCTATCCACGCCCGTTCCAGCGAAGGAGGGTACCCCTTTCCAGAGTCCAAGCGACGTCAGGATCAGGTTTTTACCCTGCTCGCGGAAAGACCGGATTCGGCGGTGGGCTGGCTGGGCTTCATCCCGCACAACGGCGCCGTGCCCCGGGCGCTCTTTCAGGTTGCCGGGGGGTTCGATCTGCAGATCCCCTTCAGTGAAGGCTGGGAACTGGCCTACAGATTGCGGTCCGATCTAGGGGCCCAGATCCGGCCGGTGCCCGCAGCAGTGACCTACCACCTATATCACTATCATCCTTTCGAGGAGCCGCAGGAGGCCGGCAGAGAAGCTCAGAGGCGCTACGACGCCATCGAATACATGGTCGCCAGGCACCGGGACGACCGCATCCGGTTGCTCTACTGCTGGTTCGCTTATTTGTGGCCAGATCCCTTCATCCCCGCGGAAGCGCTGGTGGAGGATCTGCTGCAGTTCGATCAGCTCTACCGGGAACTGCCCGCATGCCAGTGGGAGGAATACCAACTCGTCTTCCAATATCATCCAGCACAATTGCTGTCTCAGTTACCATCAGAAGAGGTCATCCATGTCAACTGAACGGTCAGCAACTCAAGAGCGGAAACTCATGGACACCCTGCGGCGCTGCGAGGAGAAGGGCGACCGGCCTAGCCTGGCCGAGGCCTGCTACGCGCTGGCGTTGCATTGTCAGGAGCACGGTGCGCTGGAGCGGGCCGAGGCCTTGTACCGGCGCTCCTTGGTCCTCAACGAGGCGCTCAAAAACCGCACCTGCGTGGCCCGCGCCTATCTCCACCTGGGGCTGCTGAGCGAGCGGCGCGGGGATCTCGGCCAGGCGCGTTTCTTCCTGGAAGAGGCGCAGGCGCTCTATGTGGCGGCAGAAGATGGAGCCGGGCTGGCCGCCTCCTGCGGGCACCTGGGATTTCTCTGCCATCTGGAGGGGGAACTGGACCAGGCTGAAACCCTCTACCACAAGGCACTGGCCCTCGGCGAGCAGGCGGGCGAGCCGGCCCTGCAGGCAGAGCAGTGGGCCAATCTGGGCAATATCTGTCTGCAGCGCCGGCAGTGGGCTCAGGCACAGGAGTATTACTGCCAGGCCCTGGATCTGTATGAGACCGCCGGAGACCAGCGCGGAATGGGCAACCACCATTACCGCATGGGAAACTGGTGGCTGTGCCAGAGAGAACTGGACCAGGCGCGACATTCCTTTGAGCGGGGGCTGGATGCGCAGCGCCGTGCAGGATGGAAGCTGGGGATGGCCATGAACTGCGAGGGACTGGGCCAGGTCCACCAACTGCTGGGCCAGGAAGAGACCGCCGGGGAATTGTACCGGCAGGCGATGGTTTTCTTCGAGCAGACCGGCCACCTCAACCACCTGGCCCTGTGCAGCGACCGGCTGGGGGAATTAGCGTTGCGCCGTGAAGATTGGGAGGGAGCCTGCCGGGAGTTTGCGCGGGCGCTGGAACTGTACGAGGAGGCAGGGAGCAAACTGGATGTGGCCAGAACCGCCAATAACCTGGGGGATGCCTGGTTCAAGGCCTATCCAGAGCGCATGGAGGAAGCGGAGTCCCTGTACTTGCAGGCCCTCGAAGGGTACCGGGATCTGCCCGACGAACGGGGCCTCGGCCTGGCATATATCGGCTTGGGCAACGTGGCGGTCAGCCGGGGCGAGGCGAGCCAGGCCATCGCCATGTGGACCGCGGCCCTGGAGTTGTTCAATAGGATAGGGAACAGCGAGCAAAGCCGCCGACTCGAGACGGCGCTGCGGCAGATCTGCACCTCGGGGAAGGTGAGAGGTGCCCAGCGGATTAGCTGAGTTAACCGATGGGTACAGCTGCAGCGAGCCAGCGGGGTTCTCCGGGGCAGGCTTGGAGGTCCTGTGGGCGCTGAGTGCCCAGCTCAGGGAGGCGAATGTCTCCCTGCTGGCCTGTGTTGTCTACGCAGTGGAGCAACGAGAAGGGGGACCGGCAGTGTGCTTTCACGCACTCCAGCCGGGATGTCAATGGGAGGCAGTAGTCGCTGCCGAGGAGAGGGATGCGATGGTGCAGACCTGGCAGCAGCGAGCGGTGGTCCACCACCGCAATCTGGGGGGGAGCTGTAGAAAGGGGTTTGTCCAGATGGAGCGATGGCTGAGTCCGCTGGCACAAGCGGCGATGCAGGTGCCTTTTTCCCACGGCGTGCTGGCAATCGCCAGCACTGAGCCGGAGGTTTTCCAGCCCTCGGAGGCTGAGGCCATGGGCCAGTTGGCCACGGTCCTGTCCACGCTGTTCCGCCGCCTGGCAGAGGTGGAAATGCAGGAGCAGCAGTTGAGTCAGACGCAACAGCTGGCCCTGATCGGCCAGCTGGCGGCCGGTGCGGTCCACGAATTGAACAACGCCCTGATGGTGATCATGGGGCAGTGCGAATTGCTGCTGGCCGACGGGTCGGGTGGCGAAACGCGCGAGAGCATCGAGACCATTTCCAAGGCCGCAGCCAATACCCAATCGCTGGCCAGCCTGTTGCTGGGAGTGGCCCGCAGTCAGGGCTCGGCCAAGAAGCAGACCGACCTGAACCAGCTGGTCCACGAGGTGGCACAGTTGATGAAGCGGCAATTGGCGCACAAGCAGGTGCAGCTGGTGGAAGAACTGCAGGAAGGCCTGCCCCTGGTCGAGGCCAACAGCGGTCAGCTGCAGCAACTGCTCATCAATCTGATCCACAACAGCCGTGATGCGATCCTCTCTTCCAAGAGAGGCGGGCGCATCTGGATACGGACCAGGGCGAGGGCGAATGGCGTGCAGCTGGAGGTGGAGGACGATGGTTCGGGGATTCCCGAGGGCATCCGCGACCGGATCTTCGAGCCCTTTTTCACCACCAAGGAGAAGGGAGCGGGGACGGGACTGGGGTTGAGTGTGTGCCGGGCCATCGCCCGGGAGCACGGCGGCCGGCTGCGCCTCGGGGCCCCGGCCGAGGGCACCCGCGTAGTGCTGGAGTTGCCATGCTGATCCCGTGACTGAGAGCGCCGAGTACACGGGAGTGAGGCCGGCTGCGGTTGCTGCAGCCGGCCTCTTCTTTTTTTGGAGACTTGTCCAGGTGTCCGTTTGTATGCACATTTTCAATGGTTTGGACACCAGGCGGGCGAGGCGAGGAGCGCCCCTCGGCAATGGGAGCAGCAGGCGAGAGCCAGGTAGTGGTGTTGATGGGCGTCTGCGGTTCCGGCAAGACCACCATCGGGCATTTGCTGTCGCAGCAGACCGGCTGGCCCTTTTACGACGGGGACGATTTCCACCCGCGGGACAACGTGGAGAAGATGGCCCGGGGCGAAGCGCTCACCGATGCCGACCGCTACCCCTGGCTGCGCCTGCTGGCCGGACAGATGGATCAATGGCTGGCCGCCGGCAGCGCCATCCTCGCCTGTTCCGCCCTCAAGGATGCCTACCGACAGATCCTGGTGGCCGGGCGTTCCCAGGTGCGCATCGTGTACCTGAAAGGCTCCAGGGAGCTGATCAGCCGGCGCCTGGCCAGCCGGGTGCACCGCTACATGCCTTCCGGGCTGCTCGACAGCCAGTTCGCCGCGCTCGAGGAGCCGGCAGACGCCCTGGTGGTGGAGGTGATCTCCACCCCGGAGGTGGAGGTGGCCCAGATCCGCAGCGCCCTGGGGAGCTGAACCGATGCGGAGGCGAGGGGAGCGCGTGGCCGGCGATCTAGCCCCGGGAGCGGGGCACTTTTGCAGGAAAGGTGGGAGTTATTAGCAGAGATCGCCTCACCGCTTTGACCGGCCTGGTATTGATGACCGGTGTTTTTGTCGTCATCCAGATAAACGGTCAGGCCGACCCCGTGTTTTTCGGGGTGCGCGGCGAGTTTCTGCTCTTTGCCCTCACCTTGTTCGGGGTGGCCCTGCTGCACTACCACACTCTGGCCGTGGCGCTGACGGGTCTAGGCTCGATCCTGCTCTTCAAGTTCGCCTTTGTCCGCAGCTTCCAGCTGGTGGAGCATCTGCACCACGAGTGGGAGGTGCTGCTCAATCTGCTGGGCCTGCTCCTGGGGTTTGCGCTGCTGGCCAGGCATTTCCAGGAATCGCGGGTTCCCGATATCCTGCCCAGGTTCCTGCCCGATGACTGGCAGGGCGGGTTCGTGCTGCTGGTGCTGGTCTTTGTGCTGTCCTCCTTTCTCGACAACATCGCCGCGGCGATGATCGGGGGCGCGGTGGCCATGGTGGTGTTTGGCGGCCGCGTGTGCGTGGGTTTCCTGGCGGCCATCGTGGCGGCCAGCAATGCCGGGGGCGCGGGCAGCGTGGTGGGCGACACCACCACCACCATGATGTGGATCGACGGGGTGGCGGCCCTCAACGTGACCCACGCGTACGCCGCGGCGGTGCCCGCCCTGCTGGTCTCGGGCCTGATCGCCGCCCGGCAGCAGCAGCGGTATCAGCCCATCCTGCGGGAGGAGGTGGGGCACCATCGGATTGACTGGGCCAAGATCCTGGTCGTGGTGCTGATCCTGGCCGGGGCCATCCTCACCAACTTCCTGCTCGACTTTCCGGCTGCGGGCGTGTGGGCGGCCATCCTCATCGGCGCCACCTTCACCAAGACCCCCTGGGGCGAGTTGCCCGGGGCGCTCAAGGGGAGCATCTTCCTGCTCTCGCTGGTGATGTGCGCCTCGATGATGCCGGTGGAGGAGTTGCCCCTGGCCTCGTGGCAGACCGCCTTCGGCCTGGGTTTCGTCTCGGCGGTCTTCGACAATATTCCCCTCACCAAACTGGCCCTGGAACAGGGGGGGTACGACTGGGGAATGCTGGCCTACACCGTGGGCTACGGCGGCTCGATGATCTGGTTCGGCTCTTCGGCCGGGGTGGCGCTCTCTAATATCTATCCGCAGGCCAAGTCGGCGTGGGACTGGCTCAAGGAGGGCTGGCATGTGACCATGGCTTATGTCGTCGGGTTCTTCATCATGCTGTATACCGTGGGCTGGGAACCCCACGCCCCGCACAAGGAGGGCAGGGAGATGCCCGCCGCGCAGGTGACCAGGCCGGCCGATGGGCACTGAACGGGCCCGGGTCTTTTTGCTGGACGCCGCGGAGCTGGTGCGGACCCGGCGCGCCCTGGGGCAGGGGTCGGACCTGCTGGAGCCGGCGGACCATCGCCTGCTGCAGCAGGCCGACGCCGCCATGGAGAGCGCAGGACTGGCCGCTGAACATTGTCGGGCCCCCGCCGGGGGCACTATATTTAGGGGCCTTTGAGAAAGGAGTCAGCGATGCTGGACGAAAAGCAGGTCGCCTTCTACCGGAAACAGGGGTATATCGGCGTGGAAGGGGTGCTCAGCCCAGGGGAGGTGGAGGAATTGCAGCAGGTCACCGAGGAGTTCGTGGAGAGATCGCGGCAGGTCTCCCAGCACGACGACATCTTCGACCTGGAACCGGGCCATACTCCGGAACACCCCAAACTGCGCCGCATCAAGAGCCCGGCGGCCCACCATCCGGCCTACGACCGCGCCCTGCGTCACCGGGGCATCCTCGGCATTGTCGCCCAGCTCATCGGCCCCGCCATCCGCTACAACGGCCAGAAGCTCAACCTCAAGTCCGCCGAGTTCGGCAGCCCGGTGGAGTGGCACCAGGACTGGGCCTTCTATCCCCACACCAACGACGACCTGCTGGCCGTGGGCATCGCCATCGACGACATGACCCTGGAGAACGGCTGCCTGCTGGTGATCCCCGGCAGCCACCAGGGGCCCATCCTCGACCACAACCAGGACGGGCGTTTCGTGGGGGCCGTCACCCAGGCGGGCTTCGACGACGCGGCGGCGGTGCCGGTGCAGCTGCGGGCCGGCGGCATCTCCATCCACCACGCCCGGATGCTGCACGGCTCGCTGCCCAACACCTCCACCCGGCAACGCCGGCTGCTGCTCTTTCAGTACTGCGCCGGGGACGCCTGGCCGGTGATGGGGACCAGCTGGGAGGCCTGGGGACAGACCCTGCTCTGCGGCGAGCTGACCTATGAGCCGCGGGTGACCCCGGTGCCGGTGCGCCTGCCCCTGCCCCCTGCCCTGCGCCAGGGCTCCATCTACGAGACCCAGACCCTGCTGCAGGAATCCACCTTCAAGAAGGCCAGGGAAAAGGCAGGGGTCTGAACTGGGGAAACGGCTTGGCGACCTATATCCTGCGCATCAGTTGCCCGGATGAAAAGGGCCTGATCTACCGCATCACCCAGATCCTCTACCAGCGCCAGCTGAATATCGTGGGCAACGACGAGTTCGTCGACGCGCAACGCCGGTATTTCTTCATGCGCACCGAATTCGCCGGCACCTGCCAGCCGGAGGAACTGCGGGCGCAACTGCAGGGGGCCCTGCCGGCGGCCCGCATCGAGCTGGGCCGCCCGCGCCGGCGCGAGGTGGTGGTGCTGGCCACCAGCGAGTCCCACTGCCTGGGAGACCTGCTGCTGCGCCATGCCGACGGGGAATTGCAGGCCAGCATCCGGGCGGTGGTCAGCAACCGCCCCGACCTCGAATCCCTGGCGCGCCGCTTCGAGCTGCCCTTTCACTGCGTCCCCAGCGAAGGGATGGGCCGCCAAGACCACGAGGCCGCCCTGCTGGGGGTGATAGGCGGCTATGCGCCCGAGTACCTGGTGCTGGCCAAGTACATGCGCATCCTCACCCCCGCCTTTGTGGGGCGCTTTCCCCACCGGATCATCAATATCCACCACTCCTTCCTGCCGGCCTTCGCGGGGGCCAGCCCCTACCGGCAGGCCTTTGCCCGCGGGGTGAAGATCATCGGCGCCACGGCGCATTTTGTCGACGAGCAGCTGGACCAGGGACCCATCATCGCCCAGAGCGTGATCCCGGTGGACCACACTCACAGCGCCGGCGACATGGCCCAGGCTGGCCGCGACGTGGAGAAGGTGGTGCTGGCCCGGGCCCTCAAGCTGGTCTTCGAGGACCGGGTCTTCGTCAGCGGCAACCGGACCATCATCTTCGACTAGTTCAACACCACCAAATCCTCGAAGTACTTCCCGCAGTCGCACAGGGTCACGGGTACCTGGCAGCGGTTTTCCAGTTCGTCGATCAGTTGGCGCACTGGCGCGGTGAGGTCTGCTTTGGAACGGGCGCTGGTCACGGCCGGGTCCAGGTCGTTGAGCATCACGGCCTCTTCCAGGTGGGGCCAGGAGACCCCGGCGGCCTTGCGGCGGCGGCGGCCAGTGTTGACCCCGTATTCGGCGATGCCGCGCGCGTCTTCCTCGGCGGTCTCCAACTGCAGGGGCAGGGGGCCGGCGCCCACCCGGCTGGGCAGGGCCTTGACCACCAACACCACCTCCCCGATATGTCGCCAGTTGAGGCCCACGTCGTCGGCCAGGGCAGCGGTGGTGCAGTTGTCCGAGGTGCAGCAGGGATAATCCCGGCTCAGGGCCAGGGAGAGCTGGGTGCCCTGGCTGCCCTCGATGACTACCGTCTGGCCGGCAGCGCAGGCCTGGTTGAGTTCGCGGGCCACGTCCGCGGTATGATCCGCCAGGGCCGGTTCCTGCCCGGCCTGGGTGGCCCGGCGCAGGGCGAATTCGGCGCGGGCCACTCCAGTGCCGCTGCCCACGCTGCCCACCTGCGCGCGCAAGTGTTCGTCGCCCTCTTCGCGCTGGCGGTACTCGGGCAGGATGAGGGGGCAGCGGAAGTCCACCCGGGTCCGCTCCCTGAGTTGGTACTGCGGGTCGAGGGTGTCCAGTTCGGCGCGGAAGATCTCCGGGTCCACGGCTACCCCGCTGCCCACCCGGATCTGGGTCTGGGGGTGGAGGAAGCCGCAGGGGAGTTGGCGGGTGCGGATGGGTGGGCGGTCGGCAAAGAAGATGCTGTGCCCGGCGTTGGTGCCAGTGCCGGCCCGGGCGCAGAAGGCGGCCTGGTGGCGCAGGGCCAGGTGGGCGGCGATCTTGCCCTTGCCCGAATCGCCCCAGAAGGCGTCGACGACGATGATGGCGCTCATGTGAGACCTCCTTGAATGAGGGCGTCGGGGAGCGACCCGTTCCGGGCTTTCTCAAGGCGCGTCCCGCAGCACCCCAACGTATGGGGTGCTGCGTAACACTCACTACACTTCCCCAAGACCCTTCCCCCGCAACGCCATCTATATGGCGTTGCGCCACGCGGACTTCCCTCCCCAACCACTCCCCGAGAAAGCCCTCCAGGGTCATCTCCCCTCCGCCATGCTGTTTCATTGCTGAAAGTAAGCAGATTTCATCATAAGTAAAATTTATCTATATTATTCATTGAATCAGATATTATAATAGGGGAGCCATAATCATATTCTGCCATAGGTAGGCCATGGACTTCTACCAGTTGCGCAGTTTCTGCGAGATCGCCAGGCAGGGGAGTTTTACCCGGGCGGCGGACAAGCTCTTTCTCACCCAGCCGGCCCTCAGCCTACAAGTGAAGGCCTTGGAGGAGGAGTTGGGCGAGGCGCTCTTCGAGCGGGCGCCCAACCGGTTGCGGCTGACGATGGCGGGCGAGTTGCTCTACGGTCACGCCCAGGCGGTGCTGGCGCGCCTGGAGGTGGCGCGGGCCGAAATCAACGCCCTGCAGCAGCAGTTGCGGGGCCGGCTGGTGCTGGCCACCAGCGACACCAACTGCACTTATGTGCTGCCCGGGGTGCTGCAGGCCTTCAGGGGAGAGCACCCGCAGGTGGAGATCGAGATCCGCAACAAGATGTCGCCGGAGGTGGCCCGCCTGGTGCTGGACCACGAGGTGGACCTGGGCCTGGCCACCCTGCCGGTGCGGCACCGAGATCTGATATCAGAGGAGTTGTTCGCCCGTCAGGATGTGGCGATCTGCCCGCCTGGCCATCCCCTGGCGGCGAAAAAGAAGGTGCGCCTGCAGGAGGTGGCGGCTTACCCCTTGCTGGCGCTGGAACAGGGCAGCACCAGCCGGCGCCTCCTGGAGGAGGCCTGCCGCCAGGAGCAGGTGGAGTTGCGCACGGCCATGGACCTGGGCAGCATCGAGGTGCTCAAGCGTTTTGTCGAGATCGGGATGGGGGTGGCCCTGGTGCCGCAGGTGGCCGTGGCCGCGGAGGTGGAGGCCGGACGTCTGCGGGCCGTCGAGGTGCGCGGGTTGCCGCGCCGCGCCATCGGCCTGGTCGAACACCGGGGGCGCCGGCGCTCGCCGATGGCGGCGGCTTTTGTGGAACTGCTCAAGGAGCGGGTGGTCGGCAGGAGGCTCTAGGCCTCTGGCCCTTGCGGACCAGAGGCCTGGAAGGCTATTGCTTCTTGATGGCGTGGCCGCCGAACTGGTTGCGCATGGCGGCCAGCAGGCGGTCGGTGTAGGATTCGCCGTCGCGCGAGCGGAGCCGGGTGATGAGGGAATGGGTGATGATCGGGGCCGGCACGTCCAGTTCGATGGCCTCGGCCACGGTCCAGCGGCCCTCACCCGAGTCGGAGACATAGGGGGCGATGTCCTTGAGGTCCTGGTCGTGGCCCAGGGCGTCGGCGGTCAGGTCGAGCAACCAGGAGCGCACCACCGAGCCGTGCTGCCAGATCCGCGAGATCTGGTGCAGGTCGAGGTGGAAGGCCTCCTTCTTCTTCATGATGGCAAAGCCCTCGGCATAGGCCTGCATCATCCCGTACTCGATGCCGTTGTGGACCATCTTGGTGAAGTGGCCGGCGCCGCCGGGCCCCACGTGGCCCCACCCCCGGTCCACCGCCGGGGCGAGGGTCTCGAAGAGCGGGCGCAAGCGCTCGACCACCGCCTTTTCGCCGCCCACCATCAGGCTGTACCCCTCCTTCAAACCCCAGATCCCGCCGCTGGTGCCCACGTCCACGTAGTGCAGCCCCTTGGCCTGGAGTTCGGCGCCGCGGCGCACGGTGTCCTTGTAGTTGCTGTTGCCCCCGTCGATGATGGTGTCTCCCTTGGAGAGCAGCCCGGCCAGGGTCTGCACGGTCTTCTCGGTGGGGTCGCCGGAGGGCACCATCACCCACACGGCGCGCGGGGCCTGCAACTGGCCTGCCAGATCCTCGATGGAGGTCGCCGGGCGGGCGCCGGAGGCAAGGGCGGTCTTCACTGCTTCGGGGTTGGGATCAAAGGCCACCAGCTGGTGGCCGCCCTTGAGCAGGCGGGTGGTCATGTTGCCGCCCATTCTGCCCAAGCCGATCATGCCGAGTTGCATGCCATGCCTTCCTTTCTGATCTGAGAGAGACGGGTGAGGTTGCCAGAAAGGTAGGGTGCCAGAGGAAAAACCACAAGGTCGGCGCGCTCCTTGAAGGGAAGGATCGGGGGGCCTATCTTCTCAGGGTAAAGACCCCTCATCAGGAGTTGGTGATATGGATTTCCCCAAACGTCCCTTCGACGTGTACGACCGCCTGACCAAGCTGGGCATCGCCCTGGGCAAGAAGGAGGAGGTGATCCCCGCGCCCAAAGGCCGGCGCATCTGCATGGCCACCTTCACCCCTGCAGGCCTGGTCTTCACCTCGGGCACCGGCGGCGGCACCGGCCCGGTGACCAATGCCCCGGACGACGTGGAGGCCGGGTACGCTGCCGGCCGGGAGGCGGGCATCAAGCACCTGCGCATCCTGCACTGGGCCCTGCACCCCTTTGGGACGCTCAACGACATCTGGTACTGCGTCAAGTGCATCGGCATGGTCAACTCCCACGGGGGTGGGGCCTTTGTCCAGTCGCCCAGAGTGGTGGACGGCTATACCAAGGTCTTCCACGACGTGCTGGGCGGCCCGCTCTCGGAGTGGGCTGAGGAAGGCATGGACCAGTCGCTGGCGGGCTGGCACGCCCGCAGCGCGGTGGCCGGCTTCGATTTGCCGGGCAACTGCCGCATCGAGCCGGAGATGATCGTGCAGATAGATCCCGAACTGGCGCTGCGCATCATCCGTGAGCGCGGCCCGCACTGCTGAGGTGGAGGCCGTGGAACTCTACTCCGACGGCGTTGGCTGGTACCTGGCGCAGGAGGGGGAGCGGTCCGGATGGCGCTGGCGGCGGGAAGGGGAGGAGTGGACCGTGGACCGGGCCGCACTGCCCGCTGGTGCCTCTCGGGCGCGGCTGGATGAATTGCCCGCCGGCCTGCAGGAGGAACTGCTGGCCTTTGCCGCCCGGGCCGCCGCCATGGGGACTCAGCCCTGAGGGGCGCTCACAGGTTGAGGACGGAGTTGTGGGTGCCAAAGGCGTTGAGGCAGCGCTCCTGGCAGGCCGGATCTTCCTGCCATTCGCCGTTGACCACGAAGCGGTATTCGTAGGCGCCGGCCGGCAGGCTGAGGGCTGCCTTCCAGATCCCCTTCTTGTCCTTTTTGAGCGGATGGCCTTCGGGATTCCAGTTGTTGAAGGTGCCGGCGACGAACACTTCCTGGGCCTCCGGCGCCTCCAGCGAGAAGGTGTAGCGCTTTTTCCGGGGGGTCGGGGTCTTTTTCGCCTTGGGGGAGGGGGCCATAGCGTCGCTCCTTGACAGAAGATGAAAGCCTGAACAGACCCTAAAAAAGATGAACCATAGCCCCCGGAATGTCAACACGCGAAACGTTCTCCTCGCCCTGGCCGCCCTGGTCCTGGCGGGGTGTTGTGCCGTTGCGGCGCGGGCCGAGCAACTGCGGGTGGCCACCTACAACATCAAGTTCCTTCAGACCCTGGTCGAGGGCTTCAGATACTATAGGACCCGCGGCAGAGCGGGGCGAGCACCTTCACCATAGGAGGGATCATGGCTTTTCGCAATCTGAGTCCGCAGCGCATGTTCGAGGAATTGGCCAGCCGGCACGTGCCCGAGTGCATCTTTCGCCGCGGCGTACCCTTTGCCCGCTGGAAGCGGCAGACCTTGCCCAAGGTGCTCGACACCCTGGGCGCCTTCCCCGGCCGGGTGCCCCCCAATCCCGAGCTGATGGCCGAGTGGGAGCACGAGGGCCTGCGCAAGCAGCGCTGGCTCATCGACGTGCAGGAGGGGCTCTCCTCCTCGCTGCTGGTCAACTATCCCCCCAAACTCAAGCGCGGGGAGAAGCGGCCGGCCATCCTGTGCTGGCACGGACACGGCGCCTTCGGCAAGGAGCCGGTGATGGGCAACGATTCCTCGCCCGAGATGCGCGATTCCATCCAGCGAGACAACTACAACTATGGCCACCAGATGGCCAGGGCTGGCTTCGTCACCTTTGCCATCGATTGGATCGGCATGGGCGAACACAACGAGACCCGCAAGCCCAACTTCCGCAGCCAGGGCGGGGGAAAGGACTGGTGCAACCTCTACTACCTCCACGCCACCATGCTGGGCATGAGTTCCATCTCCATCAACGTGGCCCACGGCATGGCAGCCACTGACTTTGTCTGCGGCCTGCCCCAGGTGGAGGGGGAACAGCTGGGGGTGATGGGTTTGAGCGGCGGAGGGACCATGACCTTGTGGTCGACGCTGTGCGACGCGCGCTTCCGGGCGGCGGAGATCATCTGCTACAGCGGGCTGTGGGCCCATTTCGGGGCCAGCGACGTCAACTACTGCGGCATGCAGGTGGCCCCCGGGCTCTACAAGCTGGTGGACCTGCCCGACGCCCAGGGGCTGATCGCGCCGCGGCCCCTGCTGGTGGATATCGGGGCGTACGACACCTGCTTCGTGGTGGACGAGGCCAAGGCCTGCTTCGACAGGGTGGAGCGCATCTACCGGGCCGCCGGGGCGCGCGACCAGCTGGAGCTGGACCTCTTCCCCGGCGCACACGGCTGGGGGGGCAACAAGTCAGTGGGCTTTTTCACCAAGCATCTGGGACTGGAGGCCTGATGATGAAGCTGATCCTGTTTTCCAAGATGCTCAAGGAAAAGAGCATTCCCGAACTGGCCGAACTGGCGCCACAGCTGGGGCTGGAGGGGTACGACCTGTGCGTGCGGCCGGGGTACCCGGTGTCCCCGGACAATGCGGCCGCCGAACTGGTCAAGGCAGTGCGCCTGCTGGGGGAGCGCGGCCTGGCCATCCCCATGATCACCGGCAATTTCGACCTGCTGCTGCCCGACCATCCCACCGCCGCCCCCCTGCTGGGAGTCATGGGGCAGGCGGGGGTGGGGCTGCTCAAGCTGGGCTATTTCGGCTTCGATCCGCTAAAACAGGACTACTGGCAGGAGGTGGACCGCATCCGCCGGGCTCTGGAGGGTTGGGAAAGGCTAGGGGCCAGACACGGAGTGAAGGTGTGCTACCACACCCACTCGCACCGCTGCATGGGGCTCAACGCCGGGATGATGGCGCATCTGATGAAGGGCTTCGACCCCCGCCATATCGGCGCGTACCTCGACCCGGGGCACCTGGTGGTGGAAGGGGAGGAGTTCGCCGTGGCGCTGGCCATCCTCAGGGACTATCTGAGCATCGTCGCCCTGAAGGACGTGTGGCGGCGGCGGGTGGAAAGAAACGGCCACGGCGCAGCCCAAAACGAGTGGGTGGAGGCCGGCCAGGGAATGGTGGACTGGAGCGAGGTCTTCGCCGAACTCAAGCGCGTCGGGTTTGCCGGCCCGCTCTCGGTGCACTGCGAGTTCCACTGCGCCCCGGAGCAGTTCCTGGGGGCGGTGCAGCGGGAGGTGCAATTCTTCCGTGCCCAGCGCGCCCGGGCGCAGGGCCAGTGAGCAGCTCATGACCGAGCGCGAGCGCTTCCTGGCCTGGATGCTGGGCGAGAAGGCCGACCGCCCTCCCTACTGGCTCTTCTGGGGACCCTGGCGCACCACCTGGAAACGGTGGGAGGGCGAGGGCAAACCCGCTGGACTGACCCACCAGGGGGAGGTGCGCCGGCTCTTCGGGGCCGAACAGCCGCCCCTGGCCGTGCCCGTCAATTGTGGTCCCTGCCCGCGCCTAGAACGCCGGGTGCTGGAGGAGGACGAGGACTACGTGGTCTTCACCGACACCTGGGGGATCAAGCGCCGCGACTACAAACACGGGGAGTCCATGTCCCAGTTCCTCGAATTCCCGGTCAAGGGTCGGGGTGGCTGGGAACGTTTCAAGGAGGAGCGCCTCGACCCGGACCACCCCGAGCGCCTGGCCGGCAGTTGGCGAGAACAGACAGCCGAGTGGACCCGCCAGGGATATCCCATCCAGCTGGGGTACTTCCCCGACGTGGGGATCTTCGGCGGGCTGCGCTGGCTCCTGGGGGACGAGGAATGCCTGCTGGCCTTCTACACCATGCCCGAGCTGGTGCACGAGGTCATGGAGCATCTGACCGACGTGTACCTGGCGGTTTTCTCCAAGGTGGTCGAGGTGGTGCGCGTGGACGTAATCCACCTGTGGGAGGACATGTGCGGCCGGCAGGGATCGCTGATCTCGCCCCAGCACTGGGAGGAGTTCATGGGACCCTGCTACCGGCGGGTGCGCGACTTTGCCGGGGAACACGGCATTCCCCTGATCTCGGTGGACACCGACGGCGATCCTGGGCAGATCATCCCGCCCATGGTGGCGGCAGGGGTCAATTATATCTTTCCCCTCGAAGTGGCGGCCGGCTGCGACGTGCATGCCCTGCGGGCCCGCTTTCCGGAACTGGCCCTGATGGGGGGCATCGACAAGCGGGCCCTGGCCCAGGGGCCGGCAGCCATCGACCGGGAGCTGGAGCGTATCCGGCCAGCCCTGGCGGGAGGGCGGTACATCCCGGAACTGGATCACCTGATCCCCGACGACGTGTCGTGGGAAAACTACTGTCACTACGCGGCCAGCCTGAAAAGGCTCATCCACGACTGCTGAAGAGAGGAGAGCACCATGAGACGTTTCACCAGGACACCCTATTTCAAAGGGCCGGACGATCCAGAGCGCAAGGAACTGCGGGGCACCCTGCAGCTGGGGGAGACGGTGGTGGTCGAGACCGTGGGCGGCCACGACCAGGATTACGAAAAGATCGGCCGGCTGCTGCCCGGCGACGTGATGGAGGTGCGGCCGCCGCGCCAGTCGCGGCCGGGGGGTCTCTTCTTCATCGAGGGGATCAGGGCTGGCGACTGGGTGGCCATCCAGATCCTCGCCATGGAGGTGGGGCCGTACGGGTTCTACCGCAATGGCGGGCCGCACTGGGGCAGCATCCGGCTGATCGCCCCGGTGCGGGACGGGCTGGTGCATTTCCCACCAGACTTCGTGGTGCCCGTCCGGCCGATGATCGGCTATATCAACCTGGCGTCAGTGGACCCCTTCGAGATCGACCACGGCGGCAACCTCGACTTCAACGCGGTGCAGCCGGGCAGCACCATCCACCTCCGCGCCCAGAAGGATGGGGGGCTGCTCTACCTGGGGGACGTGCACGCGCGCATGGGGGACGGGGAACTGACCGGCACTGGGGTGGAGATCGATTCGGCGGTCACCCTCAAGGTGGACCGCTCGCCCGGGTTCCCCACCAGCAGCCCGGTGGTGGAGAAGACCCGGGTGGTGGAGAGCGCCGAGGAGTTCCTCACCAGCGGCCAGGGGGAGGACTGGGAGGAGGCGCTGAAGATGGCCTGGTCGGACATGGTGAGCCTGATCGCCCACCACTACAACACCACCTCCGAATACGCCAACCTGATCGTGGGGACCATCGCCGACGCGCGGCCGGGGTACTCGGCCGGCGGCCTGAACATGCGGGGCCGGCCAGGAGGGCGGTACGTGACCTGCCAGCTGGCGGTGACCAAGGAGCTGCGGCGGACGGGGAAACCCTATACCCCCTGAGTAGCGGGCAGGTCCAAAAGAAGAAGGGGCATCTCCCACTGGAGGTGCCCCTTCCTTGTGTCTCGGTCGATGGATGGATCGATCAGTTCTCGCCCTTCTGTTTGTACACCGCCTCGCGCAGGCCCTTGATGTAGCCGATGGCGAAGAGCCGGCCGATGGAGGAGTAGGACGGATTGCTGTTGTCGTCCCCCTCCATGGTCGGCACGTGGTCGGGCCGCAGCACGCCCTCGAAGCCGATGTCCTTGTACGCCTCCATGCAGGCGCGCATGTCGGTCTGGCCCTCGTCGTGGAAGGTCTCCTCGAAGTGGTCTGGCGTGCCGCGCACGTCGCGGAAGTGGACAAAGAAGATCTTGCCCTGCTTGCCGAACTGGCGGATCGCCGAGGGCAGATCGTCGGTCATCAGGGTGAAGTTGCCCTGGCACATGCAGATGCCGTTGGCCTCGCTGGGCACCAGGTCGATCAGGCGCTGGTAGTTGTCCACGCTGCGCATGATGCGACCCAGGCCGCGGATGGGCGACAGGGGCGGATCGTCCGGGTGCATGGCCAGCTTGACCCCGGCCTTCTCGGCCACCGGGAGGACCTTTTCGAGGAAGTACTTGAGATTGGCCCACAGCTGCTCCTCGCTGACCTGGCCGGCCTCGGTGAGGGGGGCGTTGCGCATCATGCCGTGGTCATAGGCGGTGACCATGGCCCCACCGCGGCCCGGCTTGGTGGTGGTGGTGCGGCTCCAGTTGAAGACCGGCATCCATTCGTAGCACCAGACGTGGATGCCCAGGGCGCCCATGTTGCGGATCAGGTCGCAGGCCGCCTCGATCTCCTCGTCGCGGCCGGGCAGCCCGAGCTTGGCCTTGTTGAGAGGGGGACGGCTTTCGAGCACGTCGAAGTTGAAGCCGCCGCTCTCGTACGCGGTCTTGGTCCGCATGAGGGTGATGTAGCCCCAGGGCAACTCGTCGCGGCCCACGTTCAGGCCGCGGCTGTGGTCCATGACGCCGACCACGTGGTCGACGCCGCACTGCTTGGCCAGCTTCCACAGCGGCGAGGGTTTTGGGGGAAGGGCTTCGGCGATCTTGATCATTTGGACGCTCCTGATGGGTGGAATGGCGAAACGTTAGAGCATCAATTTTAGGGATCTCGGCCTCCCTTGTCCATCCCCCAGAGCAGCCCCGGGGCGAAGGTGGCGAAGAGCAGCTGCTCATAAGGGTGTTGCTGCCCCGCCTCGTACAGGCAGATGGGCGCGGCAGGCCGGGTCGTAGTTGCGCATATTCAAGAGCAGGTGGGTGAAGGGGAAATACCATCAATTGCGGGTGGGAAACAACCCGCTTTTTGCGGTGGAGGACAGCGCCATGATCACTGTGCAGGCGATCCGCACCGGAGCACCGCCGGCCTGGGCGGTCAAACAGCGCCGGCTCATCGCCACCATCGACGCGGCAGCACCGCTCTTCGTGGAGAAGTACGTCCACCGGGGAGGCACGTTGCGGGCCCACGGCAAGCTGGACGACGACTACGAGTGCTTCGCCAGCTGGCCCCTCTTCTACGCCATGGGTGGGGACGAGCGCCTGCTCGACTGGAGCCTGGCGGCCTGGAACGGCATCACCCGGCAGTGGACCTACCAGCACGGCCAGAGCGTGCACCGCGAATTCGTCCGCCAGTACGACATGCTCCACCTGAGCGAGGCGTACACCGGGTTCCAGAACTTCGGCCTGGCCGACCCGGCCATTCCCGAAAACGCGGACCGGGCCCGGCGCTTCGCCGGCTTCTATCTGGGCGAGGACCCCGAAGCGCCCAACTACGACCCCCAGCGCCGGCTCATCCGCTCGCCGGTCACCGGCAGCGGCGGACCGGCCTTTGGCGCCAGCGCGGACTACAACCTGATCTACGGCCACGCCAGCCTGTACCCGGTGGTCGAGGCTCTGGAGCCGGGCTGGGAGAAGGACCCGGCGCGCCACGCCCAGATCCAGCGGCTCTATGACGAGCTGGTGGTCTGCGGGGACGTGCCCATGAACCTGGCGGTCACGGGTCTGGTCAGCCACGCCTTCATGCTCACCGGCGAGGAGCGCTTCCGCCGCTGGGTGCTCGACTACGTGGAAGCCTGGATGGAGCGCATCCGCCGCAACGGCGGTATTATCCCCGACAATGTGGGGCTGACGGGAAAAATCGGCGAACGCCGCCAGGGGCAGTGGTGGGGGGGCTTCTACGGCTGGACCGGCCGGTACTCGGTTTGGATGATCTGCCACGCCCTGATCACCGCTGCCGAGACGGCCTATCTGCTCAGCGGCGATGCGGGCTATCTGGAGTTGCTGCGCTCGCAGTTGGACATGCTGCTGGAGCGGGCCATCGCGCGCGGAGGCGACCTGCTGGTGCCCTACAAGATGGGGCCGCAGGGCTGGCACGACTACCGTCCCCTCGACCTCTATGCCCCCGGCCACCTGTGGCACGCCTCCATGGACCCGGGGGACTGGGCGCGCCTGGAGCGGCTGCGCCAGGGAGCCAGCCACGGCCCCCACGCCTATGCGTACGCCGAGTCACCCGACCCACCGGCCCCGGGGGCGGAGGAATGGCGGCCGGGGGGGCCCTGCGACTGGCGGCAGGTGGAGGATGACCTGTACGGCAACAAGTTCGTCGAGAACGAGCCGGCCCATCTATGTTATCTGGGCGGGGACAACCCCGGCTGGCCCGAGGCCGTGCTCGACGCGAATCTCGTCCAGGTGCAGCGCAATATCGGGCGGCTGCGCGGCGACACCTACGAGCACGAATGGAAGAGCCAGACCCTCATGGCCCAGAACCCGGTCTTCACCAGCGGCCTGGGGCAGATGACCCTGGGGGCGCCCTTTCCCTGCTACAACGGTGGGCTGGTGATGGCCAGGGTGCGCTATTTCGACCCCCGGCACCGGCGCCCGGGCCTGCCCCCGGAGGTGGCGGCGCTGGTGGAGCGCCTGGAGGCCGGACGCACGGTGGTACAATTGGTCAACACCAGCGCCTTGGAGGCGCGGCAGCTGATCATCCAGGCCGGGGGGTACCGGGAACACTGCTTCACCGATGTCCGCTGGGAAGGAGGCAGCGCCCAGGTCGATGCCAGCCACCTGGAGGTGGAACTGCCCCCATCCACCTCCATCCGCCTGGACCTGGGCACCCGCTGCTTTGTCCAGTCGCCCACCTATGCCTTTCCCTGGCAGGATGGCCAGCGAGGTTGACAGGGGGGCGCCCTTTGCTGATTAATAGACGGCCCCAGCCTGCGATATGCCAGGGCCTAGCCGCAGAGGAAAGGGAGCTATGCCGCGACAGGATCACATCGACGCCAAAGAAAAGGACGAGTACCTGATCGACTACCTCTTCGATCTCAACGGCTACATCATCCTGAAAAACGCCCTCGACCAAACGGATCTCAGGGAGATGAACCAGTGGGTGGAAGACCACTGGGACTACGTGCAGGGCAAACGCCGCAGCAAGGATCAGGCGGAGGGCGCCTGGATCGGCGGGGTGGAGACCCACACCTACAGCGGCCCTGATGGCTGCAACTTTCAGAACATCATCGAGGGGGGGGCGGTATTCCGCCGGCTGATCAATTACCCGGCCTGGATCGGGCACTGCCGGCGCTGGATCAACCCGGTCAACGGCATCTCCATCCACGAAAACCTGCTCAATGTCCGGGGGCCGGGGGGGTATATCGGTATCCACGGGGGCGGGGCCATTCCCCTTTGTTACTTGACCTTCCGCCAGGAAAACACCGGGGAGTGGATGGTGGGCCAGATCAACGTCATCGGCGCCCTGCAGGACGTGGGGCCAGGCGACGGGCCCACTACCCTGATCCCGGGCAGTCACAAATCGGCCCTGAGGCATCCCATGCTCAAGGAGCAGGGCTACCGCAGCGACGATGCGGCCGGCAAGCAGATGGGCATGGAGGAGCTGTACCTGGGGGCGGGGGAGGTGTTGATGTTCACCGACGCCATCACTCACGGCTCGGCGGCCAGGACCAACCCGGGTTACCGCCGCACTACCCTGTACCGCTATTCGCCCCGTTTCCTGCGCAGCCGCTTCCACTACGTGCCCAGCCGGGGATTGCTGGAGAACCTCACCGAGGAGCAGCGCAGCATCATCCAGCCCATCCCGCCGCGCTTCGCCCCGGGGCAGGGGTATTTCCAGGCGTAGTGGGGGCGTCGGGGGCAACGCCACACTGTGGCGTTGCATGCCATTCCGACCTTTCGCAAGGCGCGGACTTCCCGCCCTGCTCGCTAGCCCTACCCCACCGCCTCTCCCCCGCAACGCCCCATACGTTGGGGCGTTGCGGGCTCCGCTCTCCCCTCACCCCCTCCCGCGTCCTTCCCTACCCTACCACTCCCCAGGGAAAGCCCCCCTTCCACCTGCCGCTGCGCTAACCCTGGCGGCCCGCCCGGCTGGGGTCATCTCCCCGCCGCTAGGGGTTGAGTCCCCACGCCTTCTGCGCCCATACCTCCATGGCCCCGTAGCGGTCTTCCCAGGTGGTGTACATGGCGCCGACGATGCCGGGGACTTGGCGGGTGTTGGCCAGCCACTGGGCGATGGATGAGCCGTCCTCGTCGCTGTCGTAATAGCCGGAGAGGATCTGTTTCATGCCCAGGTCGGCGAAGAACTGGCAGTTCCTGCCCATCAGGCCGCCGTGCCAGTTGACGATGCCGATGCCCGGGTCCAACCCCTCCCAGGAGCCGCGCAGTGAGCCATTGACCGCATAGTACCGCTCCACAGCGTTGTGCTGCGGGTCGAACATGTCGCTCCACACCCAGATCCCGGCGTCGGGGCGGATTTCCCGGATAATCTGCGCCGACTGATGCACGTTCCAGGCCAGCAGCTGGCCCGGGGTCAGGCCCTGGTGCCGGCAGAGGGCGCCGTGCCAAGGCCCTCCACTGTGCCGCAAGTCTTGACCCAGTAGCGCAGTTGTCGAAGGAGAGGGGCAGAGGTATTTTTTACTAGGCGCATCGCCCATCGCGGTGGCGCAGCGCGGTGCCGAAAGGATATGCCGGTGGTTGATATCAAGCGTATCATCGATCGCCTAGATACCTGTAAAGCAATTGAGGGACCATCCGGTACTCCTA
>JACPJE010000137.1 GCA_016187725.1 Candidatus Latescibacterota bacterium
CGCTCCCTAAACCTCGCATTGTGGTCCAGCTATGGACCCCGTAGCGGCAAGTCGTATCCACGGAGGAGCCGGATGGTGGAAATCTCCAAGTCCGGATCTGGGGAGGGCCTCGGCTGGGTAACTGGCCGAGGCTACTCGACAACGGAGAATATTGTACGTTAAGGCCGGAGGTGGATGGGGCGCTGAGGCAGGCCGGATTCGGTCAGCATCAGAACTCCTTTTCCCGTCCAGCCCCGCACGCCGGCACTGAGGGACGCGCGGGCGAGCGGGTCCTTTGGCCCTCGCTGAGGTCGGATCGCCTGTCTGCGGCCGTTTGGGAAGGCCGATTTTCGGCTAGTGGCTACTCAAGCCTGGCGGCTTCTGGCCGGTCTTGGGGAACGGCGCGGCTTTTCCCTGGAGGCCGTGAGCTGGTCCTCGGTGGGAAGCGGTCGGTCTGCCTTGCGGATGGCTTCCAGCGCGGCCAGGGCTTTGGCTTTTGAACCTCTGGCCGCGCGCTCGGCCATCCTCGCTTGGATGGCCTTTGTCTGTGAGGTTGGCTTCATGGTGCTGTTAGGCCGACCTGTGCGTTCAGTTTCAGCCATTGTTCGACCAGGACGACGTAGTCGTTGAACGTCAGTTCATCTTCTTTGAGGCGAAGCTTGCCACACATCGCGGGAAGCTCCAGGCGAAACAACGCGTAGCGTTCCGCGATGGCGGTGCCGCCGGGAATCACCATGGACTTCGGCGTGGCGTTACTCAGCCAATTACGAACCACCCTTATGGCCTGTTTGGGATCGCCGCGATGCTCGGAAATATCCTGGCCAGAGATGTCAGAGAGGAATTTCTGATACCGGTAACGCTCCGTGTCCAGAATAAGGCAGACCTTGTTCTTCTGCTCCGCACGACCGAACTGCTTGGCGCCGAGGAAGATGCCAAGTTCCAGCGGCATATTGAAGCGCGGTAACCCAGTGGCGGCGTCGGCTTCTGTCCGCGAGATGTCGTGGATGCCGAACTTACACGCCGCAATGATCTTCTCAACCTTCTCAATACGAACCTGGCTCGCGTCGTCGATCTCCAACGCACAGCGCGCGAGATACCCGCAATCGTAGACCGCAAACACGAGAGCTTCAAAGAGAGGCCGGTACGCCGCGTCAAAAGGGCAATTGATGAAGACGCTACGGTCGTATTTTGGCGACGTCATGAGCTACTTACGCTTCTTAGCGGAAGTCTTCCCGGAATGGGTCCGACTCTCTCCCTTCACAACATACTGGCCACTTATGCTTTTACGCGAAGCCATGACAGAACGCACGGCGGCAGTAACCTCGCTCCGCTTTACGGAGGCAGCACGTCTCGTTGTGAGGATGGGACGGAGTTTGGCCATGTCGAATATGCCTCCAGATGTCGGGTGCGTTACTTTGCCGTACGCCGGAGAGCGCGGACGGCGGTCTTGGCCGTACGGAAGGGGCCGATGGACCGGCCCTTGTCGTAGTCCTCAAGGGCCAGGGCGACTTCGCGGTCAACCACGCTCTTCGGGGTCAGGGTGATCTTGGTCCCCTCGATTTCGACCTCCAGGAGGTCGCCCACGGCCAGCCCCGCCTTCTGGCGGATCTCCGTGGGGAGCGTGACCTGATACTTTTCTTTGACCTTGACCAGGGACATAGCAGATTCTCCTCGCTCCAGAGCGTTCAAAAGTTGGAAAGTTGGACTAGAGCAAATATAGGGAAAAAAGACCGGAACTCAAGGGGTGGCAGACAAAGGAAAGGAAGTCTCCTTGACCCAGGAACTCGTCGTTCTGAAGTCCCACCAGGTAAAGCGGACCGCCTCAGCCGGCCTCCCGGCCCTCATCGCCGTTGCCGGCCCCAAGGCTGCCCGCCGCTTTATCGAGTTCTTCACTGCGAACATCCGCAATCCGAACACCCGCAGGGCCTACCATCGGGCCGTGACGGATTTCTTTGGTTGGTGCGAGCAGCACCGGCTGGAGGAGTTGGGGGAAATCCAGCCAATCCATGTGGCGGCCTATATAGTGTCTGACCGAAAACTCCCTATTGTGGAGGTTGTTTTTGGAGGTTTTCTTAATGTGGTACTTTGAGCAAAGCTGTTTTTACTCGCGCGCATAAGTTGTATAGGGACCCCCCACGTAGAACCGGGTTTCGGAGCGGGAAAATCCCTGGTTAGGCCTACACCTCTCCCTTCCCATGAGGCCAACGGGTGGATCGGGAGGGTCTTCGCGCCGCTCAGGCGGCGCGAAGCAGTCGGCGGCGCGTTTGCCGCTGACGGACCCGGGCCGCTTGGTAGTACAGCCAGGCCCCTAGCTGCTGGATATTGCGCGCCACCACCGCCAGGGCGACCTAGCGGCGAAAGCCATCGAGCCCGTGGTCCAGACAGCGATCCAGGCCATGCACCTCCAGGGCGTTAATCGCCGACTCCACCGCGGCATGTTGGCGCCGGGCCGCCACAAACTCCTCGGCGGCTTCCCAGGCGGCCTCGGTTTTAGGCGGGGTGCCACGCGACGGCAAAACCGACACGTCTAATAACGACCGCAGCTGGGTGCGGTTGTCCGGGGTGTAGAAGCCCCGATCGAAACTGCAGCGCTTCAGTTGAGGAAAGCGCTGCTGGGTCTCTTTGACCATCGGCACCGCCACCGCTTCGTCGGTCTCGCCTTGCAGAAGGCGGTGATGCAGGATGAAGCCATATTCATCTTCTAGAATACATACCGGCAGGCCCAGTTCTACCGGCACCCCGGCTTTGCCCTTGCTGATCCACGCGGTGTAGGGTTCAAACAGGGAGAAGACTTTGTCGCTGTGCGGGATCGTCTCGCCCTGGAGCACCCGGCGTTCGATCTGCTCAAGCTGGCGGTAGGCATGGAGCACAAATGCTTCCATGACTTCCCGCTCGAGGACGGTTTCCCCCGTCGGCAATTGGGCCAGGGTCACCTCGGTCCGCTGCACCAGGGTGCGACCCAGTTCCAGATAGGCCCGGTAGGCTTTGCGCAGCGCTTTGGTCCGCGGCACCTGCGGCTTCTCCACGGTAGTCGCAGCGGGCTTTAACCGTTGCACGCGACGAAACAAGCGCTTGACTTGGCGCAGATTATAGCCGCTCTTACCCCACCCCGAAAGCCCATAGCGCTGACTCACGCGGGCGCTCCAGATAATCAGCTTGCGCAACGCATCCCACCGCAGGTTGATATCGGTGGGGTAGTGCACATCCGTTTCCACGACAAAGGAATCACATCGACCGCTTAAGCCTTCGGAAGCTTTTTTTTTACCACCTGATGACCGGCGTTGACCACCAGCTGGTTGATCCGATCCAGAATCTCCGGGGTCAGCAACGACACCTTATCCTTCAAGGTCTGCACCTGATAGGGGGTCGCATCTTCCACCCCATGCCCCAACATCTGCCGCAAGGTGCGATGCTGGTTGGCCATCTCCTGCAGCCGATCATCATCCCAGTTCAGATTCAAACGCACCACCCCCAACACCAGAATCCGCCACAGCGCCATCCCGGGGCGACCGGTGGTGCGATCCACCTCGGGCGGGATCATCTCGTCCAGAATCTGGAAGAGTTCCGCCCGCAGGGTCGGGTTGACATAGAGAAGGACGAGCTATCTTCAGGAAGGAACAACTCTTATGCCTACCGAAGCATTCATCACCGCCCTGTTCTGCCGCGTGGACGACATGATGCTGGACGTGCCGAAGCACGCCCAAGCCCGGCTGTATCCCAGCGAGATCGTCACGCTGGCCTTGCTGTTCGCCCTCAAAGGGGTCGGGGAGCGAGCCTTCTACCGGTGGGTAGAGCGCGACTGGCGGCAGCTGTTTCCCCAGCTGCCCGACCGCACCCGGCTGTTCCGCTTGTTCCAAACCCACCAGGCGTGGACCGACCGCTTCCTGGCCGCCCCCACCGTGCTGGGCGTGGCCGACACCTATGGGATTGAACTGCTCCACCCCTGGCGCGAGGGCCGCAGCCCGAAGCAGATCGGCAAAAAGGGGCTGTCCAACCATCGCTGGATCATCGGCGGCAAGCTGGGCTTCGTGCTCAACCAGTGGGGCTTGGTCACCGCCTGGGAGTGTGCGACCGCCAATGTCCACGACTCGACTTTTCACCCGCTGGTGGCCCGCTTCCAGGAAGAGATGATCGTGCTGACCGACACCGCCTTTCATGCCCAGCAGGGCGATCCCCCGAATATGAAGGTCTGCCCCCGCGGCACCTGGAATGACCGGATGGTGGTGGAGACCGTGTGGTCGATGCTCACCACCGTCTGCCATTTCAAGAAAATGGCGCATCGGGTCTGGGCCTCCTTTCGTGCCCGTCTGGCCTTCACCCTGGCCGCGTTCAATATCCTGGTGCAGTGGCACGGCCTGAAGCCGGACGAGAACGGCCTGATCCATCTGTCGATCGCTGAATTCGGCCTGTGAAACTAGCACCATTGGTTAGCTACCGCCGACAGCGATGGGCGTCTCGAATAGCCGCCGCGCATACGGCCCATCCTCAAGGCGGTCTGAATCAACGCGCCGACCGACGTCGGCGCAGCACCACCACGCAACTAAACTACTCGCGCTCGTGTCTCAAGATCCTTGACAAGCTCCGGACCACCTTGGGCACGGTAGGGCGTATTGCATTCCTAGCAGGGGGTTCCCAACATGAGGAGAGTACTAACCATCGCGGTGGTCGCCGGGCTTAGTGTGGGTTACAACCTTACATGGGGCGTCTTGGTGGTGGGGGCAGGTGCAAACTCGGGGGCATTGGAGTGCGGTGCACTTACCGCCGACCTAAACGCCGATGGTGTAGTGGACTTCGCCGACTTTTTCATTCTTGCGGACCAGTTCGGGCTTTCCTGCTCCAGGACGTCCGGCACCGAGAAGACAGCCCTGCTGTCCAACGGTGTCACGATGAGCTTTGTCTGGATCGCGCCGGGGACTTTCACGATGGGTTCCCCCTCCTCGGAGCCTAGACGGTATGATAGCGAGGGGCCACAACACCGAGTGACTATAAGCCGGGGGTTTTACCTAGGGAAGTATGAGGTCACCCAAGAGCAATGGGAGAGTGTGATCGGAACGCGGCCTTGGTTGGGGGAGGAATATGTGGAGGTGGCCCCAAACAATCCGGCTGTGTACGTCAGTTGGGGCGACACGCAAATTCTGATCCATCGTCTGAATGAGGCTGCCGGAGATTCACTTTACCAGCTGCCAAGTGAGGCAGAATGGGAGTATGCATGTAGGGCAGGGACGACGACGAGTTGGTCATTTGGCAATGACTGGCTTCAGTTGTGGGACTATGCATGGTATATTGAAAACACCTATGATCGCGGGCAGAATCATGCCGTCCAAGTGGGGACCAGGCTTCCGAATCCTTGGGGCCTCTTCGACATGCACGGGAATGTAAGCGAGTGGTGTCAGGACTGGTATGAAGACTATTCTGCAAACAACCAGACGGATCCATCCGGTCCTTCTAAGGGATCTTACCGGGTCTATAGGGGCGGGGGGTACTTCTCCGTCTACCCCAGCACCCGTTCGGCATACCGCGGATTCAGCGTTCCGGACAATCGTTCATATACCATTGGTGTGCGCCTGGTACGGACCAAGTAGGTTTTCTGCCCGCGTTCCGTCTGGTGGGTCAAGTGCTTTCCACCTGAACACCTGTGGCTGGACCCAAAAGAAGTCACATCGTTTCCTTCCCGCCAATCCCTATCGACACCCCTACGAGGTGTGATGGCGCTGCACCGCTACACTGGGCTAGGAAGCAGTATTTTCAGCTTCTGTCCCTGTCCGCCGCCACCATACCAGGATGCCGGCCTTCACCGCTTCCGGCAACTGGCCCCAGGGTTCGACCACCTGGGCGAGGTCTGAGGGGTACATGCTGGGAACATGCTCGGGGCGCTCGGAAGTGCCTTCAGTGTGTTCTGAAACTGCGGGATTCTGTGTTGAGGCACAGGAGGGCGAGGCCGACATATCCTTGTCCTTCAGGTCCGGGAACACCTTCCGCCAGGGGATCAACTCGTTTTCCTTCTTGTTTTGGAGCAAGTAAGCCGATATATTCTAGTGAAACCGCATCTGTAAGACCTGGGATCGCTGCCCCTGTGTATGCGGGGGACATTCCGCCAGCAACACCAGCGCGGTGGTTAGAAGCCCCCAGGCTTGAGCGGTTTTTCTTTTCCCCCTACAGCCTCACCTCTACTACCTGCCCCTGGATGATCCGCCAGGCCGTTTCGTCCTTCCGTTCGTGCTTCTGAAAGAGGGTCCAGGCCACCGCATCGGCCACCTGGAGCGCCCGCTCTCGCTGTGAATCCTGGTAATGGAATGCCAGCGCCTTGCCAGCGAGGTGGTCCAGAGGAGCGCTCAGCGCCTTCTCCAAGAGTTCCTGGAGCCTCATGGAGGTGTAGCGCCTGTCCAGGGTCAAGGAGAGGGAACCAAACCGCTCCAGGGCCTCCTCCACTGCCCGAGCACAGGCCCTCCGGTACAACTCTTCAGGATCAGCAGGTGGGGAAGCTTTGCTTTTGTCTACTACCACTGCAACCGCGTCGAAGCCGACCTTCATCGCGTACCTCAGGAGCGCCCCGGTGATGCGCGGCAGGTGTCGGGACGCCTTCAGCTCAGAGGCTCCTCTCAAATGCCGCCTCCAGATTCGCCGGACTCTCTCGGTGGCCTTCCTCAGCTTTTCCGGGTTTCCGACTACCACCACCGCGACAATGAAGGTACTGGTCGCCCTTTCGGTATAACCCACATCCCCGGCTTCATCCAGAAACCCGTACTTCACTTTAGCCTGTCTTTCGCCTGTTTATGGGACTTCTCTCGGTGTATCCCAAATCTACTTGATCGCTGAGGCTTTCACCATCGCCAAAATCCCCGCCTTCATCGGCTCGGGCAGCCGGCCCCAGGCGGCCACCACCTGCGCCAGGTCTGAGGGGTACATGCTGGGAACATGCTCAGGGCGCGCAGAGGTGCCTGAGGAGTGTTCCAAAACTGTGGGCTTTTGTTCAGGGGGTTGCTCTGCTGAAGGGACAAGCGTTTGATTCCGTGCGAGTTTTGCATCTTCCTGTGGTGATTCTGCACCAGCAGCCGATGGGGGCGATTTAGGTTCGATTCCCTCCACCGCTACCACAAGAAAGGCCCCTGCTTCCGGCAGGGGCCCTCTTTTTTGTGCGCCACCCGGCCCACCCTCAGGCATCCACCTGGTACCGCCGCAGGGCGTCCTCGTCCAGCTCCACGCCCAGGCCAGGGCCTTCGGGGACGGTGGCATAGCTGTCGCGGAACTCGATGGGGGTGACCAGCAGGTTGTGCACCCGCTGGTGGCTGAGGATGTCGCTGGGGTAGGTGCAATTGGGAGCCGCCGCACAGGCGTGCAGCATGGCCGCGTCGAGGATGCCCAGCTCGTGGGCCGAGCCGTGCCAGACGGGGATGCCGGCCTCGCCGGCCAGGTAGGACCGGGCCACGAACTCGGCGGTGTTCCCGGCGCCCAGGTTGAAGACCGTGCAGGACTCGGCGCTGATGGCGCGCACCATCCCGCGCACCCCCTCGCGGTTGAGGTACAGGTGCATGGCGATGGGGATGCTCATCTGCTGGCGCAATTCCCGGTACGCGTCCAGGGCGTCTGCCTGGGGCGGGGGGTCCTCGATCACCAGCACATTGCCAATGGCCTCCAGCTCCCTGACCACCGGCAGGAAATCCCCCGCGTAGTGGCCCATCAGGTCCACGGTGATCCTGAGCGCGGGGGAGACCGAGGCGAAGATCTCCAGCGCCTTGGGCAGGGGGTTGAAGCGTTTCATCTTGACCCCGGAAAAACCCAGGGCCACGGCCCGCTCGGCCAGCGCGCGCAGTTCCTCGGGGCTCAGGCCCTTGCCGGCCCAGTAGTGCACCGGGACCCGGCGCTGGGCCAGCCCGCCCAGCAATCGCCAGACCGGCCAGCCCACCGCCTTGCCCAGGATGTCGTAGAAGGCGCACTCAAAGGCCCCGGTGTCGGTCTGCACCGGCAGCTCCAGATGCGCCAGGTTGAAGTCGAGCACGTTTTTGCCCTTGAGCAGTTCGGCGGCCTGGCGGAGCCGGGCTACCGACTCGTCATCCGGACCGCCCCGCATACGGTGGGTCTCGCCCAGCCCCACGATCCCCGCGTCGGTATGCACCTTGACGATGAATTTGGGGATGACGTCGAAGTCGGGGGCGGCCGTCTGGGGCAGGATGCCCGGCTGCAGGGGCGGACAGACCCGGAAGAGTTCGACCTGGGTGATGGTCAGGCGCTCCCGGCGGCCGGCGGCCGAGGCGGGCAGGGTCGCCACTCCTGCCAGATGGTCCCCGGGGTCCGGGACCGGGCGCTGGACCTGGTTTTCACTCATGTTGCCTCGTACGGGTTGAGGGTGACGCTATTGGGCGTTTTCTAGATGGCCACCGCCATTCGAGTTTCGGATCTTAAGATAGCAGAGCGCGGCCCCGGCCAACAGGACCGGCTTTTCAGAGGAGGAGCCTCCAGTGAGCAAAAAGCATCTCTTCATCGACGACGGCGAAGTCGAACGAATCGCCAACCTGGCGCGCAAACTGCACCAGCCCTCCCGCTTCACCGGCCACGCGGTGCTGCGCCCCGAGCACCGCTGGGAGAACTGCGCCATCCAGATCCGCACCACCCCGGCCTGGGACCCGCAGGAGCAACTCTTCAAGATGATCTACCTGGCCAGCGCCGAAGGCCCGGACCCGGAGGTGAAGCTCGACCCCACCGGCGCCCCGGCCGGCGGCGAGAGCTTTTACTGTTACGCCACCTCGGCCGACGGGGTCAACTGGGAGAAGCCCATGCTGGGGCTCTACGACTACCCGGTCCGCCTGTGGAACGGGGTGCCCATCGGCGGCAGGAACAACATCCTGCCCTCAGCCCAGGGCCTGCTGTTAGGGCCGGTGCGCGATCCTGGCGAAACCGATCCCAGCCGCCGCTTCAAGGGCCTGGCGTACCGGGGCGGCTCCCTGGAACCCCTGGTTTCGCCCGATGCCCTCCGCTGGGAGAATCCGGGCCTGGACTCCCTGTCCAGCGCCGACGAGTCCCACCTCACCCTCGACGAGGAGCGCCGGCTCTTCATCGCCACCGTCAAGCACGGCGGCCCCTACGGCCGCTCCTTCTTTCTGACCACCAGCGAGGACTTCTCCCACTGGAGCGACCAGGAACTGGTCTTCCACGCCGACCAGACCGACCAGGAAAAGGGCAACGAGCGCCTGCAGCGCTTCTTCGACGACCCGGCGCTGCTGAAGCCGGTCTACAACCGGCCCGAGGAATGGCGCACCGACGTGTACAACTTTCCCGTCTTCCCCTACGAGGGTCTGTACCTGGCCCTGCCGGTCATGCACCACTGGTCTGGCAAGCACCCGCCCATGTACGAAAACGTGGACAGCCGCAAGACGGTCGAACTGGCCAGCAGCCGCGATCTGCGCCGCTGGGAGCGGGCCGCCGGCCGGGCCCCCTTCATCGAGCAGGCGCCCACCGGCCAGAACGGCGCGTACGACACTGGGCAGCTGGTCACCACCAATGGCCCCCTGGTGCGCAACCGGGAACTGTGGTTCTACTACGTGGGCCTCAAGTACCGCTGCCTGTCGCTGGAAGACACGCGGCAGCGCAAGTACCTGGACACCGGCGCCGTGTGCATGGCCCGGCTGCGCCTGGACGGTTTTGTCTCGCTCAAGGGGGGAAGCGAATGGGGCTCGGTGCTGACCAGGCCGCTGCGGGTGGAAGGGCGGGAATTGCGGATCAATGTCGATGCCTGGCGGGGCCAGGTCAAAACCGAAATCCTCGATGCCGGGGAGGAGCGAGTCCTTCCCGGCTTTGGCGCCGAGGACTGCCTGCCGACCAGCGTCGACAGCATCGACGAGCCGGTGCGTTGGCGCGGCCATGCGGATCTGTCGGCGCTGGCCGGCCGCACCGTGCGCCTGCGCTTCTCCATCCTCAGAGGAGAACTCTACGCCTTCTGGTTTGCCGGCTAGGCCAGGCCCTCGCGCTCCAGCAGCCCCTCCACCGCGCTGCGCAGGGTCTCGGCTTCGACCCCGACCACTGCGGCGAAACCCTTGCCCTCCGCCACCTCGGCCTCCTCTGGGTTGACCAGAGCCACCACCGGCAGCTGCGGCTGGTAGGCGCGCAACTGCTCCAGCAGGGCCAGCCCGTCCATCCCGGACAGGGGGAGGGTGGTGAGCACCAGGTCGGGCAGCTCTTCCTTGACCGCGGCCAGGGCCTGACCCCCCTCCTCGGCCTCGGCCACCTCCATCCCGGCCAGGGCCTCGCGCAGCTGTTGGTGCAGCTGGGGGTCCCCGGCCACGAGCAGCACCCGCGCTGCCGGGCGCTGCTCGTCCACCTGCCGCCGCGCCTGGGTGTAGTCCATGAACCCCCGGCGGGAGACGAACTCGAGGGTGAAGTGGAGGCGCTGCTGGTGGACCTTGAGCTGGCGCTGGAGGATGGCCAGCCGGCTGTGGTATTGTTCCTGCTCGGCCTGCAGGTCGCGCAGACGGGTGTTGTCGTTGTTGACCTTCTCGGCAAGGATGTGGATGAAGTTGCGGTAGATGCGGCTGCGGGAGGGCGGGTCGGCATTGAAGAAGCGGTCGAGCTGGGTCTTGCGCAGCACCAGGACGCGGGTGGGTTTCAGAGCCTTGAGCGCCGCCAGCCGGGGTTGCCCGGTGATCGCCCCGATGCCCAGGGCGCTGACCGGCTTGAGGGAAGCCACCTGCAGATCGTCGGGCGTGAACACCCCCAGCTCACCGACCAGCAGGATGTACAACTCGTCGCTGATGCCCCCGGCAGTGCACAGCACGCCCCCCGGCTGCAGGGCGCGGCCCTCGCACAGGCTGATCAGCACGCGGATGCGGCTGGGCGAGATCCCGTTGAGCAGGGGGATCTTCTTGATCGCCTCGACCAGAGCCACTTCGTTGGTCTTCTGCAGCACCTTTGCCCTCCTCCTATACCGGGATCAGCAGCGCCAGCACCGTCCCCCCGGCGGCCACTGCCAGGGCCTGCAGGTGCACCCGACGGGCCCGGCGCTCCAACTGCAGGACCTCCCCCGCGTCGGTGAGGGCCTCGGTGCCCGCGGCGGTCTCGCGCAGGCCGCGCGCCGCCAGGAAGACGCAGGTCCGGGCCCGGGCCTGGAAAAAGCACAGGGCGCTCCCCCACAGGGGCAGCAGCAGGAACAATCGCCAGGCCGGGCCGGCCTGCAGGCCGATCAACAGCCCCAGCAGCCCCAGGCTGAAGGCCGCCAGCAGCCCGCCGATCATCAGCCGCAACTGGCGGCCGCCGGGCATGAGGTTGTGCAGCGCTGTTTCGGCCATACCTTCACCCTCCCCGTCCTGCCCACGCCGCCAGCGCCCCGGCCACCAGCGCGGGGCACTCGAGCTGGGGGGCGTGGCCGCAGCCGGGGATGAGCCGCACCGCCGCGTGGGGAATATCCGCCTGCAGGCGGCGGGCGAGGACTGCCGGCACCACCCGGTCCTCCTCTCCCCAGATGACCAGCACCGGGCAGGAAACCTCCCGGTACCCGCGCAGCAGGATCTCCCAATCGGGGGGAAGGAGGTTTCTGGCGGCGCTCCGGTACGCATAAGATACACCGGGTTCGCGCAGCCGGGCAACGGCCTGGTCCACCACACCGGGCGGGATTCTGGCCGGGTCGGCAAAACAGCGGCGCACGGTTTGGCCGATCAGGCGCTGGGCAATGCCCAGGCGGAAGGCCAGCCACTGGAAAGGGCGCTGGTCCAAGAGCGCGCCGGGCCAGCCAGCCACCTGGCGCACGTACCCGGGCAGGGGCTGGGGGTAGCAGGCCGGGGCCAGGAGCGCCAGCCCGCTGATGGCCGGACGCAGCTGGGGGCAGGAGCACCACAGGTAGAGCGCCAGGCCGCCGCCCAGGGAGTTGCCCGCCAGCACCACCCGCTCCAGGCCCAGGTGCCGGATCAACTGGAGCAGGTGCCCGGCGTGCATGGCCAGGGAATAGCGCTGGCCCGGAGGGCAATGGCGCAGCCGGGGCTTGCTGCTGGCCCCAAAGCCCACCAGGTCCGGGGCGACCAGGCGGAAACGGTCCCCCAGCAGGGGCCAGATCAGGTCCCAGGTGCCGCGCTGGTCGAAAAGGCCGTGGAGCATCAGCAGGGCGGGCGCCGGCGTGCGGCTGTCCTGGTAGACCATCTGGATGGGTTCCCCCTCCTCCTGGCCCAGGGACAGCGCTTCGGGCGCCGGCACCTTCATCCCTCGTCTCTCAGGATCAGGATCTGTCCCCCCTGGCGGGCGATATAACCCTGGGATTCCAGTTGCTTGAGCACCCGGCTGACGGTCTCGCGGGTGGACCCGGTCATGTTGGCCAACTGCTGGTGGGTGGGCGGAGCCTCCAGTGCGTACCCCTCGGGGACCTCCACCCCCCGTTCGAGGGCCAGCCGGAGCAGGGTTCTGGAGAGGCGACTGGCCACGTTGAACAGGGCCAGCCCTTCGATCTGCTGATCGGTGCGCCGCAGGCGCGCCGCCAGCTCTTCGAGGAGGGAAATGGCGATCTGCGGGGTCCCCACCAGCAGGCGCAGAAAGTCGGAGCGGCGCAACACCAGCAGGCGGGTGGGGGCGGTGGCGGTCACGGTGGCCGAGCGGGGCTTGCCGTCCAGCAGCGCCAGTTCGCCGAAGACCTCCTCCGGCCCCAGGAAGGAGAGGATGACCTCGCGCCCGTCCTCGTGGATCAGGCTCACCTTCACCTGGCCCTGCTGGATGACGAAGAGGGCGTCGCCCTCGGCCTCGGCCAGGATGATCATCTCGCCCTTGGCGAACTGGCGCTCGCCGGCCAGGGCGGCCACGGCCCGCAGCTGGGCCTCGTCCAGTCTTCTGAACAGGGGGACCTGGCGCAGAAAGGCGGGAACCACGGTCTGATTTTCCCCTCCTGGGCGCGGAGCCCGGCCCGGTCTAGTAGGCCACGCCCACCAGCCGGCTGACCGTCTCGGTCTGCGCGTCGCCCTGAGCTTCGACCCTCAACAGATACAGCCCGGGCGGCACCAGGCTGCCATCCTCGTCGCGGCCGTCCCATTCCAGCCCGACCCGGCCGGCGGCGGCCTCGGCCTGGCTCAGGGAGCGCAGCCGGCGGCCTCCCAGGTCGTAGATGTCGATGCGCAGCGGGCGGGGCAGGTAGAACATCAATAAATTAAACTCCAGGCCCAGCCGGTCGCCGACCCCGTCGCCGTTGGGGGTGAAGAGGGGGGAGGAGAGGCGCAACTCGTCGATGAGCCGGCGGTCAGCCGGCAGCGCCACCGCCACGGCCTCGCTGGCCACCTGCGGGCTGGCATCCCCCACATCCACCTGCTGGCGCACCACCTCTCCCAGGGTGCTGTTGAGCAGAAAGGCGTCGAAGCGGGTCTGGTTGAGGAAGAGGGTGCTGCGGAAATCGATCTCGACAAGCGCCGAACGCCGCACCGGCTGCGGCAGGTCTAGCCGCACTCCCCCTTCCTGGGTCACTGATTTGGCCGCCACCGCCGCCCCGTCTAGGCGCAGCCCCACAAAATCCAACCCCGCCGAAGACTGGAGCAGGATCTGGTCGAAGCCCTTGCTCTCGGCGGACAGAGTGGCCCGCAGGTAATAGGTAAAATCGCTGGGCCGCCCGGGCAGGGCCTGGACCGGCGAAATCTCGGCCCGGGTCTCCTGGGCCAGGGGCGGGCCGTAGCGCAGGGTCAGGGACTCCAGGGCGGGGGCCTGCTGGGGATCTTCGGAGAGCAGGCGGGCCTCCACCTGGGTGTAGCGGCGCGGACCGGGCGAGGCGAATTCCTGGCCCGGCCGCTCATAGGGCCGGCTCCATGCGCTCCAGTCGCTGCCGGGGATGCGCAGGGTGTCGATGGGGCCGCGGAAGGAAGGGATCAGCTTCTCCCATCTCTTCTGGGTCACCTCCTCGCCGTCCTTGTTGTAGAAGACGTAGCGCTCCTCCAACAGATTTCCGGTGCGGGTGCGCAGTTCCACCCGCGCCCCCGGGGAGGTCTGGGCCTCCCAGTCGACGGCCGAGACCACTGCCGAGGCGCCCAGGTCGTAGAGCGGAGAAAGGGCCACGGTTTCGGCAGGATAGCCCTCGCCGAAGATCTGGAATTCGGCAGTGGTGCCGATGCGGCCGTTGAAGGACCACTGGCGCTCGTCGGTCATGGGGAAGAGCAGGCGCAGGTAGCGCAGCTTCTGCAGGGGGAACTGCTCGTCAAAATGGCGCACCCCCTGGAGGTTCTTGGGGTCGGAGAGCAACTCGCCCAGCTGGACCCAGCGCAGCGAGCCGTCGGGGGCCCGGGAGCCGTCGGAGCCGAAGAGGTAGTACCACAGGAAATTGAAGGCGTAATTCCGGCCGCGCAGCTGGTCCACGCCACCCGGCGGCAGTCCGCTGGGGTCGCCCAGGATGCGCACTCGGTCCACCCAGAAGAGGGCCCCCAGGTCGAACTCGAACTGGGCCAGCTGCGCCTCGGCCTGCAGGCCGTAGCCGCCCCGGTGGGCCACCCCCCAGTAGGAGGTGATGTCCCCGTCGATCAGGGTATTGCTGATGCCCGCCGACTCGATCAGTTCCCGGGTCTTGGAGCCCACCTCGCTGATGATGCCGACGCCGCCCCCCCGCCGGTGGATGCCCAGGGAGAGGTTGTCGCCTACGCTCTCCACCTGCACCTCGGCGATGCGGACGCCGGGAACCGCCTCGTCGGCCTGGATGCGTATATAGCGCAGCGGCTTGAGGCCGAAGTCGATCTGGATGGCGTGTTCCTGGTTGAAGCTGAAATTGGTGCGCCCGTTGAAGCGCACGGTGCCGGGGAGGATGGAGTTGGCGTTGCTGAAGAAGGGCTCCCCGTCGGAGGTGAGCACCTTGAAGAAGGCCAGAGGCGGGCTTTGCGGATCGAAGGTCACTTGGATGCTGAAGGCCGAAACCACCCGCCCCAGGTCCAGCTCGACCCACCAGTCTTTCAGCGGGTCGTCGGCCTTGGGCGCCCAGGCAGTGGCCGGATCGCCGTCCATGATCCGGGGGGCGCCGGACAGATCGGTGCCCGCTCCCCTGAGCCCCCCGCCGAAGCCGGGCGCATCGGCGACGGCGTTCACGTCGCGGCGCACGAAGGTGGGGCGGATCCCCCGGCTGGTCGTCTCCAGCGCGCCTTCCGGCAGGCTCCACCGCTGCCAGTCGCCCTGGGCAGCGACGCGCACCTCCTCGGCCCCGGCGCGCAGCGGAACACCCCACAAGCACAGCAGCAGGGCGATGCAGCGGCGATAGATCATCGGGACAGCTCCTCGGTGAATTGAGACAAGTATACTCTCCCGGCAGGTGGGCAGCAAGCGGGCCGCACAATCTACTACCGCCCCGCTGGGGAAATGCGTATAATTCCCTCTCGCCAAAGGGCCGCAGTTCGCAGACCGGGAGAGAGAACCAGATGAGCGCCGAGCGTCCCCTGTGGGGAAACCAGGAGAAACACCCGCTGTGGCGGGCTGAATTCCCCCGCGCCTCGCAGTACGATCCAGACTGGATCCTGGCCCACCAGATGGGGCCCAACGTGCTGTGGCTGACCGAGTGGCTCTGCCAGGCCATGGAACTGCGGCCGGGCATGCGGGTCCTGGACATGGGCTGCGGCAAGGGGCTGTCCAGCATCTTCATGGCCCGCGAACTGGGCCTGCAGGTATGGGCCAACGACCTGTGGATCAAGCCGGGCGAGAACTGGAAACGCGTCTGCGAAGCCGGCCTGCAGGACCGCATCTGCCCCCTCCAGGCCGAAGCCCGGGCCCTGCCCTATGCCGAAGAATTTTTCGACGCCATCGTCTGCGTGGATTCCTACATCTACTTCGGCACCGACGATATGTACCTGGAATACTTCACCAGGTTCGTCAGACCAGGCGGCCAGCTCGGCGTCGTGGTGCCCGGCCTGACCCACGACTTCACGGGTCCGGTCCCCGAGTACCTCACCCGCACCCAGCAGAGCGGCGGGGTGTTCTGGGGCCAGGACTGCTGGTGCTTCCACACTCCCCAGTGGTGGCGGCACCTGTGGGCGCGCACCGGCCTGGTGGAGGTGGAGCTGGCCGAGACCATGCCCCAGGGCTGGAAGCTGTGGATGGAGTGGGAGCAGTTGCTGGAGGACCTGGGCGCCAATCACTTCCCCTCCGACGTGGAGGCCCTCAGCGAGGATCAGGGCCGGCACATCGGCCTCTTGCGCATGGTGGCCCGCCGCGCCTATCCCTCGCTGCTCAACGCCCCCCCGCCCCCCCTGCGCACCGCCAGCTGATCGATCCGGTCCGGGGCGCATATTTTCCTTGCCATGGTGCAACCCCTGGTGGAGATTTCCCTCCAGCTGCCCCTCTGGAAAGGAGCCCCATGGCCGAGTTGGGCGGCATCACCGTGGCCATGAAGAACCAGATGGGCGTGGCCCCGGGCATGAAGTACGGCTGGCCCAAGAAAACCGGGTACCCCTCGGGCTCGGGCAACCCGGGCATCCCCCATTCCCCGGAGATCCTGGGGGAGATGATCACTGCCCTCAACCTGTGCGCCCGCATCGATTTTGCCGTGGCCGAGAGCTTTCGCCGCTCCATCGACGAGGGCGACGATGGCCGCCCCGACTGGATCAATGGCGTGGTGGCCGGCGCGGCCCTGCTGGCCCCTCGAAAGGCTGGGCGCCCTGCGGCACCCCGGGCACCGGCGCGCCGTTGAGCTTGATCTCCCTCCACTCCACCTTGCCCAGCAGGTGCTCCCCGGCCAGCAGCAGACCGGGAACCTGGGCCGGGGTGGCCCCCAGCAGTTGGGCTCCCACCGCATCCACCGCGCAGACATCGTCGCCGGCCAGGATGGCGTTCAGGGGTATCGTCTCCGCCCCAAGGTGGGGGCGCAGGGCCTCGGCAAACACGTAGAGCGGCTCCACCGCGCCCAGCAGATCCACCCGCAGCGAATCGTCCAGCACCTGGTCGGTGGCCGCCGCCCCCAAGGTCTCCAAGGCGCCGTGGACCGCGCCGGCCTGATCCCGCCACAGGGCCGGGACCAGGATCACCGCGTCGGCCTGGGCCAGGGCCTGGGCCAGTTCGTAGCTGGTATGCACCAGCCCCTCCGGCAAGGGCAAGGTGCGCAGGGGCGACTCCTCCAGCGCCACCAGCTTCAGCTCGACCACGTCGGCCAGTTCCGCCACCAGTTGTGCGTAGCTGTCCGGGGCCGGCCCCCTGATGCCGATGCCGATGACCGGTTCCTCGAAGAGCCCGGCGCACAGCCCGATCACACTGCGCAGCACCTGCGGCGAGGTGGTGGCCTCGGGCCGGACGGTCGGCACCAGCAACAGATAGGTGGTCCCCGGCGGGGCCACGTTCCCCACCCCGTAGGACAGATCATCGCTCCAGCGCACCAGCACGTCCACCCCGGCGTCGTCGAGCTGGACCGCGCGCGGCTGCGGCTGTTCCAGCAGGGTGTAGTCGCTGGCCACCGAACCCACCACCGCCTGCCCTGGCCGGGTGGCCGCGCTCAGGGCGTCCACGCCCACGTACGGCATCCGGCCCGCGCCGGCCAGCAGCACCGTCAGCAGGATGAGCGCCCCGCAGGCCCTTCCCATTATCAATCCACCCGCCTCCCCCCCCGCAGCACCGGCACCTGGTCGCCCCAGGGCTGGCCGGTGTGTCTGGCGATGAGGTGGGGCACGTGGTACTGGGGCACGTATCCGCGCCGGATGCTGTGGGCCGAGGTGTTGGCCCCGCTCTTGTGGAGCATCAGCGAACTGAAGATGGCCACCTGGCCGGCGCGCATCTCCACCGGGATGGCGCCGCTCTCGTCGGAAAACTGCGCCGTCTTTCCGCCGTACCGCTCCCCTGTTTCAGGTTCCGGAAGGTGCTCCAGCAGGCCCCACTTGGGCGAACCGGGGATGATCCAGATACAGCCATTGTCCAGATTTGAGTCGGTGATGGCGGTCCAGCAGGTGATGTACTCCAAAGGCTCGGTGTGCACGTACCCCGAATCCTGGTGCCAGGAGAAGACCCGGCCCCGCTCCGGGGGTTTGGTGGCCGCCTGGTTGTAATACAGGTCCGCGTCCGGGCCGATGAACTTCAGGCAGGCCTCCAGATAGATGGGCTGCCTGGCGAATTGGGCGGCCACCGGGCTGAGGGTGTGGAACTGGCTGAAGGAGCGGCGGTTCCGCACTGCCTGCACCGCTGCCGCGTCGCCGCTGGCTTGGGCCTGGCGCAGGTGGTCCTGGTACACCCGGTCCATCTCGTCGCTCATGGCCTGCAACAGCGCCGGCGCAAAACCGCCTTCGGCGACGAAATAGCCCAGCTCGCGGAACTGCGCCGCCTGCTCGCCGCTGATCAGAGACATCAAATTCTGCTCTCCTCCTTCAACCTGCCCAGCAGCCGCAGCAGACCGTCCAGAATGGTGAGCGGATGGGGCGGGCAGCCGGGGATGTACAGGTCCACGGGCACAGTCCCATCCGCTCCGTTATTGGCCTGCTCGTGGTCGAGATAGGGGCCCCCCGAAATCGCACAGGCTCCCACGGCGATGACGATCTTCGGCGCCGGCACTGCCTCGTAGGTCTTTTGCAGGGCCAGCTTCATGTTCTGGGTGACCGGGCCGGTGATCAGCAGGCCATCGGCGTGGCGGGGCGAGGCCACGAACTGGATGCCGAAGCGCCCCAGATCCCAGCCCACCGTGTTCAGCACGTTCACGTCGGCCTCGCAGGCGTTGCAGCCCCCGGCGCTCACCTGGCGCAGCTTGAGGGAGCGGCCGAAGAGGCGCCGGCTCTGTTCCTCCAGAGCCCCGGCCAGCTTCAGCGTTTTTCCCTCCATGAGCAAATCGCCGCGCCCCCGCGCGGCCAGGCGGTAGTCCAGGGTGTAGTGGATGGCCTCCTGCGGGCAAGCCTCCTGGCAATCGGTGCAGAACAGGCAGCGGCCCAGGTCCAGGCGCACGCCCCGCTCGTCGACGGCGATGGCGCTGGTCGGACAGGCCTCGGCGCAGGCGCGGCAGCCCTCGGGACACTTGGAGGCATCGATGGTCGGGCGACCGCGGAAGCGGTCCGGCATCTCCGGCGGCGGCCCGTCGGGGTACGCCATGGTGCGGTGCCCCTGTTGCAGCCGGGCGAGAATCACCTTGTACATGGTCCCTTCCTCATCAAAGATCGTGCCCGCAGTAGGAGAGATTGAAGCTCTTGTTGCACAGGGGGAAATCCGAAATCTGCTGGTTGCGCAGGGCATAGGCCAGGCCGGACCAGTTGTGGAACGAGGGATCGACGACCTTGTAACGGGCGAAATGCCCCTGCGCGTCGGTGATGGCCACGTGGCAGACCTCGCCGCGCCAACCTTCGCTGAGGGTGACGGCGAGGCGCTCAGGCGCCAGCGGGCCGAGCGGGACCTGCACGGCGCCAGGCGGAATGCCGCGCAGTTGCTCCCGGATGAACTTGATCGATTGCTGGATTTCAAACCAGCGCACATACGCGCGGGCCAGGACATCGCCGGTGTCGTAGGTGGCGATGGGGATGTGGGCAAACTGAAAGATGCTCGAAGACTGATCCTGGCGGACGTCGCGGGCCAGGCCCGAAGCTCGGGCCGCGGGGCCGACGATGCCCAGTTCGACGGCCACCTCCTGCGGCAGCGGCCCGATGTCCTCGAAGCGGGCCATGACCGAGGAGGTGTCCCAGAGGAGATTGACGGCGACCGTGGTATCCTTCTCGGCGGCATCGAGCCGGCGCAGCAACTCGGCGACCCGGGTGTCGTCGACGTCGAAACCGACGCCGCCGGGCCGGACCATACCACGGCCAAAACGGCTGCCACAGAGCAGGGCGGTCATGTTGAGAAAGTCGCCGCGGATGCGGCCGCAATAGGAGGCCGTGGGCAGAAAGCCGACGTCATTGGCCAGCGCTCCCAGGTCGCCGACGTGGTTGGCCATGCGCTCGAGTTCCAGGGCAATGCCGCGTAGGGATTGCGCGCGGGCGGTCTTCTGGCAGCGCGCCAGCGCTTCGAGCACCTGGCAGTAGGCGGTGGTGTGGGCGATGGTCGTGTCGCCGGCAAGGGTCTGGGCGTAGTGAATGGACCGCTTGGTCGGGCCGCCGACCATCGCCTCCTCGACGCCGCGGTGCTGGTAGCCCAGGGCGATTTCGAGGTGGAAAACGTGCTCGCCGTGGCACTGGAAGCGGAAGTGGCCGGGTTCGATGACGCCCGCATGCACCGGGCCGACGGCGACCTCGTGGACCTCGTCCCCTTCGACGCGGTAAAAATCACCGACGGCGGGCAGGATCGATTGGTCACGCGAGCGGTTCCAGACATCGCGGCCTGCCGGTGACCGGTGATAGCGGACGGGCTTGAGCCACGGATGGCCTAGCGGTTTGAGACCGAACTGTTCGGCGATCTCCCGCTCGAACAGGTGTACCTGTGGGCAGCGCGGGGTGAGCGACGGGAACTGGTCGCCTTCCACCTGCGTGCGCGCCACGTGCAGCCGGTTCTGCTCGTCGTCGGCGAGCACGACGTAAAGCTGTATCGCGCCGCTGCCCGGGGTGGCGGCGCCGAACATCGCCGCGACCCGCTGCCCCGCGGCCACGGCGCCCAGCACCGCGCCCTCGAGTTGGTCGAGGGCGAAGATCGGGATCGCCTCCAGTTCGATGGCCCGGCCGTTGATCAGGGTCGCCGGATCGAAGCGGTCGTGGATCATGGCCGGGACTCCAGGAAACGGACCGCGTCGTTGAGCAAAGCGTTCAGCGGGGCGGGAATATATAGGCCCAGGAGCAGGACAATGACCATGAGCACCGCCGGGGGCACGGCGTTGAGCAGGCCTTCGCGATGTGGCAGGTGGCGCACCTGTGCCGGCGCGCGGCCCTGCACGACCTGCAATACCGTCCCACTCATGCCAGTGAAGACCACCAGCAGGAAAAAGAGGAACAGGCCACCCACGACAAACCGGCCGGCATCGAAAGCCCCGGTGAGGATGGCGAACACGCTGATGAAGGGGCCGAAGGGGGGCGATCCGGTGATCGCCAGGAACCCGGCGAGGAAGAGCGAACCGGACACGGGCAGCCAGCGCATGGCGCCGCGCACCTGGTCGGTGCTCTTGCTGGCGTAGGCGTGGTAGATGTTGCCGGCGGCAAGGAAGAGCACCCCCTTGGCTATGCCGTGGTTGACCACGTGCAGCAGCGAACCGAAGAGCGCGGGTCCGCCGATGCCCAGCCCCAGGGCGAGGATCCCCATGTGCTCGATGCTGGAATAGGCGAGCATCCGCTTGAAATCGCGCTGGCCGACCATGAACAAGCCGGCTACCGCCATCGAAAACACGCCCATGAACATCAGCAGCCGCGAGGTGTAGGCGAGTTCTCCGGCGGCATGGCAGATGTGGTAGATCCGCAGGATCGCCAGGAACGCACAGGGCAGCAGGGCGCCGGACAAGAGCGCAGAAACCGGTGAAGGTGCCTCGCTGTGAGCATCCGGCAGCCAGGTGTGCATCGGGGCCAGCCCCATCTTGGTGCCGTAGCCGACCAGCAACAGGACGAAAGCCGCGTGCAGCCAGGGCTTGGACAGCTGCGGCGCGTGCCGCAGCAGGTCATCCAAGACCAGCGTGGATTCGAGTCCTCCGTGCAGCGACGCATAGGCGAGGAAGAAGGTGCCCAGCAGCGCCAGGGCGATACCGACCGAGCAGACCAGCAGATACTTCCAGGTGGCCTCGATGCTCCGCTGGGTATGGTCGAAATAGATCAGCGGCGCGGTGACGAGGGTGGTGGCCTCGATCGCCACCCACATCAGGCCCAGGTGGTGCGACCAGGTCACCAGACTCATGACGCCGAGAAAGGACAACAGGCAGGCGCAGAAGACGCGGTTGGACCGTTCCTGGCGGTGGCGGAGGTAATCCACCGCGTAGAAAGAGCAAAAGAAGAAGAGGGTGCTGACCACCAGCAGCATGATGCGACCGGGCGGATCGAGCACCAGCCAGGCGGCGCTGATGGTCAATTCAGGCCGCGCCAGCACCAGGATGGTCATCGCCAGATGCGCCGCCGCCGTGACGGGCAGGAGCCATGGCCGCCGGAGGTTAGAGGGAACCGCCGCCGCGATCACGGCCATGATCAGCGGCAGGAAAATCAGGGCAAAGGCCATGGCTCATTCCTTGAGCGAGACCAACCGGCGCGTATCCATCGAGGAGAAGGCCTGGTTGATGTGGTTCACGATGATGCAGATCACGAAGACGCCGACGAAGAGGTCGAGCAGCACGCCCATCTCGACGACGAAGGGCATCGCCTCGAAGAGCAGCATCCCGAAGATGAAAATGCCGTTTTCCAGCACCAGGTAGCCGAGCACCTGGTTGAGCGCTTTAAAGCGGGTGGTGAGCAGGATGAAGCCGACCAGTACCGTGGCGATCGCCGTGGGGACCAGCAGCGCGCCCTCGTGCTGGCCGGCCAACGGCAACTGACCGGCGAAGAGCAGCGCCGCTGCGGTCGCCAGCGCGCCCAGGATGATGGAGGGCAGGATGCCGATCAGCGGCTCCACTTCGCGCTTGATCTGGGCGTCGCGCAGCGCCCGGATCATCATCGCCGGGATGATGATCCCCTTGAGCCCGATGGTCGTGGCGACCACCAGGAACATCGGCAGGGTGTGCTGCTGGTGCCCCAGCAGCGGGATGAGGCCCAGCAGCGCGCCCTGGGTGGCCACGGTGCGGATCACGGACAGTATCTGGCTGGTGCCCAGCGCAAAGAGGTTCATCACCAGGACGATCACCAGAATGGCATTGAGCAGGCTGGTCATCGAGCTCACCTCACCAACAGGAGAAAACCGAAGCCGCAGAAGAGCATCGCCGCGATGAGCAGGTACGGCACATGCCACATCTGGAGCCGCGCCATCACCGATTCCACCACGCCGACGAAGGCGGCCAGCCCCAGCATCTCCAGCGCGAACAGCGGCCAGTCGAGCCAGTCCTGACCGGTTTGAAAAGGCGCGACCACGTGCAGCAGCACCGCGCCGAGGACGAAGAGCTTGAGGGCGGCGGCGTAGAGGATCATGCCGAAGAGCGGGCCGCTGTGGTCGAGCACCATGACCTCGTGGATCATGGTCAGCTCCAGGTGCGTATTCGGATCGTCGACGGGAATGCGGCAGGTCTCGGCCAGCAGCACGACGAACAGACCGATCGCCACCAGGACCAGCGGCGCGGTGACCGCCGCCGGGAATCCTCCGCCAGGGCCGTTGAGCATGCCGGTCAAGGTCAGCGAACCAGAGGCCTTTGCCAGGACCAGGAAGGCGAAGAAGAGCGCCGGTTCGGAAAGGCAGGCGAAGGTCACCTCGCGGGCCGCCCCCATGCCTTCAAAGGGCGAGCCGGTGTCCAGCGCCGCCGCGGTCGTAAAAAACCGCGCCAGGGCAAAGAGGTAAGCGAAGAGGATCAGGTCGCCGGTGAAGGCGATCGGCGCCTCGAAGCGGCCCAGCGGCACCAGCAGGCCGGCCAGCGCCACGGCCACCAGCGTGACGACCGGCGCGGCACGAAACACCCAGGTCGTCGTCGTGCTCAGCACCAGGCCCTTGCGCATGAGTTTGATCAGGTCATAGTAAAGCTGAAGCAGGGACGGACCACGGCGGCCGCCGAACCACGCCTTGGTCTTGTTGATCACGCCCAAGAGCAGCGGCGGCATGATCAGCAGCAGCGCGACCTGGATCACCTTCTCGGCCATGGCTGGACTCCCATCACCGCGCGAACAGTCCTGCGAAGAACTCTTCGATCGGCATCAGCGCGCTGAGCATCAGGATCACCGTGACCAGGATGTAGAGCAGGTAGTGCTGCGCCAGTCCCTGCTGGAACCAGCGAAACCGGTGGAGCCACTGCCTGGTGCTGCGGCCCGTCGGCACCAACAACCGGTCCAGCACGGCGTCATCCACATGTGAGTGCATCTGGGCGGGGGCGGGAAAAAGGCCATGAATGGCGGGCCGGTGCGTGCGGGGACGCAGCACCCAGTGGAACAGGGCTACAATCAGCTGTGCGAAGGAGGAGGCGCTGTATTGCATCCGGCTGGTCGGCAGGGCATAGCCGCAGTCCCAGGTGCCCTGGCGCGGCAGCGCCAGGCTGCGTCGCGTCCCCCGGGCCATCAGTGCGGCGATCAGGGCGATCAGAGCCACCAGCGACGCCGACACCGCGCTCACCGTTCCCAGCGGCACCAGGACGCCGACGCGCAGGGCGGCCGGTTGCGGCCCGGGCATCCAGCTGGAGATCGCCGCGTCGAGGAGGGGGCTCACCAGCACCGGGGCCAGGCCGATCAGCGCGCAGCAGGCGGCTAACACCCCCATCGGCCCCCGCATCGAGAGGGGCGGCTCGTGGGTATGGACCGAGACGTGGGTGCGTGGGCTGCCCAGGAACACCGCGCCGTACGCCTTGACGAAGCAGGCCACGGCCAGCGCGCCGATCGCGGCCAGCACCGGGGCGGCCAGCACCGCAGCCGAATTACCTGTCGCGGTGGTGGTCAGGGTCTGCAGCAGCCCCAGGTAGATGAACAATTCGCTGACAAACCCGTTCAGCGGCGGCAGGCCGCAGATGGCCAGCGCGCCGACCAGAAACAGGGCTGCGGTCCAGGGCATGGTCCGGGCCAGGCCGCCGAGCCGGTCGATTTCCCGGGTGTGGGCACTGTGGACGACCGCCCCGGCACACAGAAAGAGCAGCGATTTGAACAGACAGTGATTCCATATGTGCAGCAGGCAGCCGGCCAGGCCCAGCACCACCCATTCCGGCCGGCCCGCCGAACGCCCTAGCATCGCCAGCCCCAGGCCCATCAGGATGATGCCGATGTTCTCCACGCTGTGATAGGCCAGCAGTCGCTTCAGGTCGTGCTGGCCGATGGCGAACACCACCCCGAGCAGGCCGCTGAGGGCGCCCAGCAGGAGGATCAGACCGCCCCAGGCGCTGGGCGGGTCGGGCAACAGAGACAGGAATCGCACCAATCCGTAGATCCCCATCTTGAGCACGACGCCCGACATCATCGCCGACACGTGACTGGGCGCGTTGGCGTGCGCGCTGGGCAGCCAGAAGTGCAGGGGCATGACCCCGGCCTTGAAGCCAAAGCCGACCAACGCCAAAAAGAAGAGGGCATTCACCGTGCCCATGCCGATCGCCCCCGGTGCCACCAGCTGGAACGCGTAAGAGCCAGTCGACCAACGCCACAAGGCGAAGAGGGCGAAGAGCGTCAGGGTGCCGACATGGGTCGCTATCAGATAGAGCCAGCCGGCCCGGCGGCATTCCCTGCGGTGGTCCTCGGCGCTGACCAGGAAAAAGGCCGCCAGCGCCATCACCTCCCACCCCAGCAGGAAGGCCATGGCGTGCCTGCTGATGACCAGTAGCGCCATGCCGGCGACCACCAGGCCCCAAAATAATCTAACACTCCGCCCGTTTCCCGGATGGCGGTGCTGCGGCCAGTACCCCAGGCCGTAGACTGAGCCGAGTCCTCCCATCAGAAAGATGGGAATGAGGAAAAACACACTCAGGGCGTCGATGCCGACGACGGAATTTCCCGCAGCCGGCCAGGGGAAGCTGGAGACGGCATGCTGCTCGGCGCCCAGACCGGCACCAGCGGCGACCAGACCCGCGATCGCTCCCAGTACCATCATTCCCGCGGCGATTCGCTGGCCCCAGGCGGAGGAGCGCCCCATGCACAAGCCGGGCAGCCCGCTGATGGCCGCCAGCGCGATGGCGAGCATGATCAGCTCAAGCGACATAGGCGAACCCGTTCGCGCCAGCGCGCCCTGCGGCGCTTACTTGGTCTGTGCACCGTTGCCGTTCGTCGCGGGGAGGGCGGTTTCGGCGCGCACCACGGCCTCCATCAACTCGTCTCGCGAGGCCTGCTGTTTGAGCACGGCCTTGAACTCCTGGTTTCGCAATACAAAGCTGAGCCGGGACAGCAGGTGGAGATGTGCCCGGACGGTGGGGCTGATCAGCGTGAACAGGGTGTTGACCGGCTGGCCGTCGATGGCGCGGAAGTCTATCGGGTGTTCCAGGAAGCACAAGGTGATGGTGGGCTTGGAGATGTGCAGCACGACGGGATTGCGCACATGGGGGATCGCGATACCCTCGCCTATGCCCGTGGAACCCAGGGTTTCGCGCGCCAGCAGCACCTGGTACAGGAACTCGCGGTCCACTTCTTCGGGCAGGTTGAGGACCTCGACCAGGGCGCGCAGCACCGAGGGTTTATCGTTGCCCCCGACCCTATACGCCACCCCTCCGGCCTTCAGCGCCTCGGAGAGACTGGGCAGGGGCACCTTGCTCGTCTCATCCTCCAGAAAGATCTCGGGGGAGATCTGGATGCGCTGGGAGGTAGCCCATTCCAGCAACTCCGCCCGGTTGAAGCGGAGTTGCTCGTTGACCCGGTACACGGGGATAACCCCCTGTTTGATCCAGCGATAGACCGTCTTTTCTGAGACGTTCAGCAAACCGGCAACATCTTTGACTGAAAGTCGCATTCAAGTCTCTATATGAATAAAAATGCCCATGATTGGACTATTGTGGATAATAATAAGGCCATGTCCACAAATGTCAATAGGAGAAAATACCTAAGAGCCCCCCAGCCGGGGTATGGAGCAGGACTCGGGCGGCTGACAGGAAGGGCAATTCAGCGATCCCCCTCGGCAGCGAGGGGCACAGGTGCCAGCCGGGCCTCTGCACACCGGGCTGCATCCAGGATCTCCCAGGTGTCAGCGCAGTTCAGGACCGCGGATTTGAACCGAGGGTCAAGCAGGGCGAAAACCAGGCGGGAAAGCAGGTGCAGGTGGGCGCGTACCCTGGGGCTGACCAGGGCGAAAAGGGTGTGGACCGGTTGCCCGTCGAGGGCGCCAAAGCCCACCGGACGCTCGAGGAAACACAGCGAGATGACCGAACCGGGCACTGCCAGGACCGCGGGATGGCGGACGTGGGGAATGGCGATGCCTTCGCCCACTGCGGTGGAACCCAGCTTCTCCCGGGCCAGCAATACCTGAAAAAACGCCTCGCGATCGATGTTGGTCGGCAGCGGCACCACCTGGCTGACCGCCCGCAGCGCCGCTGCTCTGCCGGCGGCCTCCAGGCCGCGGTGGACCCCGCCCTGCTCCAGGGCGTCGGTCAGGGCGGGCAGGGCGCCGGTGCGGTCCTCCGTCTGCTGAAAAAGCTCAGGGGACACCTCGACCTTGTGGAGGGTAGCCCATTCCAGCAGCTCGGCCCGGTTGAAGCAGTACTGATCCTGCACCCTATAGGCGGGCAGGGTGCCCCGCTGAATCCAGCGGTACACGGCTGCTTCGGGAATCTTCAGCAAATGCGAAACTTCGCGCACGGTCAGTTGCATCGTTTCCTCTCGCTCACTTCTTCAGATTCGGATAGACCTGCTATTTTAAAAAAGCCCCCTCGCCCCATCCCGTCAACAGTCCGGCTCACAGCACCGTGCGGATGTCCTGCCGGTCGCGGTGGCGCTCCAGGGCCAGTTGGATCAGGCGGTCGATCAGCTCGGCATAGCCGACGCCGCTGGCCTCCCAGAGCTTTGGATACATGCTGATGGGGGTGAATCCCGGCAGGGTGTTGATCTCGTTGACGTAGACCCGCTCGTCCTGGCGGCTGACGAAGAAGTCCACCCGCGCCAGGCCGGCGGCCTCCACCGCGCGAAAGGCCCGCAGGGCCAGGTCTCGCACCTGGGCAGTGGCCGCTGGCGAGAGGCGCGCCGGGATGATGAGTTCGGAGTTGTCGTCGATGTACTTGGCGTTGTAGTCGTAGAACTCGTTGCCTGGCACGACCTCCCCCACCACCGAGGCCTGCGCTTCCTCGTTGCCCAGCACCGAACACTCCACCTCGCGGCAGTCGGCGGCCTCGGCCTCGGCCACCACCTTGTAATCGTAGGAGGCGGCCTCCTCCAGGCAGGGGCAAAACTCCTCTGGGCCGTGGGCTTTGCACACCCCCACGCTCGAACCCATGTTGGCGGGCTTGAAGAAGATGGGATAGCCCAGCTGCGCTTCGAACTGGCGCTGCACCCCGGCCGGGTCCTGGCGCCACTGATGGCGCCGCACCACCGCGTACTCCACCTGGGGCAGGCCCTCGGCGCGGAAGGCCCGCTTGGCCATCTCCTTGTCCATGCCCACTGCCGAGCCCACCACCCCCGAGCCCACGTAGGGGATGCCGGCCAACTCCAGCAGCCCCTGCACGGTGCCGTCCTCGCCGTAGGGGCCGTGCAGCAGGGGGAAGATCACGTCGAGCCGCTGGTCCAGTTCTCCTCCCTGGCGGGCCATCAGGGCCCCGCCCTGGTCCAGGACCACAGGCAGCAGGCCCCGCTCCTCGACCACCCCAGCCTGCAGCACCGCCAGCGCGTCGCCGGCCATCAGCCAGTGCCCCTCCTTGGAGATGCCGATCATGGTCAGTTCGTACTTGTCGCGGTCGATGGCCTCCAGCACCGAGCGGGCCGAGCGCACCGAGACCTCGTGTTCGCAGGAGCGCCCGCCGAAGAGCAGGCCCACGCGGATTTTTTTCATCAGGGGTTCCTTTCCTCATAGGTTCTTGCCACCCGGCCCCTAATATGCCAATAAACCTGAAAAATAGAAAAGGGCGCTTGCCCGGCCGGGTGGGGATTGATAGTATTGGGGGGCTTGCGAAAGGCGGTCCGCGATGAAAAAGACCTTCCTGGTGCTCCTGCCGGGCATCCTGCTCTTCCCAGTGGGGTGCGTGCCCGGCGATTACACCTACACCCTCGACGATCCGGCCGGCTTTTTCTGGGGCATCTGGCACGGCTGGGTGGCGCCCATCTGCCTGGTGTGGGGCTTCTTCAATCCGGCCATCCGCATCTACGAGCCCACCAACACCGGTTGGTGGTACGACCTGGGCTATTACATGGCCATCATCAGCGGCTTTGGCGGCCTGTCGCTGTTCCGCCGCAAGCGCAAGGAGAACTGAGCATGAGGCTTGCAGATACCGTGGCGCTGGTGACCGGCGCCGGCTCTGGCATCGGCCGGGCCATTGCCGAACTCTTCGCCCGCGAGGGCGCTGCCGTGGTCGCGGCCGATTTGCACCTGGATCGGGCCCGGGAAAGCGCCGGGCGCATCCAGCAGGCCGGGGGGCAGGCCCTGGCGCTGGCCGCCGATGTCTCCCTGAAGGACCAGGTGGAGCGGATGACGGCCCAGGCCCAGGCCGCCTACGGCCGGGTGGACGTGCTGGTCAACAACGCGGGCCTGGCCACCGGAGACGACATCCTCCACATCGAAGAGGAGGAGTGGGATCTGAATCTGCGCGTGGTGCTCAAGAGCGTGTATCTCTGCTCCAGGGCCCTGCTGCCGGGCATGATCGAGCGCCGGCGCGGGGCCATCGTCAACATCGCCTCGGTCAACGGCCTGACCGGCCTGAGCGAAGAGGCCTACAGCGCCGCCAAGGCCGGGGTCGTCAACCTCACCCGCAACATGGCCGTCAAGTACGGGCGCCACCAGGTGCGGGCCAACGCTATCTGCCCGGGCACGGTGCGCACCCCCATCTGGGGCCCCATCCTCCAGCGGGACCCGCAGATCTTCGACAAACTGGTCAAGTGGTACCCGCTGGGCCGGGTGGGCGAACCGGAGGACATCGCCTGGGCCGCCCTCTTCCTGGCCTCCCCGGAGGCGGCCTGGATCACCGGCGAAACCCTGACCGTGGACGGGGGCCTGCTGGCCGGCTCCTACGGCATGTCGCGCGAACTACTGGCCAAGGAGGAGCAGCCATGACTAGCGCCCGCCTCAAAGGCAAGACCGCCCTGATCACCGGCGGGGCCACGGGCATCGGCCGGGCCACTGCCGAACTCTTCGGCGCCGAGGGCGCCCAGGTGGAGATCCTCGACTACAACGCACCGGAGGGCTACGCCGCCCTCGAAGCCATCGCCAAAGGCGGCGGCCAGGCTGCCTTTCACCAGACCGACGTGCGCTCGGCCCAGAGCGTGGAAACGGTCTTCCAGCAGCTGAGACAGCACCGCGACCGGCTGGACATCCTGGTGTGCAGCGCCGGGGTGCTCAAGGGGGCGTACAAAGGCGTGGCCGGCCTGAGCGAGGAGGACTGGGACGCCACCATCGACACCAACCTCAAGGGCACCTACCTGGTGGTCAGGCAGGCGGCGCCGCTCTTGGAGCGGGCCGGCCAGTCCGTGGTGCTGCTCCTCGCCTCGGGCGCCGGGGTGCGGGGCGCCAGTTCCTCCCTGGCCTACGCGGCCAGCAAGGCCGGGGTGCACGGCATGCAGTACAATATCGAAGCCCACGTGCGCGGTGCCCGGGTCCACGTCATCTGCCCCGGCGGCATCGCCACCCCGCTCAAACTGGAGAACGTGGCCCAGGGCGCCGAGGCCTCGGGCCAGGATCCGGCCAAGGCTGTCGAGGGCGCCAAAAAGCAGTTGGGCGACCCCATGGGTGTCGCCCGGGTGCTGGCCTTCCTGGCCTCCGAGGAGGGCTCCTACGTGCGGGGGACCATCTTCACCCGCTGATCACTCTAAGGGCGGGAGTATATCCCGCTGGAGCCGCAGCATCTCCTCCAGCAGGGCCACGGCCCGCCGGTAGGAATCCACCGTCGGATCCAGCAGCAGGGCCTGGAGCAGCTTGGCCTTGGACCCTTGGGCAAAGGCCTCCACCAGCAGCTTGTGGATGCTGGCCTGCACCCGGATCAGGGCGGCGATGGCCTCGGGCAGCGGTTCCATCTGGCAGGGATGCAGCCCTTGTGCATCAGCCAGGGCCGGCACCTCCACCACCAGGCCCTCTGGCAACTCGGGGATATAACCCCGGTTGGGCACGTTGACGGCGGCCAGTTCGCGGCGCGCCCCGCAGGCCAGGGCCTCCATGATCGGGGCGGCCAGTTCGCCCGAGGCCCGCAGCGGCGCCTCTTCGAGCTTGCGCGGCTGGGCAGCGGGCCGCCGCCAGGGCCGCCCGGTGTCCACCCGGTCGATGGTGTAGACAAAATCGGGGATCTTGCCCGTCTCCCAGGGATGGCCCTCAGCTGGGTCGTAGTAGTACTGCATTTCGCTGGCCATGAATTCCTCGGCCCAGCGGAGATACTCGCCGTAGTGGTTGGTGGCCGGCGAGGGCCACAGGCCAAAGCGCCGCAGGAGTACCCGGCCCAGCCCCAACTCGTGCCAGTGGGCCAGTTCGTCCCCCTCCAGGTCGGTCCGGCGCAGGCGGGGGTAGAGATCCTCGCCGGTGGGGCGATGGCGGATCTTCTGGAAGAAGGTGAAATGGTTGATGCCGCAGGCCGCGGTGTCCAGCTCCTCCTGGGGAATTTCCAGGATCTGGGCCAGCTGGCGCTGCCCCATGAACACCCCGTGGCACAGGCCCACCGCCTGGATGGAAGTCAGCCGGGTGACGGCCTCGCAGAGCTTGTGCTCGGGGTTGGTGTAGTTGAGCAGCAGGGCCTGGGGGCACAGCCGCTCCATGGTGCGGGTGATCTGGAGGGTGGGGCCCATGTTGCGCAGGGCGTGGAAGAGGCTGCCCGGGCCGCCGTTCTCGCCGAAGATCTGACGGAACCCGTAGTGGCGGGGCAGGTGGTAATCCTGAGACCAGTAGAGGAAGCGCTGGACCTCGATGGCAGTGACCACAAAGTCAGTCCCTTCCAGAGCGCGCTCCAGCTGGGTGGTGGCCACCACCTGGGCGCCGTGGCTGGTCTGCCGGCACACATGGGCCGCGTACTGCTCTACCTCCTCCAGGTGGGCGGCCACCTTGTCCATCAGCACCAACTCCACCCCGCGCTCGGCCAGGGGCTTGCTCAAGAGCACGTCGCGGATGGTGGCCGGCCCAAAGGAGCGGCTGCCGGCGCCGATCAGGGCGATCTTCACGGATTTCATCCTTTCCCCTTCAGGGTATGAGTGCCTTGCTGATCATCGCCCGGGTGGTCACCGGGAACTCCCCCGGCCCGCAGCACTGGCAGATCTGCACGTCCACCACCGCGCTCATCAGCATGTAGGCTTCGGCAAAACTCAGCTGCATCCGCTCCTGCATCCACCGCACCATCTCCTCGGCGGCCACCCGCAGGGCCTGGGCCGTGTCCGGGTGATCGCCGGTGGTGATCCAGTATTCCGCCGTCTCCACCAGGGGCCGGCGCAGGGTTTTGCCCTTGAGCAGTTCCACCCGGGCGCTCACCTCGGCGCAGATCTCCAGGCCGATGTAGGTGATCTCCCCATCCCCCATGGCCCCGTGCACGTCGCCGATGCCCAGCAGGGCCCCGGGCACGTTCACCGGCAGATAGACCCGGCTGCCGGGGGCGACGTAGCGGTTGTCCATGTTGCCCCCGTGGGGACCGGGAAACCCGGTGCTCACCCCCTCCCCTGCCGGCGCGGTGCCGATCACCCCCACCATCGGGCGGATGGGAAAACGGAGGCGCTCGCCGAAGCGGGCCTGGTCCCCCTCGATGGGCACGATGCGGGTGGCGAAATCCCCGGCCAGCTCGCCCAGCAGGCCCATGCCGGCCTTGACCCCCAGAAATCCCCGGGGGGCCAGTTCGATCTGCTGAATCTCCACGCACAGGGCATCCCCCGGCTCGGCCCCGCGCACCAGGATAGGACCGGTGGCCGGGTTGGAGCCCTTGGGATGGGGATGGTCGAGCAGGTCCTCGTCGCGCTGGATGGTGCCGGTACGGGCGTCGTAGGTCTCCAGCACCACCGTGTCTCCGGGGGCTATTTCCAGGGCCGGGGGATGAGTTTTGTCGAGGCTGTAGACGAGGTGCTGGCGGCTGAGGCGGTGGGTGCTGGCCATGGGCGCTCCTTTCGCAGGTGTTCTGAATGTATGAAGCTATGCCATAGCCTGGGTTCAGACCAGCCGGCCGCTTGCACTTCCTTTGCGCGCGGGGTATCTTGGGGACAATTCGCCATCCGGAGTCCGATATGGCCGCTCCCGCCCCCCAGCGCCGCATCAACAGCGTGGCCCCCATCCGCATCTGCGACAACGGCGGCTGGACCGACACCTGGTTCGCCGAACACGGCAGGATCTTCAACATCGGCGTCTACCCCTATGCCGAGGTGCAGCTAGAAGTCTACCCGCACCACCAGGTGGAGGACCGCATCGTCATCCGCGCCGAGAACTACGGCCAGAAGTACGCGGTCAGGCAGCTGGGCGGGGTCTGGACCCAGCACCCGCTTTTGGAGGCGGCCATCGAGTACATGCGCATCCCCGAGGACCTGGCCATCGAGGTGACCATCTACTGCCAGGCGCCGGCCGGCTGCTCCACCGGCACCTCGGCGGCGGTGACCGTGGCCCTGATCGGCGCCCTCGACGCGCTCACCCCGGGCCGGCTCACCCCCAACGAGGTGGCCCTCACCGCCCAGCGCATCGAGACCGAGATGCTCAAACAGCAGTGCGGCATCCAGGACCAGCTCTGCTCGGCCTATGGGGGCATCAACTACATCGAGATGTTCAAGTACCCCCACGCCTCGGTCTCCCAGCTCCAGGTGCCCAACTCGGTCTGGTGGGAGCTGGAGCGCCGGCTGGTGCTGATCTTCCTGGGCAAGTCCCACAGCTCCTCCGAGGTGCACAAGAAGGTGATCGCCGAACTGGAGGGCGCCGGTCCCGACTGCAAAAAACTGGCCGACCTGCGCCAGACCGCCCCGGCCTCGCGCGACGCGGTCTACGCCGGGGACTTCGCCGCCCTGGGCCGGGCCATGACCGCCAACACCGAGGCCCAGGCCCGCCTCCACCCCGAACTGGTGAGCCGGGAGGCCTGGGAGATCATCGGCATCGCCAGGGAGCACGGCGTCCTGGGCTGGAAGGTCAACGGCGCCGGCGGCGACGGCGGTTCCCTCACCCTGCTCGCCGGCCCCCTCTCCCACGCCAAGCGCCATCTCATCCAGCAAATAGAACAGACCAATCCCCTTTTTCAGCACATTCCCGTGTACCTGAGCCGCGCGGGCCTGCGCCTGTGGGAATCTCCTTGATAGAGGGAGAAATCGCGGTTATTTTTTGACGATCAGCTGCTCTCGCGCAGAGGAGGAACCCTTGAAGAAACCGCATCGCCCAGCCAGAGCCTGGTACGGAAGCCCGACGCCCCCGGACGACCAGTTCCTGCAGGAGATGGAGGCCCTCGATCAGCACCCCGAGGTGCTCTACGACAACAGCGGGGGCGAACCGACCGGCCTGGAGCCAGACCTCGTCAAGGCGCTCTATAGCAAGATGGACTCCCTCAAGCGCAGCCCGGTCACCTTCCGCACCTGGACCGAAGAGGACGGCACCGAAGCCTTCCTGAGCACCCTGCTCGACCTGACCCCCTCCAACATGAGGACCCGCGTCCAGCTCCTGCAGTTGTTGGGCGCCTTCAAGTTCAGGGCCGCCGCCACCCCCGAAGACAAGAAGGGGCTGATCGAGGAGGTTTTCGCCGCCGAGGAAAAGGAAGACGCGCGCGACGTGCTGCGCCGTCAGGCCCACCGCCTGTCGCTCATCTGGTCCCCCAAGCCGGAAACCCTGCTCAGCTATATCGTCGCCCATCCCGCCCTGGCCGGCAGGACCCTGGCCGACCGACTCAGCCCTACCAACACCCAGCCCCTGCGCCTGATCGCCCATCCCTACGCCGAGGTGCGCAGCAACCAGTTGCATTCCATCGTCGAAGCCCGCTCAGTGGCCTATGAACGCGCCGGCGAGATCCACTTCGTCTCCGGGGTGCGCAAGGTGCTGGAGGTGTGGGACGAGGACGCCGCCGGCAGCGGCATCGCCCAGGTCTCGCTCTTCGAGGCCCTGCTGCTGCACGAGATGGTGGAGGTGATCCTGGACGAGACCCAGCCCGAATTGGAGCCCTTGACCGCCCACATCATCGCCACCACCTTCGAGCGCTACCTGAAGGGGCGCATGCTGAGCGTGGCGGTGGAGGACTTCTTCCTCAGCTGGCCGCCCCTCTCCACCGCCGAGCTGGCGGAGATCCGCAGGGCCGAAAAAGAACAGCTGCTGGCCGACGCCCGGGCCTACTTCCAGGAAGAGAGCGGCCCGGAAGGTGGGGAAGAGGCGGGTGGCGATCTGCCCCTCGACCCCTCCGGGACCGTGCCCGTCAGGAAAAAGAAGGTCGCCAAGAAAAAGAAGCCATGAAGAAATACCGCACCGCCATCATCGGCCTGGGCCGCATGGGCAGCACCATCGACGAAGAGGTGGTGGGGTACCCGGCCATTGCCCTGCCCTACTCAGTGGCCGGGGCCTGCCGGGCCAGCCAGCGCCTCGAACTGGTGGGGGGCGCCGACCTGGACCCGGAAAAACGCCGCGCCTTCACCCAGCGCTGGGGGGTGGGCGCAGTCTACGCTGACTACCGCGAGATGATCCGCCAGGAGGCCCCCGACCTGGTGGCCATCTGCACCCGGGCCGAGAATCACGCCGAACTGGCCCTGGGCGTGGCCGAGGCCGGCGGGGTGAGCATGGTCTTCCTGGAAAAGGCCATGGCCTGCTCCATGCGCCAGGCCGACGCCATCCTGCACGCCTACCAGCAGCGCGGCATCGCCTTCAACACCGGGGTGCTGCGGCGCTTCGACACCCGCTACCACCGCATGCGCGAGCGGCTGGTCCAGGGCGAAGTGGGCGAACTGCGCGCCGCGGTTCACTACGCCTCCTCCTCGCTGATGCACGGCCACATCCACTCGGTCGACACCCTCATGTACCTGCTGGGCGATCCGCGGGCCCTGCGGGTCAAGGGAGAATTGCGCGGCGAGGCCGCAGCCCGCGACAACCGCTTCGACCAGGACCCCCAGGCCGTGTACCAGCTCCAGTTCGCCGGCGGGATCGAAGCCTGGACCCTGCCGGTGGGTCACTGGGACTTCGAGGTGTGGGGGACCAAGGGCATGATCAAGGGCCTCAACAATGGCATGGACTGGGTCGAGCGCCAGCCCACCCCCGCTGGCCGGCACACCATCTACCCCGAAAAGCCCTTTGAAAACGTCCCGCCCAGCAGCGCCACCCTCTACTGTCTGGAGGATCTGGTGCGGGCGCGCGAAGAAGGCCGGCCAGCGCTGGGCAACGTGGAGGTGAGCCACCACGCCGCCGAGGTCTGCCTGGCCGTGGCCCAGAGCCATCTGGAAGGGGGGAAATGGCTAGACCTGCCCCTGCAGAACCGCGACCTCTACGTCTGGCACGTCTAGAGATTCGGTCGCTCCCCGACGCCCCTGACCAGTCTTTGGCCAGGGCTTTTTTAGGCATGGTTCAGTGCTCTGATGAGCACAGGGTAACACTTTGGGAGCACGCCGCTTGAAGTAAGATATTGTTTTATATCCGGTTAATGATTTTGGCCTCGGTAAAAGTGTTACCCTGAGTTGAACCATGCCCTTTTTTATTGGCTTTTGAGCTGCTGGAAGGCGGCGAGGAGTTCGGCTTTGCCGGCCCGGGAGATGGCCCGACCCTTGAGGGACAGGTCCGGGCACTGGCGGGCCAACTGGCGCAGCCGGGTGACCGGCATGGCCTCTAGTTCGGCGAGGGAAGGGGTGGCTTCAACTGCAACGGGCGCCGCAGCAGGGGGAGGATTGCTCCCCTCCAACAGGGAAACCAGATCCTCGTGCGGGCCCGGGATGACGTGAAAGCTGATCACCTGCCCCAGGCGTTGGGCGGCGGCAGCGCCCGCCTGGACTGCGGTCTGCACCGAGGCCACGTCCCCGCTCAGGCGCAGGGAAACCAGGCCCCCGCCGATGCGCTCAAACCCCAGCAATTGCACATCGGCGGTCTTGGCGGCCACGTCGGCCGCCTCGATGAGCCCCACCAGGCCTTCGGTTTCGATCAGTCCGATGGCAGAGCGGGCCATGTCCTCTCTCCTGGGGCGCAGCCCGGAAGCGCTTATCTGGTGTCGTTGATGGTGTAGGGCAGCAGGGCGAGATAGCGGGCGCGCTTGATGGCCTGGACGATCTGGGCTTGCTGCTTGCGGGTGGCGCCGGTGCGGCGCGCGGCGTCGATCTTCCCGATGGGATTGAGAAAGCGGACCAGCACATCCAGGCGCTTGTAGTCGATGTCTTCCGGCTTCAGTTTGGCCGTGAATTCCTTGCGGTTGACCCTGGCGATGGCGACATGCTCCTGTCTGGAAGGTGGAGAGAAGAGAGGAGTGAGGGTCCTATCCTTCTCTGTAAAAGAGACTTAAAAGATAGCCTGTGGCCATGAGGCTGTCAATATCTCCGCCGCAACTGCTGAAAAACGGCTTCTAGCTGATGAAATACTAAATATCATCAAATAAAATTTCGGTAATATTACAATAAATAATTGATTAATATCAATATAGGCGCATTTGCAATTTCGCTAAAGATTTCTATCTCTCATCCGATAGTATTATTACAGACTATTTGATATCAAGTTGGATCGAACCTCCAACTTTCCGATCGATCGAATAGTCCTCAAGCACTCAGGGCCCATCCAACCCTGAGCCAGATCCCCGGAGCTTCCCCACTCCGGGCCTGGACCCGCAGCCGCCTCAGGCGGCCCAAAAATAGCGACGCCCTGCACCGGCAGCTGTGCAGGGCGTTTGCTTTTGGGACTGCTCAGGGACTGCGGCGCACCAGATCCTCGTCATCGATGATCAGCAGGGTCTCCGTGCCTCGCGCCGGCCCCGGCTCGGCCTCGACGCGCGCCTCAGCCCGTGTTTCTGCCCCTGCCGGCAGATAAAGAGTAAAAGCCGCGCAGGGCGGCGAAGACCTCTTCGAGGGTGTGATAGCCGTAGCGGGCGAGGTCTTCGGCGGTGATCAGGGTGACGGAAGCCGGTGCCCGGCTGGCGCTCTGGGCATACTTGGCGGCCGTGCTGATGGGGATGGCCAAAAGCGAGTCCAGGGCGGACTCCTCGCGCAGCGCCAATTCCTGGGGTACCCCGCTGGCGGGCAGGAGACAAAGGGACAGCAGTTGGAGCAGGAGGGCACTGCGGAGCAGGTGGCTCATGGGACCTTCTTGTTCCTGCCGTCGGACGAGGCGCGGTACACGTCACTTTTTCCCCTCGTTGACTTTCATCATGATCTGGTGGTGCCCCATTCCCCGGGCGCGCAATTCGGCGTACGCCTTTTCGTCGATGCCGTCGCGCTTGAGAAAGGCGCGGATGTCGTAGCGGCCGGGCACCTCCACCGGCAGCTCGCCCTCGCGGATCATCAGTTCCAGCGGGTACTCCTGTTCCTGCAGGGGCAGGCTGATGACCCGGTGCCGGCGCGCCGATTCGTAGAGGGCCATCATGATCTCCACCGTGTCGCGCGCCTTGCGGCCCGCCCCCCGGTGCTCGGGCCCTCCCTCGATCCACCTGATCAATTCGCGCACCTGGGCGGCATTGGTGTTGCCACCGATCCCCTGGATCTGGTCGGCCGGCACGCTGAGGGGCACCTCCTGCCAGCCCTTGGCCGCGGCGTTGAGCAGCCGCACCCGGGTCTCGCTCACCTCCATCAGCCCCTCGGTGCCCTGGATCTGGAAGGAGCCGGCCGAGGCCCCCTCGCGCCTCAGGTCGGACTGGATGAAGAGCTGGAGTTCGCCTTCGAACTGCACCAGGCCCATGCAGGCGTCCTCGACCGCGGTGTCGCGCTCGTAGCGGTCGGTGCGCCGCTCCACCGCCCCCATCACCCACAGGGCGCGCGGATCGCCCAGCGCAAAGCGCGAGCCGTCGATGGAGTGGGTGCCCCAGTTGGCCAGGCCCTCGGCCACCTTGTTGCTGACCCACACCGGCTTGCCGATGGCCCGCTGCTGCACCAGTTCCCTGGCCTTTTCCCAGCCGGGGGTGAAGCGGCGCTGGTGGCTGATGACCAGCTTGGTGCCGCTGGCTTGACAGGCCTCGACCATGCGGTTGGCCGCGCCCACCCCGATGGCCATGGGCTTCTCGCAGATCACGCCCTTGACCCCGGCCCGGGCCGCAGCGATGGTGGGGGCCGGATGCAGCAGATGCCAGGTGCAGACGCTGACGAGGTCGGGCTTGGCCTGGGCCAGCAGCTCCTCGACCGTGGCGTATCCTTGAGGGATACCGTATTCTTTCATGTACTGCCGCCGGCCTGCTTCGAGCGGATCGGCCACCGCGACGACCTCCACCTCGTCGACGAGCCGATAGCCTTCCATGTGCGCGTGGCCGATGGAGCCGCAGCCGACAATGGCAGCGGTGTACTTGCGGGACATAGAGTATCTCCTCACGTAGGGTTGCCCCCACGATAAGGTTCAATAATATAATCCACTCCTCAATATAATCCACTCCTCGTGGAACCACCCATGAACGCGCTGGAAATCCTGCCCGATCTGCATATTCCCCTGGCAGAACTGCTCTTCTCTTTCGACCGCAGCCCAGGGCCGGGCGGACAAAACGTCAACAAGACCAACACCCGCGCCGAATTGCGCTTCGATCTGGAGCACAGTCCCTCCCTCAGCCCGCTGCAGCGCCAGCGCCTCAGGGAAGCCCTGGTCTCCCGCCTGAGCCAGGAAGGCATCCTGATCCTCCGCTCTACCCGTTTTCGCAGCCAGCTCCGCAACCGCGAGGATTGTCTGGAAAAATTTGCCTCTCTGCTGGCTTTCCACCTCCAGCCCCCGCCCCCGCCGCGCCGGCCCACCCGCCCTGGCAGAGCGGCCAGGGCGCGCCGGCTGCAACGCAAGAAGTCTCACTCTAACAAGAAGATACTGCGCCGCCCGCCCCATCTGGACTGACCGAGACCTCCTACTTGCGCCGGATCAATCCAGGGTTTATATTTCACGTTGACGTTAAAGTTGATAGATTTCCACTTTTACCTGAGAGACCTGTCATGTCCAAGACTACTGCTGTGGATGTCTACTGGCGCGAGATCAAGGATGTCCAGCCGCTGAGCCGCGCCGAGGAAGTCACCCTCTTTGAACGCGCCCGGTCCGGCGACGAGGAGGCGCGCCAGCAGCTGATCCGCGCCAACCTGCGCTTTGTGGTGAGGGTGGCCCGCGACTACAAGGACTACGGCCTCACCCTGGCCGAACTGATCTCCGAGGGCAACATGGGCCTGCTCGAAGCAGTGAAGCGCTTCGACGAGACCCGGGGCTTCAAGTTCATCACCTACGCGGTGTGGTGGATACGCCAGGCCATACTCAGGGCCCTGGCTGAGCAGGGCAAGATCGCCCGGCCTCCCATGAGCCAGCTCAACGACCGGCACAAGGTGGAGAAGGAGGCCGGCCAGCTGGCCCACGAGCTGGGGCGCCTGCCCACCTTTGAGGAACTGGCCGCCAGCCTGGACCTGAGCATGGAGCGCACCCGCAACGCCATGGCCGCCGCCCAGCAGGATCTCTCCTTCGACGCCCCGGTCTACCAGGGGGAAGGCGTCCCCCTGCTCTCGCTCTTCGTCAGCGGGGAAGACGGCATGGACGAGGTGCTGGAGCGGGAGCAGATGAAAACCACCCTCTCCGACTGTCTCAAGGCCCTGGATGCGCGCGAGTACCAGATTGTCAGGGATTATTTCGGCCTGGAGAATCTGGAGCCCATGACCCTGGAGCAGATCGGCGAGGCCATGGGCGTCACCCGCGAGCGGGTGCGGCAGTTGCGCAACCGCGCCTTGGAGAAGCTGCGCAGTCATTGTAGGGATCAACTGGTGGAATTCTCCAGCAACTGACGCTGCCGGCTCTGGGCGAGCACGGCGCCGGCGGCCAGGGCCATGACCCAGGCGGTGGCCGCGCAGAACCAGAAGCTCTGCGCAATGCCGAATTGCCCGGCGATGGCCGCCATGGCAAAGGGAAAGGAGAGGGAGCCCACCCCGCCGGCGCTGGAGACCAGGCCGATGGCCAGGCTCTGCTCGCGGGCAAAGCACTCGCCCACCAGGGCCATGACCACCGGATAGACCGCGGAAAACCCCAGGCCGCTCACCAGGAAGAGGCCCCCCGCCACCCAGGGCGAGCCGCTGAGCAGGGCCAGGACCAGGGACAGGCCGGCCAGGCAGCTCAGGCCCAGCAGCAGGGCCTGCCGCCTCCCATTATACCCCGCCGAGAGGGCCAGCCGGCCCAACAGCAGCCCCAGCTCAGGAGAGACCCTCAACCGCTCCTTCCCCGGCGACCACCTCGGCGATCGCCTTGCCGGCCCACTCCGGGGCCGGCTCCACCCCCAGCAGCGCGGCGATGGTGGGCGGATTGTCGATGATCTCCACCGACTCCTGTAACTGGTACCCCCGGCGGATGCCCGGCCCGCGGATCAGCCAGGGGATGGTCAGGTCCTCGGGCATTTCAGTGCCGTGGGTCTGGGCGTGGCCCCCGTGGTCGCTGGTGACGATGCAGACCACCTGGGGCGGCAATTCGCCGAGGATCATGCCGATGGCCTGGTCGGCCTGGGTCACCGCCTCCAGGTACGGGTCCGACATCCAGCCCTGGCTGTGACCCACCGTGTCCACGTATCCCAGGTACACAAAGGCGAAGCCCCCCTCCATGCCGCCCAGCACGCCGGCGGCCAACTCGGCCAGTTCCAGATCGCCACCGGGTTCGTAGCAGTTGTTGAGAAAGTAGGAGTGGTCCAGGGAGCCGGGATCGCCCAGGTCGCGCAACTGCTCCCAGTTGTAGATGGAGGTGGTGGGTTTTTTTGCCCGGTGGAGCACGTCCAGCAGGCTGGGCACCGGCCGGGCCGGCGGGATCCACACATTGGTGGTGATCCCGTGCCGCTCCGGCTTCACCCCGCGGAACATCGAGGTGTGGCAGGGCAGGGTGACCGAGGGCATCACCGTGCGGGCGGTGTAGGTGTGGGAACCGCGCGCGGCGAGGCGGTCGAGGTGGGGGTGTGGGCCTGGCGCAGGGCATCGGGGCGCAGGCCGTCGACGACAAAGAGCACCAGGGCATCCGTTCGGACCATGACTTCTCTCCTCCCTTGGTATGGAAGTCTGCAGCGGTGTTCAAAATAACCCAGATCCGGAACCAGGGCCACCGGCAGTTGCCCAAAAGGCAGGGGCGGTGATATATTGGGGAAACTTTTTCGCCCCGAGGATACCCAATGCCGCAGTTGCGCCAGAAGCTCCTGGTCCTCTACGCCCACTCTCCCGACCTGCACAGCCAGGTAGTCTCGTGGTCCCAGTACGACGGCACCGGCAAGGCGCCAGCCACCACTGGCGACAGCGACACCCCGCCCTACGCCTCAGTGGTGGCCGCCATGAAGGAGGGCTGGCGGGTGATCCAGTTCCCCCAGCAGTTCCCGGCCTACCCCGGAATGGAATACCACACTGCCTATCTCAAGTACGAGTACATTCTCGAAAGGATGGAGGAGATCGATGGCCCATGAGCAGTATCTGTTGAGCAGCAAGCAGATGGCGCAGTTCACCGCCGACGGGTTCCTGCGCTTCGACGAGTTGATCCCCGCGGAGTTGAACCAGGCGGTGTACGCCGAGATCGAGAAGGGCGCGGTGCCGCGCCCCCGGGCCGGCAGCCACCTGAGCCAGGCCTGGCCCGAAGCGGCGGTAGGCCAGGTGTTCCGGCTGCCCCAGGTCCAGGGCATCACCCACAGCCTGGTGGGGCCCGACCCGCTCTACGACCACCACGCCGTCCACACCGTGGGTCCCCGCCATGAGCAGGGCCAGATCTGGCACGCCGACGCCATCATCGACACCCGCATGCACTTCGACATCCAGTTCATGTATTTCTGCCACGACACCCCGCGGGAGATGGGCGGCACCATGCTGCTGCCGGGCAGCCATTTCCGCCGCATCAGCGAATCGGATATCGGCCGCTACCAGAACTTCCTGGGCCAGACCCCCACCGTCTGCAAGGCCGGCACCCTGATCGCCATCCACCACGGCATCTGGCACTGCGCCCAGCCCAACCGCACCGACCAGATGCGCTACATGTTCAAGCTGCGCCTCAACCCCACGGTGCGCCAGCTCCGGCTGTGGGACACCGCCGACCTGGAGGATGCGGCCATTCCCGGCATCCTCAGCACCAACCACCGCTGGTACGGCAACGAGGTGCGCCTGGAGATCGTCAACCGCATCAAGTTCTGGCGCTTCCTGATCGGCGACGAGAAATTCGACGTGGGCTACTGGCTCTCGCGCCTGGAGAACATGCCCGAGACCCGGCTGCGCGCCGCCTGAGGTTAGGCGGATCAGGCGAAGAAGTCGAGTGTTTGGCCCGCCTCCGGTGTGGAGGCGGGCTTTTCTTTGCCCTCGGCTTGGCGCTGGGCGGCCAATTCCCGCCGGGCCCGGGCTTCCTGGCGCGCCGCCTGGGCGGCCACCCGGCGGTCCTGGGGAGAGGGCTCTGCAGGAGCCAGGGCGGCCTGCTGCACGACCCGGGCCTTTTCGAGGTTGGCCTGGGGATCGCCAGGCACTGGCGAGGCGTTTATCTGCACTTCTCCGCCCACGGCGTACTCTTTGCCGTCTGGCCCCCGCTGGTATTCGTACTGGGGGCCGCCCAGGGCATAGGGGCCGGCGGCGGCCAGATGCGCCTGCTCGTGGGCGCGCACCTCGCGATCCCGCGCCTTGAGCTTCTCCACCTGCCGCTTTTCCTCCTCGCCCAACTCCTGGCTGGCAGCCGGGTTTTTGCCCGCTTGCCGACCGCGACCCAGACCCGACGAGGATAACTCCACCTGATCGCCAGGCGCAGCCGGGGAAGTAGGCGGGGCAACGCCAGGACCAGGAGCCGCGCTGGCTCTGCTCCCTCCGAAAAGTGAAGGGAAACCAGCAGTCTCAATGCGCATGCACACCTGCGAGCGGAAAAGCTAGTTATTCTAACTTATCGGCAGGCGGCAGGTACTTCTTCAGGCTTTTGATCTTTATTTTTTCAGCGCCATCAAATCCACTGGTCCCGGGTCGCTGAACACCGCAGCCGGCAACTGGTCGAAGACGGCGATCTCGGTGTGTTTGGCCCGCCCGTGGTCATCGGCCAGCCAGATATGGCCGTAGGGCTGCCAGTTGGCCCAGGGCCCGGTGAACTTGGGCTCCGCATCCGCCGCGTCGGCATAAAAGGCCCACTGGGTCACCAACTGGTCCTGCTGGTCCACCCACACCTCGTATTTGTTCTGCGGCGTCACCCCCACATTCTTGAAGGTCAGCACCAGCACCTGGGCCGCCTTGCCCTCCTGGGTCTGGCTCTCCTCCTTGTACTTGAGGGTCACCCCGCTGTCCTTGAGCTTGTACGGCATGACCAGCCAATAGGAGTCGTTGATCCAGGCCTCGTACGCGTGTTTGAGCCGGGCTTTCAAGGTGTCGGGCTCGGCCACCTCCTGCCCCTCCTGCCAGGCCCGGCCCTGACCCGAATTGATGTTCATCAGCACCACCAGCCCGTCTTCCTCAAAGCGGATATTCCCCGTCCACTTGTCCCATACGTGCAGGCGCTTGCCGAAGAAGCGCCAGGTGAGGTAGTGGGTCTGGTCCCAGTGGTGGCGGCCCCCCAGCCGCTCCATGACCTGGTCGGCCAGGGCGATGGCCTGGGGATCTGAACCGGCCTGGTCGAAGCCGGGCAGGGGGGGGTTCTTCTTTGCTTCGCCGCGCAGGGCGCCAAGGACGAGCAGCGCACTGACTAACCATACTCTTCTCCGCATGACCGTTCTCCTCACAAAGGTCTAGTGACCCAGGTAAAATCGCCAAATCGCCGCGTTGCGCCAAGAGAAAATCCCCAGGCCCTTTTGTTTCAGGTGTAGCAGTGGGTAACACCTTGTAACGCCATGCGACAATAGCGATTTTTGCGCCCGGCGCTCAGCATATCAACTGCACATTCCCAACCTCTTCACTTGAAGAGAGTTATACAAAAATCCCGGCGCGGCCACTCCAGCGGCATGGCAATTGCAATTCACACCTCCAGAAAACCAGCAACCTGTGAGACAACCCCATGCACAAAAGCCATATCGACCTGAAAAGCGCCCACATCCTCCTGGTGGACGACACCCCGGCCAACCTGGACGTGCTCTGCGCCCTGCTGGAGACCGAAGGCTACCAGATTTCGCTGGCGCCCAACGGCAAGGTAGCCCTCAAGATCGCCCCCCAGGCCGAAGCCGCCCCCGACCTAATCCTGTTAGATGTGATGATGCCGGGCATGGACGGCTTCGAGGTATGCCGGAGACTCAAGGCCGACCCCAAGACCCGAGAGATCCCGGTCATCTTCATCACTGCCGAGGATCAGACCGAAAGCCTGGTCAAAGGCTTCCAGGCCGGCGGGGTGGACTATATCCCCAAGCCCTTCCGCGACCAGGAGGTGCGGGTGCGGGTGCGCAATGCCCTGCTGACCAAGTTCCTCTTCGACCAGAACCGCGCGTACCAGGAGAAGATGGAAAAGGAGTTGCAGACGGCCCACGAGTTGCAGATGGGGCTGATGCCCAAGGCGCCCCCGGCGCTGGAGGGTTTCGAGATCGCCGGCCGCTGCCTGCCGGCGGAGCAGGTGGGGGGAGATTTCTTCCAGTACTTCGCCCGGCCGCAGGGTGGACTGGCCATTGCCCTGGCGGATGTAACCGGCCATGCCATGGCCGCAGCCATTCCAGTGGTGCTCTTCAACGGCATGCTGGAGGTGCAGATGGAGCGGGGGGGAACCTTGGAAGAGTTGTTCGCCCGGCTGAATCGCTCGGTGCACCGCCTGCTGGATTCCCACACCCTGGTCTGCTTTGCCCTGGCACGGCTCGACCCGGCCAGCCGCTGCCTCCACCTGAGCAATGCCGGGTTACCCTACCCGGTTCACTACCGGGCAGCAGACGGCGAGGTAGAGGAGTTGCAGACGGAGCAGGCCTACCCGCTGGGCGCCAGCGCCGAGGCTGCGCACCGGTCCCTGGAGGTGAAACTGGCGCCGGGGGATCGGGTGGTGTTCTGCTCGGACGGGATGGTGGAGGCGGAGAACGCGCAGCGAGAGATGTTCGGCTTTGAGCGGTTGGGGGAGGTGGTGCGGAAAGGGTGTATGGAGGGGCTGGATGCGGCGGCGCTGTTGGAACGGTTGATGGGGGCAGTGCGCTGCTTTGCTGGGGATGCGCCGCAGGCGGACGATCAGACGGTGGTGGTGCTGGAGGTGGGAAGGTAGAGGTCGGGCAGCGGACTACAAGGCGATGCAACTATTACTTGAGCAAGAAGGCGCCCATCATCGAAAACCAACTGGCCAGGATGAGGCCCACCACCAGGTGAAACTTGGTGTCTATCTTGGCATCGAGGGCACTGATTTTAGTGTCAAGGGTTTCGACCTTGGTGTCCAGCTTGGCGTCGAGCGTGCGCAAGTCCTCCTCGATCAGGCTGAGCCGCCTATCGACCTGCTGGAGCACATCGCGGGTAGTGAGTTCAGGAGTCGAGGTCACGACTGAATCCTTTCCGAGCTGATTTGTCAAAAATATATGCAAAAGCCGGGCCAGAGTGAAATACCCTGGCAGAAGGATAGAGAAGCGCAGCCCACTGTTTCGCTGTTTGCCCATCTATGGGTAAGGGATGAGCCACTGCCCTTTCCTGGCCGGCGGGAATGAAACCACTTGCGGAACAGCGAAAATTGAGACAGAGTACCCTTCACCCGGAGGGATACCTATGGAATCCTCGGCGAAGAAGGCGAATTCCCTTGTACGTTGGGTGCCCAGGCGCAGACCGGGAGCATCACCGGGCAAGTGATAGCCGCAGATAGCGGCGATCCCCTGGCCGGCGCGGTGGTGGAAGTCAGCGGCCCGACCCTGGCCGGGAAGAAGGGGGCAATCGCGGATGAAAAAGGCCGGTACGCAATAGAGAATGTGCCCTCAGGCACCTACGCCCTGAAGGTGACACATGTGGGATATGTGGCGGGGACCATCCGCAAGGTGAGCGTGGCGTCAGGGGCCTCTGCTGCGGTGGACTTCCGCCTGAAGACCTCACCCTATGGACTGGAGGAGACGGTGGTGTCGGCCAGCCGTCGGGCGGAGAATATCATCGATGCCCCCGCCTCCATCTCCAAAGTCGGCTGGGAGGAAGCCCGCAGAAACGCAGCCGACAACTCTTACTCCAGCCTGCTCAAGAATGTGAAGGGTGTCGACTGCACCCAGACGGGTGTATTCACCGAGGCTTTCAACACCCGGGGCTTCAACACCGCCTTCAATACGCGGATGCTGATGCTGCTCGACGGGATCCCCATCGGGGTAGCTGCGGCCTTCACGCCGGTGTTTCCCATCCCCAGGGACGACGTGCAGGATGTCGAGGTGATCGTCGGCCCTGGATCCGCGCTCTACGGTCCAGACGCCGTCGCCGGAATAATCAATGTGACGTCTAGGAATCCGAGAGACTCGCAGGGAACCACCCTGGCCCTCTCCGGCGGTGCCCGCAGCACCTTCAAAGGCCGGCTGCGCCACGCCGGCATCCAGGATAAGTGGGGCTGGAAAATCTCTGGAGACTACCAGCGAGCCCGCGATTTCGAGGTAATCAACACCTTCTACAACGCCGACAGCACGATCTCCGTGACCGACGATCCAGACTTCGACGCCAAGAGCCTGCGTGGGGGCGCCGGCCTGTTCTATTACCCCGACCCCAAGTCCAGCGTCGGTTTCACCATGGGGGTAGGTCGGGCTAGTTTCATAGACATGTTGGACTCCGGTCGAGGTCAGAGAGACAATAATACCCAACACTATCAGCGGCTGGCCTACACTTCTCCGCGACTCTACCTCAACGCCTACCGCACAAGTACAGATGGTAGCGATGATTACCTGCTCCACACCAGGGCAGCGAATAGGTTGAAAGGTCTTTCGGAAGAGGAGGCCAGGCGCGGAGCGTCGCTGGCCTTCGTGGGCAAAACCTGGGGCATGGAAGCGCGCTACAGTATCACCCCGCCATTCCTGGAGAGTACCCATTTAACGCGGGCGCGGATCTTCGCCAGACGAACTACGAAAGTCCTATTCTCAAAGGAGGAAAGGCTGACGCAGCTCTGTTCGGAATCTATGGTCAGGCAGAAGTAGATCTCGATGAGAAACTCAGGCTGGTCCTGTCGACGCGTGGGGATTTCCACGAGCTGTACGCGACCCAGGTCAGCCCCAAGGCTGGGCTGATTTATAAACCTCGACCCACCGCGGCTTTTCGCTTGACCTTCAACCGGGCATTCAAAAACCCGTTTATCACCCAGGAACGCCTGGATCTTCTCATTCGCCCGGGGATGGTTGCCCGCGGCAGCGGTGAGGGCTTCCGTTTTGGCACCACCACCGGCGAACCCTTGCCACCCGCATACGCGGCCGGCATTCCGGAACTGGAGCCCGAGAAAAACACGACCATCGAGCTGGGGTACAAGGGCATCCTCGCCAACAAGGTGTTCCTGGATGTCAGCGGCTACCGGAGCAGGTACCGCAATTTCATCAGCCCCCTGCGGCTGATCGGGAATCCGTCGGCGGGCGTATTCGTCCTGGACGAGAAGGGCATCCCCAGAGAGGGAGAACTGACCGTGACCTATCTGAACTTCGGCGAGCAGGTAGTCTGGGGACTCGACCTGGGGGTGAATGTGTACGCCTCGGAGCGGGTGACGCTCAAGGGCAACGCCTCGTTCATCGAAGCCGACGACCTGCAGGCGCCGGAGGGCTTTGACCAGTCCTTCAACACCCCCGCAACCACGTTCAATGCGGTCCTCTCGGCCAGCGATCTGCCGATCAGGGGGAGCACCGTGGATCTCTCTGTGCGCCGCGTCAGCGAATTCGACTTTCGCACCGCCGCCCACGTCGGCACGGTTCCCGCCTACGCCATCTTCGACTTCAATCTGGGCTACCAGATGCGCCATGGCGTAACTTACAGGCTCACCGTAAAGAACCTCTTCGACAACGACCACATCGAGATGGTCGACGGACCCAAAATCGGCAGACTCGTGGTAGCGGAAATAGAATACGCTTTCTGACCTCCTTTTTGAGAGGTTGAACCCCATGTTGAAACACAAAATCGCCTGCGTCGCGACATTCGTGCTGTGGATGTCGGCCCATGCAGGAACACAGCCGACCGCGCCGACTGGAGCAGGCACAGTTGTACATGGAGGAAGTGGCAAGGGACACTGGCGCACCTATGATGTAGAAGACGGGCTCGCCAGTGGGAGCGTGTTCTCCATTACCCAGGACCGGGACGGCAATCTCTGGTTTGGCACCTTTGGTGGTGCCAGTCGCTTCGACGGGCAGACCTGGACCACCTTCACCATCAAGGACGGTCTGGCGAACAATGGGGTGCAGGCGATCATCCAAGATCGAGATGGTAACTTCTGGTTCGGTACCCGGGGAGGGGGTGTCAGCCGCTTCGACGGGCAGACCTGGACCACCTTCACCACCGAAGATGGCCTGGCACATAATTCTGTGCGGTCGGGACTTCAGGACCGGGATGGCAACTTGTGGTTTGGCACACGTGGTGGGGGCGTCAGCTGCTTCGATGGAAAAAACTGGACCACCTTCACCACAAAGGACGGACTGGTTGGCAACTCGGTGATGGGAATAACGCAGGACCAGAGAGGAAATATCTGGTTCGCTACCTACAGCGGCGTCAGCCGGTTCGATGGCAAAACCTGGACCACCTTTACTACCCAAGACGGATTGGCCAGCAGCTTGCTGTGGTCGGCATTCACGGATCGGGAAGGATACCTCTGGTTCGGCACCGGCAACGGCATAACCCGCTTCCGCCAGCCGGCTCCTTCACCTCCGCCGGTGTTCGTCCAGGATGTGGTGGCCGATCGGCGTTACGAAGGGGTTGCCGGACTCAATTTACCTGCTCCTTTAAGCCTCGTATCATTCGAATTCGGCTCCCAGAGTTTCAACACCCGTCCCGAGGCTTATGTCGCACGAGATCC
>JACPJE010000138.1 GCA_016187725.1 Candidatus Latescibacterota bacterium
CGCTGCTGGGACAGGAGGCCCTCCTCTTCGGGGAGATGGCGCTCTCCAAACCGCCCTTCATCGGCTCGGAGAAGCCCTGGCACCAGGACAACGCCTATTTCGTGTACGCGCCCCTGACCTCGATCGCCACGGCCTGGGTCGCGCTGGACGATGCGACGGTGGAGAACGGGTGCATGTACACCATCCCCGGCGGACACCGGATCGGCGCCCTCAAGCACGTGCATGGAATCGACTGCCAGATCGCCGAGGGACGGCTGGATCTGAGCCGGAGCATACCGGTGGAACTGAAGGCCGGAGGGGCGATGTTCTTCTCCGGGATGCTGCCGCACCAGACGCCGCCGAACCGGGGGCCGCTGCGGCGGCGCGCCCTCCAGTTCCAGTACCGCGGCGTCCACACCCGGGCGCTGACCAAGGAGGAGTACAGCCGCGTCTTTGTGGAGGCGGACGGGACGCCGGCTTCGTGCGCGGTGGCAGAGCGGCTCGTGGGATGAGCACGCCAGACACCCGGCCAGCCAACACTGGCCAGCCGGGTATCACGACCTCAACCGCAGGTGCCGTCCTTGCGCTGGTGCAGCCAGATGCGATTTCCGTCCGGATCGGCGATCAGGGCCATGTGGCATACCGGTGAGTCGTGGGGGCCATCCAGTACCGCGACCCCTTTGCCCTTCAGTTCGGCGAGGCTGGCTTGCACGTCCTCCACTGCCAGGGCCACCGTGCCCCCTCCCTGGTACCCCGGCTGGGGTGGGGTGCCCCAGGGCGGCCCGACGAGGGCCAGGGTCATTGCACCCACGGAAAACTCGGCCCAGATCCCCTCGTACACCATCTCCAGCTTCAGTCCCAGGGTGTCGCGGTAAAACGCCAGGGCCTTGTCCATGTTGGAGACCCCATAACTGACGAAATCCACGGCTCTGACCTTCATCGGATTTTCTCCTCGTTAGATGGTTTGGCTACTTGGGTGCCCGCTGCGGCCTCGCCTGCCGGCCTCAAGGCCCGTATCTCCTCAGCACTCCAGCCGGCCGTAAGCGCGCAGCGACACCAGGGCATTGAGGGTCAGGTGCCCACACCATTCGCACCGGGCCCGTGCCCACACCCCGGGATAAAAGGCCCCCCAGCTCCAGAAAGGAGACCAGTGTCCTTCGGGAGCCTGGGTCTCGATCAGGTAGTCCAGGTGCCGCTGCACCTCCTCCCGCAGCAGGTCCGCCACCAAGGAGTCGGGCACGGGGGCCGCCCACAGCGGCGGCGTGCAATAGGAAGCCCACTGCTCTGGGTCGCGGGCGACTACCTCGAAGACCTGGCCGCGCAGGCGGGGGACCAGGCGGGATCTGAACGATTCGGGCAATGCATCGGTTTCCGCCAGCCTCAGAGCGCAGAGGAAGCCATCTCCCCTGGTTTCTGTCCCCTCGATGGAGGCGACCACCGCTGCGGTGACCTCAGCGAGCCAGCCGGCCGGCACCCCGGCCGCAAAGAGATGGAGCAGGCCGACGATCTCCGCCCGGGGATTCACTGCGAAATTGCCGAAGGTCCGGGCCAGGCTGCCCTCCTCGTCGTGCCACCAGGGCGCATGGGGATGGGAGTTGGTGTCCGAGGGCGCGATGCGCCAGATCCCCTTTTCGCCAGTGGCCAGCAGGTACCCCATGGCCCGCCCGACCAGGGGATGGTCTGCACCGCATCCCAGTTCCTTGAGCAGGCGCAGGCCCATGGCCGTGGCCAGTGCCGACGAGCTGGGCGTGCGCAGATCCGGTTCGAGGGCCCGGCCAAAACCGCCGTCCTCGTTCTGGAAGGCGGCCAGTTCGGCGAGGGATTCCCCTGCGGATGCTCCCTCGAACCAGTGCGCTAAGAGCGCCCCTTCCAGGGGCCTGGCCTGGGTCTTGAGAAACTGGCGCGCCCGCGCAAAAGCTTCGCGGCGCAGTTGTTTCGCCATGGTGTTTCCCCCTATGCCCGCAGGTGTGTTTTGAGAAACCTTCCGGTGTGCGAGGCCTTGCATCCGGCGACCTCTTCCGGAGTGCCCGCCACCACCACCTCGCCGCCCGCGTGCCCCCCTTCGGGCCCCAGGTCGATCACGTGGTCGGCGGTCTTGATCACGTCCAGGTGGTGCTCGATCAGGATCACCGTGTGCCCGGCGTCGACCAGCTGGTTCAGGCACTCCAGCAGCCGCTGCACGTCCGTCAGGTGCAGGCCGGTGGTCGGTTCGTCGAGGATGTACAGGGTGTGTTTGGCCCGCTGCAGCTTGCTCAGTTCCGCCGCGATCTTGATCCGCTGCGCCTCGCCCCCGGACAGCGTGGTCGCCGACTGGCCCAGGGTCAGGTACCCAAGGCCCAGACCGTCGAGCACCTCGATCTTCTTGCCCACTGCCGGCTCGTCCGCGAAGAACGCCACCCCCTCCTCGACTGACATCTTCAGCACGTCGTCGATGGTCTTGCCGCGCAGGGTGACCTCCAGGGTCTCGCTGTTGAAGCGCGCTCCCTTACAGGCAGCGCAGATCACCTCTACGTCGGGCATGAAATAGAGCTGGGTGGTGATCACCCCCTCCCCCTGGCACTCTTCGCAGCGACCGCCCTTGACGTTGAAGCTGAAGCGCCCCGCCTTGTACCCGCGCTCCATTGCCAGGGGCGCCTGGGTGAACAACTCGCGGATCCGGTCGTAGAAACCCACGTAGGTCGCCGGGTTGGAGCGGCTGTTCCGCCCGATGGGCGATTGGTCGATGTTGACCACCTTGTGCACCTGCTCCATGCCCTCCACCTGGTCGTGCTCTCCTGGCAGGGTGCGGGTGTCCACCAGCCGCTTCCACAGCGCCTTGTGGAGCACTTCGTTGACCAGGGTGCTTTTACCCGAGCCGGAAGCCCCGGTGACGGCCACCAGCTTGCCCAGGGGAAAGTCCACGTCTACGGACTTGAGGTTGTTCTCCCTGGCTCCGCGCACGCTGAGCCGCTGGCCGTTACCCTGGCGCCGCTTTCCGGGGGTGGCGATGGAGCGCCTGCCCGAGAGGAACTGCCCGGTGGGCGAAGCCTTGCAGCGGAGGATGTCCTCGATGGTCCCCTGCACCACCACCTCTCCCCCGTGTACCCCCGGCCCGGGCCCCATCTCCACCAGATGGTCGGCGGCGCGGATGGTGTCCTCGTCGTGCTCCACCACGATCAGGGTGTTGCCGATATCGCGCAGGCTCTCCAGGGTGGCGATCATCTTGACGTTGTCCTTGGGGTGCAGGCCGATGCTCGGTTCGTCGAGTACATAGAGCATGCCCATCAGCCCGGAACCGATCTGCGTGGACAGGCGGATCCGCTGCGACTCGCCGCCCGAAAGGGTGCCCGACCGGCGGTTGAAGTTCAGGTAGTCCAGGCCGATGCCCAGGAGCAGTTCCAGCCGGCCGCGGATCTCCTTGAGCACCTGCCGGCCCGCGTCGGCGCCGCGGCCGGTGGGTTTGACCGTGCCCAGGAAGGCGTGGAGTTCATCAAAATTTAACTGCCCGAAGTCGTGGATGGTCTTGCCAGCGACCGTGAAGAGCAGCCGGGTGGCCCGGACCCGCGCGCCCTGGCAGTCCGGGCAGGTGTGCTCGACCATCACCTTGTCGAGCCAGGCCTCCATCCCGGAATTGGCCTCGCCCCGCTGCCGGTACCGGCGGTACTGGCGCTCGATGCGCCGGGCAATGCCGCCAAAGCCGACTTCCCTGCCCTCCCAGTCGCCGCGTTTGTCCTTGGTCTCGGGCGGCGTGAGGGTGGGGATTTTCTTCTCGACCCCGTAGAGGATCGCCTGCCGCGCCGCTTCGGGCAGTTGCTCCCAGGGGGTGTCGAGCGAGAACCCAAGGATCTTGGCCAGGCTGTACATCAAGCGCCCATCCCAGGTCTCGGGGTTGTACCTGAACGCCTCGCGCACGAAGCAGCCGCCGCGGATGCTCCGCCTGGGGTCGGGCACCAGCAACTCCGGGTGGGTGAGCTTGTGGACCCCCAGGCCGCCGCAGGTCCGGCAGGCGCTCTCCGGGTTGTTGAACATGAAATAATCGGGCTGGATGCCCCCGTACACCAGGTGGTGCGTCTGGGTGCATAGCCCCCGGTAGAAACGCTCGCCTTCCGCCTTGGTCGCGCCCTTGAGGATCTGCACCTGCAGCAGCCCGTCCCCCACCAGCAGGGTGCTGGCGATGGCGGCCTTGATCGCCTTCTCGTGTCTGCGGCCGACCACCAACCGGTCCACCACCGCGTCCATATGCTTCGCCGCGTCGAGTTCGACCTGGGCGGAGAGGTCCACCCGCTTGCCGTCTGCCACCAGCCACCGGCAGCCCTTCTTCCGCACCTCGGTCAAAACGAAGTCCAGGTCCTCGCCGTACACCCTGAAGACCGGGGCCCGCAGCTCGATCTCCACGCCCTCGGGCAGCGACAGGATGGCCTCTAGGATCTGGCTCGAATTCCGGCTGGGCGCCGGCTCGCCCGTGCGCGGGCAGTGGGGCTCGCCGATGGTGGCGAAGAGCAGGTTCAGGTAGCTGGAGATGTCGGTCATGGTGCCCACCGTCGAGCGCGGATTGCTGGCGATGGTCTTCTGCTCGATGGAGATCACCGGGGACAGGCCGAAGACAAAGTCCACGTCCGGCTTGGCGATCTGGGCCACGAACCTCTTGGCATAGCTGGACAGAGATTCCATGTACCGCCGCTGCCCCTCGGCGTAGATGGTGTCAAAGGCCAGGCTCGACTTGCCCGAGCCCGAAAGACCGGTGACCACCACCAGGCTGTCGCGCGGGATCTCCAGCGAGATGTTCTTGAGGTTGTGCACCCGCGCCCCCTGCACGGCGATGGTGGTCCTCTTCGAGGAGTCCCTGCGCGCCGAATTCCTGGCCGGGGTCTGCCTGGCGGTTGACTTAGATGCCATCCGATGGCTCTCCGAGATGGAAGAAGGCCAACTCCTGGACCTCGACATTGCTCTTCTTGGTGAGCTGCACCGGCGTGGAAGCCTTGCCGATCAGCTCCTGGTCCGCCAGGTACTCGCACGCTGTGGTCAACCCGGCCACGTCGAGGTGCCGCTGAAAATGGTCTTCGATCTCGGTGCAGGACCGGGCTTCGCCCACCTCGCGGAGATGCTCGATCACCGGTGCGAAGAGCACCGCGGCGCGCTGGGCCAGGTAGGCGTCCACTGCCTCCAGCGCTGCCTGGACGCTCTTGCGCGTCTTCTTGTTGTTGAGCAGATCGGCGTAGATGGTCTTGAAGAAGGCCGGATTCAATTCCATTGCCTGGGGAATCACCTCCCGGTCGGCGAGCAGGCGCCGGCTGATGACCTCGATCTGGGCCAGCGGAGTGGCGGCGTAGAGGATCCATAACGCGGTGTAGTCCAGGTCACCGCGGGTGATCAGCCACTTGTGGGCCTTGTACAGGGGCGGCAGCGCGCCCGTGGCGGCGCGCAGGAGTTGCACCCGCAGGTCGCGTTCGCCGAGTTCCTGCAACTGGGCGCAGAGGCCGGCGATCATTTCGTCGTGGGTGTAGAGCAGCCGCCCCTTGGCCAGCAGCGAGTGCATGAAGGAATTCTGGATCGACCCTTCCACGATCTTGCGAAACCGGGCGCGCGGCACCAGGAAGGCGTGGACGTTCACCCCGTCCGCATAGAGGGCCAGGTCCCCGCCCTCCACCTTCTTGTCGTCGATGGTCACCAGGGCCAGATCGATGTCTGACTTGGCCCACACCCGGTCGTGCGACAGGCTGCCGCAGAGGATCGCCGCCAGGATGGAGCGGTCCGCCTTCACCTGCTCGACCAGCGCGTCGAGCGCAGCGCTGAACTGCTGTTCCAACGATCCGGTTTTCACGGGCAGTCCCCGGTACTGCCGGCGAACGCCGACCGGTCCGTCTCTCTCAACGCGGCCATGAGGTTGCTCAACCGGCAGCCAGAGGGTGGAACCTCGATTTGTCGAAAAGGCATAAGGCCTCTCAGCCCTTCAAGGCCCGGCGTAGCGCGGCCCGCACCCCGGCGGGCTGGGTCGCTTCGACCAGCACCTCATCGCACCCGTGAAAGGTGGTGAAAGCGCGCAGCTTGCGCGCCAGGGCCTGGCAAAAGACCTCGCCGGGGGTGAATCCCGGTTCGAGGACGAGCTTTTTCACCCGGAACACTCCTTCCTGGCGCTCGGCCTTGGGGTCGAGGCGGCCCACCAGTTCGTCGCCCCACAGGATGGGCAGGGTGAAGTACCCGTATTTCCGCTTGGGCGCCGGAGTGTAGCATTCTATCCGGTACTCGAAGTCAAAAAACCGTGCCGTGCGCCGGCGGTCGATGACCAGATTGTCGAAGGGCGAGAGCAGGTGGAGCTGCCGGCGGCGGGATCGGGGAGCGGCCAGCAGGGGATTCCAGGCAAAAAAGGTTTCCTTTTCCAGCCCCTCCACCTGCACCCGGACCGCCTCGCCGGCCTCGGTCAACTCGGCCAGGGCCCGCCCCACCCTCTTGGTGTCGCTGAGCCCCTCGTCCTTCTGTTTCGCGGTGGTCAGCCCCTGGCTCTGGAGCGCGCGTCGGGCCACGAAACGGGCGCTTTCCTCGGGCCGCGGCGCCGAGGTGTCCAGGTTCGGGGGCAGTACCCTCTCGCTCAGATCGTAGAGGCGCTGGAAATTGCGCCGGCCCGCGATCATCAGCTTGCCGCTCCAGAACAGGTATTCCAGTGCCCTTTTGGCCGGCTTCCAGTCCCACCAGGGCCCCCGTTGCTCGCCTTTGTGCTCGAAGTCGGCGGTGCCCAGCGGCCCCTCGGCGGCGATGCGCCCCAGCACCTTTTTGGCGAGGGCGCGGTTCTCGGCCAGCCAGTGCCGGGCCCGGTGCTCCTCGGCGAAATAGCGAATCCTGGGGAGATAGTACCGGTAATCCCTCATGGGCAGGTACGCCGCCGCATGGGCCCAGTACTCGAAGACCCGCCGTTCCCGGCTGAGCAGGTCGTCGAGGTGAGCGGCCTTGTACCCCGGATGGCGCGTCCAGATCACATGGTGGTGGGCCCTTTCGATCACCGCGATGGTATCGATCTGCACGTACCCCAGGCGCTCGACCACCTGGGCCGCCCCCTCCGTGCCGGGGGGCAGTTTCCAGTTGCTCTCCAGGCCCTGGGCCGCTAGCAATAGCCGGCGGGCTTCGGCCAGTGATACCTTCACGGTGCCTCCTGGTGTGCAATGGGGAGATGAATCGCTCATGACATCCTCAGACCGGCCGCGGCATGGGCGGAGGCGCGCCGTCCCGGGACTCACACCACCGCGACCTTTACGCAGTTGATCGGCGGGAGCGAGTCGAAGAGGCAGTCCCACTGCTCGCCGCCGTCCCGCCCGATCCACAACTGCCCGGTCGTGGTCCCGAAGTAGAGCGCGGGGGACCCGAATTCGTCGACGGCCATGGCGTCGCGCAGGACCGTGAAGAAGCCCTCCTTCTTGGGCAGCCCGCGGACGAGCCGCCGCCATGAGCCGCCGCCGTCCTCGCTGCGCCAGACGGCCGGGACGCCGCCCGGACAGGTGCGCGTCATCGGCTCGAGCGGCACGACGTAGACCGTGTCGGCGTCGTGCGGATGGACGACGATCGGGAAGCCGAAGTCGGTCGGCAGCCCCTTGGCGATCGAGCGCCAGGTGCGCCCGTAGTCGTCGCTGCGCAGCACGCCGATGTCCGGCCGCGGCCCGCCGGGCCCCTCCCAATCGGCCCAGCCCCCGTGGTTCTGCATGTAGAGCCGGCCGGGCGCGTCTTTGTGGCCGGCGATCTTGTGCACGCACTGCCCGAACTCGGGGTAGGGGTCGGGATTGAAGCCGGCGCCGATCCCCTGGTTGGCGGCGCTAAACTCTTTGCCACCGTCCTCGCTCAGGTAGTGGCCGCCGGTAGAGATGCCCAGATGCATGCGGTCCCCGTCGCGCAGGATGGTGTGCAGGCACAGCCCGCCGTTCCCGGGCTGCCACTGGCGGGCGTGGGCGTGGTTGCTGATGCCCGGAACGAGTTTCCAGGAATCGCCCCCGTTTTCGCTATGGAAGAGGGCCGCCGGCTCGACGCCGCACCAGAGATCCTCCTCGTCCCCGCCCGCCTCCAGCGCCCAGATGTTGGCCAGCGCCCGCCCGTCCCTCTTGGGGAAGGCGGGGGCCGACTTGGTCTCCCCGAAGGTCTTCCCGAGATCGGTCGAGCGCAGGATCTTCATGCCGAAGAAGGGGTTGCAACTCGAGGCGTACAGGCGCGGCGTGCCGCGCGCGTCGATCAGCGCCGAATAGACAGCCACGCCCGATCCGAAGGGTCCGCGCAGCGCGAATCTTCCCCTGCCCTTCGCCGCCTCGGCGACGAAGAGGCCCTTCTTAGTACCGATGCAGAGAATCACCCGTTCCGGCATGCTCAACCTCCTGAGACCGCTGGCAGGATGGTGACGACGTCCCCCGGCGCCAGCGCCGTGTCGAGTCCGTCGAGGTCCCGAATGTGGGATGTGTTCACGAAAAGGTTCACGTGGCGGCGCACCGCGCCCGTCTCGTCACAGGTGCCGCGGTACAACCTCGGGTGCGACCGCTCAAGTTCCTCAAGGGCTCCACGCACGCTCGTGGCCGAAAGCGGTAGTTCCGAGGCGCCCCCGCAGTAAGCGCGCAAGGATGACGAGATGCGGATCGTGACGGTCATGGCCTTCCTATGATCATGGGGGAATTTTTAATGCGGGCTCGGTGACGAGTTTATCCACCAGGACGTTGAAATCAGTTGTTATGCTCTCGTTCCGTTGCTTCGTGCTTGCTCCGCCGGGCCCGGTGGGCGATAAGGAGGCGTCGCACCGGCTCCCTGTCGATGCTCCTCGCCGCATTCTCGACCTCGTCCAACGGCGTCTGCCCGCGATCATTGAGCGCATTGACGTCCCCTCCGTGCTCGATCAATGCCTCGACCACATTGACGAAGCCGGCTTTCGCGGCGCAGTGCAGCGCCGTGCGGCCCTTGTACTGAGCTGTCACATCGGCGCCGCAACGGAGCATGGCCCTGACGAGCGCAACGTTCTCCTTGTGACCGCTGTTACCCGTGCAGCATAGGCCGACCCAGGCACCCGGCTCGTGGTTGACGGTCGCGCCCCGGGCAAGGAGCTTGTCAGCGATGGCGGGATACATGACCCAAGCGCCGGCGCCGATCTGGGCGGGGTCTGCGCCGTGCTCGAGCAGCAGATCGGTCAACACCTCATCACCGCGGTTCGCGGCGGGCCGAACCAGGCGCGCGCTGTTCGCGCCGACCTTCGCGCCCCGCTGCAACAAGAGTCGCGCGACTTCGAGCTGTCCGGAGGAGATGGCATGCATCAGCGGGGTGATCTGGGCGACGTCGCACGCGGGATCGCGAGCATCCGCGAGTTCGGGGGCCAAATCCAGCAGTTTCCGCACGGCGTCAAGATCGCCGATACACGAGGCGGTGAAAATATCGTACTGAGCGCCATGCTCGACGAGCAGCTTCGCGACGGTGTCGCGGCGCTTGGCGAGCGCGCCGCAGAGCGGGGTGACCGGCAGCATGGGCAGCCCGTGGGCGCTCGCCTCGCCCCCCGGCAGCAGCGCGACCGCATTCGCATCCACCCCCTGGCGCAGGAGCTCTTCAGCAGCCACGGCTTTGCCGCGAAGGGCCGCAATCAGCAGGAGCCGCGACCCGTGGCGGGGAATCACTTCCGGGCTCGCGCAGGCGGTCGCCGAGATGCCTGCCGCGTCGTCGCGTTGCACGGGATGCAGTAATCGAGGGTCGGCACAGTAGGCACTCCCGCGGAGCCGCTCCCCGGGAACGGGCTCGTCCTGCCGGTTTACGAGCGCCATCGCCAGGCGCGAGATGATCGGCTTGATTCGTTTGACGATGACGGGGTCCTTGACCGCATCGGCACAGGCGTCGAGGAAGTGCCCGACCCACCGGCCCGCCATGCCGCGGCTGATGGAGATGCTCCCGTGCGCAGCCTTGAGGCCGGGAGGCCACTCCTTGTTGAAGTACGTTGGCACCCCGCCGAACCACCCTTCGAAGAAGAGCTTCAATTTCTTGCGCTCCTCCGTCAGGTCGCGGTTGAACGCCGGGCGGAGAAGGGTGTCCGTTTCGATTCGGTCGTACAGTCCATCGACGATCTTGGCCACCGACTCCCGACCGCCGACCGTCTCAAACGTGCCCGCCGGCGGAAACAGGGACGTATCACCCGAACCCAGCCCGCCTCGGTGCTCGAGGTCGGTCTGAACCTGGAGCGGTATTGACCATCTTCTTTGCTTCCCGACTTCGTTCATCGAGCGACACCTCCTTGAGTTCGTTGGTTCATCCCTCAGTGAGCCTAATGTAAGGGGATTCCCCCGGCGAAGGGAAGCTCAAAATGTCGCACCCTTTTACTTCGCGGCGAACAGGGTTTCGTAGTTCTTCCGGTAGTTGTATGCCAGGAACAGATTTGCGAGCACCAGGAATATTGCGACCGGCAAACCAGTCTGGTCGAGGAACAGATGAACGCAGAAGATGTTCACGATGATCGGAGCGATCAGCACCGTGGCGAGCGTTATATACCTGCCGGAGACAAAGGCAATTCCACAGACAAGCTCGGTCACTTTCAACAGATACATCAGGTAACCGGAAGCTTCCAGTCCCCCGGAAAAGAGTTTCATGTTGCCCGTAAGTTCCTGCGGCGGCCAGAGCTTGAACAGATAGGTTACGGACGCGAAAACGAAGAGTAGTCCCATCAGGATGCGCACAGTGACCACCGCTACTTTCATGTGCAATCTCCTTTGCTTTCATCCGTTGTTATTCTGCGGAGCACCAAGCGGTTTGACGCAGATCGCCCGCACCCGGACCTGAGGTTCTGTAGTATGGGCAGCCGTCTCAGAAGTGCTTCTGGAAATCGCCCCAGGCGAGGAAGGTGTAGAAGCCGAGTTGTTCCTGATGTGAGGCGCAGACGCGCTCGATGATCTGCAGCACGGTGGCGCACTGGCCTTCGCCCTGGTCTGCGCGATTCGCCTCTATGATTTTGGTCGGCGCTACCTGAATCCCACTGCCCTGAGATACCGGCGATGCCTCTGCGCGCCTGGCGTTCCAAAGCGACCACCGAGAGATACTGAGAGCTTGGATCATCGGACTCACCTCATTTCAAAAGCGGTTGCAGGGCAGGCTGGCTGGCCGAAACAGAAGCACACTCCGTACGGTTCGCGGGCAAAACAGACGCGGTACTGCTTGCCCTCGTACTCGTCCACCCGGATGGCCGTGGGCGCGATGCCTTTGGTCTCCAGTTCCCGCCGCAGGCCCTCGACGTCGCCCACGGCGAAGTAGCAGCTGGCCTGCTCGGGGTCCTGGCCGTTCTCCGCCAGGCCGATCCGGGCCTGGTCGCGTTGCAGCACTGCAGTCGTTTCCCCCTTTGACACCACCGAGAAGCCTAGGACCTGGGTGTAATACCCGATGGCCGGCCCCAGGTGTTTGACCGGCAGGTTGTCCACGTCGGTATCGCCGATGGGGTAGACTCCGCTGAAGAAGACCTGGCCGCTCATCTCGTGCTCCTGGTTTTGGGGCGATTAGAAAGGCAATTCAGCGGCCACTTCTTCGACTGTCTCACCCGCCGCGGGTCTGGACTCCTGCCTGGCGTAGTCGAGATCCAGCTCGGCCGGGCTGCCGGGGGCGTCGAGCATCTGCAGATCGCTGACCACCACCTCGGTCATGTAGTGGCGCTGGCCTTTGACATCCTCCCAGGAGCGGGTCTGGAGTTTGCCCTCCACGTAGACCTTGCTGCCCCGGCGCAGGTACTGGCCGGCGATCTCGGCCAGCCGGCGCCACAGCACCAGCCGGTGCCATTCAGTGCGCTCCCGCCGCTCGCCGTTCTTGTCGGTCCAATTATCGCTGGTGGCCAGGCTCACGGTGACCACCTGGGTGCCGGCAGGGGTGAAACGGATCTCCGGATCTGCCCCCAGATTGCCGAGGAGGATGACTTTGTTGACGCTGTTGCGCGACATAGTTGGGTTCCTTTCTGCTTTAGGGGTTTGCCGCGGGCGCCGCGGGCCGGCGCCCGGTTCCAAGTTAAACGCTGGAGGTGGCGCCCCCGTTACAGCGATGCGGCGTTGCGGCCACACTTGTGGACCGGTTCTCTTTCATTCTTCGGAGTCGGTGAAGAAACGCCTGAGCGTCTGGTGATGCTGGCGCTTGCGGCTCTGCGGCGTGGGAATGCCGAACCGGCGGCAGAGCCGGCCAAAACTGCCCGGGGCAATGCCCAGGGCCAGGCCGGCGTCGCGGTTGCTGGCATAGATCCGGGCGGCGCGTTCGATGCGTTCCTTGTCGATTTTGTTCATGGCCAGATCCTCCCTTTTAGGCCAGGTGGTCGATGAGGTGGAGACTGGTGATGATCAGAATCCCCCCCAGCAGGGGTGTGCCCAGCAGGTGGGTCAGCCGGGCCAGACCGTAGAACGCGCACACCATCCCCGCTGCGATGCAATAGAGCAGGCCATTGTCGGCCAGTTCCCGCCTCCAAGTCTTGCGCTGTTCCATGAGTTCTCCCTCCGCAATGAAATTTATTTGAGCACTAGGTACGTACTCTCTATTAGGTATACATTAGTATACTAAACGAATGTGCAGATGTCAAGAAAAAAACAGGGGCCCTGAAAAAATTTCCAAGACCCCAATTTAATGTTTATTTATAATATCTTACACGCCCTACCGGCTTGTCTTGTACACCGCCAATCTATCCCCTGCACAAACCGTGTTGTGCTCGATGGTGATCTCGTACACTGGCTGGAGGAAATCGCGCTGCTGGGCCAGCTGCGGATACCAGTTGGGCAGCATCACCACATAGTCCGGCCTTTCCTGCTCCAGAAAGCGGCGCACCCCCTCGTCTGCAGGCCCGCCCGCTGGCAGAAAATCCAGCGCCCTGGGCGTGACCAAACCCGTGGTGTCCAGCACCCGGCGCCCCGAGAAATAGGCGATGGCTCCCACGTCGTGGCCAGCCACCACGGCCCCCGGCGGGGTGTGCTCTGCCAGCCATCTGCCCATGGCCACGTGCATGTCCTCGATATTGGTCACGTTCCACCCATAGGTCTGGGCGTACCCGGGCAGGGCGACCAGCAGGTGCAGGAAGACCAGGCCCCAGACCGCGGACCCGGCCCAGCGCCGCAGCCGGCGCCATTGGGCAAAATCCCGCCCCTCGGCCAGCAACTGCCAGCCCCAGCGCAGCCCCAGCAGGCCAGCCAGGGTCATCAAGGGGACCAGATGGGCCGCGTACCGCCCGTGCTGGAAGAGCGCCCCCTTGAAGGGCGCCAGCATCCCCCTGAACAGGGGAAAACTGAGCAGCACCAGCAGTATCAGCCAGGAGCCCCGCCGCTGCCGCAGCAGGTACAAAAATCCCAGCGGAGCCAGGCCGGTGAGCAGCAGATTGTTCTCGGCGCTGAAGGCCACCAGTTCCTGGGCCTGCAAGAACGGATAGTACAGCAGGGTCTTGGCCACCCGCACCCAGTCCCCGGTGGCCAGGGCCCCGGTCAGGCCGTAGGGGCCGACCTTGGCGTAGAAGGTGTTGGGCAGGGGCTTGCCCAGGGTGAACAGATTGAAGGCGGCAAAGGGCGCCAGCAGCAGGGCGAAGAGCAGCAGGTGTTTCCAGGGGAAAGGATGGCCCAGGCGCCAGCGGTCAGCCAGCACCAGGGGGAAGAGCAGCAGGCATTCGGGCCTGGCCAGGGCTGCCAGGGCCAGGGCCGCGGTGCCCCAGCCGCAGGGGGCCCGCTCCAGGGTTTCCAGGTGCCGGCAGTAGCCGAAGGTGGCCAGGGCCGCGTAGAGCATCACCTCCATGCCCGAGAGGCTACCCCACACCAGGCGCGGGGTGAGCACCACCACCAACCCCCCGGCCAGGGCCCAGCCCCGCTCCAGCCCCAGGCTGCGGCCCAGGCGCAGGACCAGCAGGCCGCTGAGCCACAGCAGACCCACCCCGAGGGCCTTGGCGCTCCACACCACCCCCCAGGGCAGCCAGTAGCACAAGGCCAGCACCAGGGTCCACAAAGGCGCAGTGGAGGCCGAGACCACCTCTCCCGGGTTGAAGGAGAAGCCCTGCCCTTGATTCAGGTTGCGGGCGAACTGCAGATGGATCCAGGAATCGTCGAGCGGAAAACCCCAGCGGCCGGCCAGCAGGTGTTCCTGCCAGAGGAAGAGCCCGGCCGCCCCCAGCGCGGCGAGGGCCAGCCACCAGCCCTCAGATCTGCGCCAGGGCATCCAGGAAGCGCTCCACGTCCTCGCTGCTGTTGTACAGATGCCCCGAGATCCGCACCCGCCCGTACTCTCCCCAGACCAAAACCTGATCCTTGGCCAGCTGCTGCTGCACGCCCTTGGCGTCTTCGGCCAGGAAGCAGGTATTGCCAGAACGTCCCGCCCGCCGCGAAGGGGAGATGACCGTGCGCCTGGCCTTCTGCAGGCCGGCATCGATGAATTCGGAGAGGTTCTTGGCGTGGACCTCAATGCGCTCCATGCCCAGGCCGAGCAGGATCTCCAGGGCCCGGTCCAGGAACATCACCACCACCATGGCCGGGTTCCCTGGCTCCAGCTTTTCGGGCATGGCCTTGACATCGACCTCCGGATGGCGCTCGGCCCGCTGGGCCGGCCACACCGCCAGGTTGTGCCAGCCAAAGGCGCTCTCCTCGGTGCGCTCCTCAGCCCGCTCGCTCAGGTAGCAGGGGGCCACCCCGTGGGTGGCCAGCATCCATTTGTAGGAGCTGCTGACGCACAGATCAGCCAACCCGGCGGTCACCTGCACCACCCCCGAGGCGTGGGTGGCGTCCACCGCCAGCAGGGTGTCCTTGCCCTTCAGGCCAACGGACAACTGCTCGATGTCCAGGTTCTGCCCGGTGTAGAAACTCACCTGGCTCACCGCCAGCACCCGGGTGCGCTCGTCCACCGCCTCCAGCAGATCCTCCTCGTCGATCTCCCAGTCGCGGTGCTCCACCATGCGCACCTCCACCCCCAGTTCGCGCAGATTGCGCCAGGCGTAGGCCACCGAGGGGAATTCGAGATTGGTGGTGACCACATTGTCCCCCGGCGCCCACTCCAGGCCGCGCGCCAGCCAGCTCATGCCCTCGGCCGCCGAAGGCACGAAGGCCACCCGTTTGGCCGGCACCCCCCACAAACGCCCCAGCTTCTCCCGGCAGGCCTCGCCCCGGGCGTAGATTAGGCGCCGGCCCTCGTCGCCCCCGCTCTTGAGCCGGGCAAACTCGGCGTACACCTCTTCGTGGACCTTCAGCCAGGGGGACTCCCCCCCGGTGCACAGATGGGTCACCCCGTCCAGGCCCACAAAGGCTTTGGGGGAAAGCAGAGCTTCGATATTCATGCCTGGCCTCCTCGCGGCAGAAGGGCGCGCTCGATGATGCGCCTGAAGTTCTCTCCCAGGATCTTCTTCTTGCTCGAAAGCGGCAGGTCCGCCCACACCACCCACCCCAGCTGCTGCCGGGGATCGCGCATGGGCGCATCCGTGCCGAAGAGCACGTGTTCGTCGTCGGTGGCGTCGACCAGGTATTCCACCACCCGGTTGGTCACCGGGGTGAGGGTCAGTTCGGCGTACACATTGGGGTGTTGCTGGATGCAGGCGGCCACCTCCTCGGCGAACTCGTAGCTGCCCCCGGAATGGGCGATGAGCCAGCTCATCTGGGGGAAACGCGTTGCCAGCCGGCCCACCCCCGCCACCCCGCCGGTGTGCGGGGCCAGGTGCAAGAGGGCGTAGAGCTGGTGCGCGTTGCCGAACTCCCACCAGGGCACAAACCCCTCGTCCTCGTAGGAGAGGTTCATGCGCACGTAGGGTTTGAGCCCGATGAAGCCCTGCTCCAGGTGGCGCTTGCGGATCTCCTCGTCCATCTGGGCGCGGCTCATGTGGGTGGGGTCGACCACCGCCACCCCCAGGATCTGTTCGCCGAAACGCTGCCTGGCCCGCCAGACGATCTCGTTGCCGTCCTGGGCGTCGGTGCAGACCGGTCCGTTCCAGCTCATCAGGGCGATGCGGGCTATGCCGCACCAGCGATTGACTTCGAGCATGCCCTCGGCGTCGCCCCGGTACATGATGTAGTTGCCCCCGGCTGCCTGTCCGCCCTCGTGCAAGACGTGGGCGTGGGCGTCAAAGACGAACACCGACTGGGGCCGCCCGGCCCGCGCATCGACCACGCACAGATCCTCGGGCCGGCGCGCCGGCGACTCCTGGGCCGGCCCCTGGCCCTTGAGCAGGCGGCGCAGGTTCTCCCCAGCGATGCGCCGCTTGGACGATTCGGGCAGCTGGGCGTAGTCGACAAAGGTGCGCGCCGCCCCCGGCGACTTCTCCGTGGTCCCGGTGCCGAAGAGCAGGCGCTCGTCGCCAAAGTCAGAGGCGTACTGCTCCAGGCCGCGGTTGATCTGGTACCCCGAAAACTCCAGGTGCAGGTTCTGGTGCAGCTGCATCAGCCGGTGCACGTGGCGCTGGTGCGGCCACACCGCGTCGGTCAGCAGCATTGGCAGGCGCGGATAGCGCTGCAGCAGGTCGTGGAAGACAGCGAAGTAGTCCTGCCCCCCCACCCAGCCCGGGTCGATCAGGGTCAAGACCTGTGCCTCCTGCAGCGCTGCGAAAGCCGGCCCCATCACCTGCTCGTGCAGCGAGTAGTTGCCCGGCACCACCCGCACTGCCCGTACCCCGGCCTCCTCCATTGCCCGCAACATCTCCTCGCCCTTGCGGTACCAGTCGGGCTGGCCCAGGGGCAGGATGCTCCACACCGGAAAGAGCCGGCCGGGCGCCTTCTTCAACTCCTCGTGCAGCCGGGCGTTGCCGTAGCGCGGGTCGTAGGAATGGGCCAGCATGTGGCTGACCAGGGAGCCGGAGATCTCGGCCAGGTCCAGGTCCTCCAGGCACTCTTCGGTGGACCAGCGGGTGCGTTTGTGTTTCTGCGGCCGCTGGCCGATCTTGGCGTTGCAGTCGAAGTAGAGCATCCTCAGGCAGGGACCTCCAGCCCCATCCGCTCCATGATGTTGAACAACATGCGGGTGAATTGCAGGTCCCCCCCCAGCGCGTGGGAAGAGAGCACGCTGCCGGCGGCGAAGATCAGGCCCTGTCCGGGCTGCTCGCAGAGCAGCATCTCGCTGGCCATCTCTCCGGGGAAAAGGTCATTGTCGTAGTCGAGCACCTTCGACCCGGGCAGCAGGGCGCGCGCCAGCACGGTCCACCCTGCGTCGAAAGGCTGGTCGAGGACAGGCTCTGGTCTGCCGGCCCGATCCGGGTACCGGCTCAGTTTGGGCGGTCCCCAGCGCTCCAGCAGCGAGCGCAGACTCAGGTCCGTCTCGTACCCGGCCCCCTGGTCGGCAAAGGGGAAGGCCGTGTCCACCCGGCGCGGTTGGCCAAAAACCCAGTGCTCTGGGGCCAGCACCTGGTACCCGGCGCGCAGCCCTCCGAGGGGGGGATTGGTCCAGCCATTGCTCGTCCCGCCCAGCAGCCCCCACTCCGGGTACCCAGCCTCGCGCATGGTCGCCCCGGGCTGACCGTCGAGCTGGTGGTGATGGCTGGCGTGGACCATGGGGTCGCAGGTGATCCCTTCGGTGGGCAGGCGGGCGTGTTTGCGCACCTCCATCACCCGATTGCGCAAATCCAGGCTCACCCGCCAGTACGCGGTGTTGCCCGAGAGCGAGAGGATATGTCCCCCGCGCTCCACAAAGCGCTGCAGGCGCTGGTAGTGGTCCGCGGTCCAGTACTCGCTGTGGCCGGCAAAGGCCACCACCGGATAGTGATCGAGCAGCGAGGGCTCCGCCTCCAGATCCCACTCGCTGTACAGGTCGTAGGGGATGCCGTGTTGTTCGAGCCAGGCGTAGAAGGGCAGCTCGAACTCCACAGTGGTCCGCTCCCACAATTCCCCGGTACTCGGCCGGGCCACCCCGTGCAGATGGCCCAGGATGGGATAGCGCGGATGCGGATGGTACGCCCCGTAGTCGTATTCCAGGTTGTCAAAGGGGCGAAAGTTGTACGCGATGCGGGTGTTGGTGGTGCTCAGACAGAGCAGCCGCGCCTGGGGCCGGCGGGGCCGCACCACGAAATACACGTGGCACACCTGCCCCGCCTCGTCGGTGAGGCGCACCCCGTACTGGCCGCTAGGCGCGTCAGCCGGCACCTGCCAGCTCAGCGCCTGCGGCCAGCGGCAGTCCACCAGCGCGTCCCCCATCAGGCGGATAGCGTGGCCGAAATCTGGATCATGCGCCGGGTCGTAGCTGTGCCAGTCGCTGTCCTCGGTGCGGCGCGGACCGGGCACCATGCGGATGGGATAGTTGACTGGCTGGCCGTGCCTGCCCATCGGCGAGACATCGCGGCAGGGCAGGCCCCCCGCGCTGTCGAACTTCCAGTGGCCCGCGCAGGGACCTGCAGGTTCAGTGTTCTTCTCATGCCAGCGGGTCTGGATTACCTCTGAGGAAAGGGGCTGCCCGTAGAAGGTCGGCCCGCACAGATCCCCGGTGAAAAGCGCACAGGTCCGGCCTTCCTCGTCGGCCAGGGCGCCCAGACGCAGCGGGCCGCCCCCGCTCATCCCGGCGGGCCCCGCTCCTTCGGCCACCAGCCGGCCATCCAGGTACAGGCGCAGCCAGCCCCCATCGCTACCGCCCACCGCGTGATGCCATTCCTTCAGGCTCATCTGCCCCCCGCTGATCCGCGGTGGCCCCACGGCAAAACAGAGTCGGTCCTCCTCCAACCACAGGGCAAATCCTCGCTGGGAGATCAACCCGCTCTGGGGCGCCAGAGCCAGGGGCCGGAACCACACCTCCACACTCAACACCGCCGCCTTTTCCAGTCCGCGCTCCACGTACACGTAACTGCCCCGGTGTACCGGCTGCGGCTCCATCTGGACCGGAGGCAGCAGGGCGACCACCTCGCCCTGGGCCACCGTATCCCCCCGGTAGCGCAGCACCTCGGCCTGCACCCTGCCTTCCCCGCTCAGGCGCAGGTCCACGACCTCGCCCGGCCTCACACTCAGGCAGCGGCTGTACACATGGAAGCCGGGCACCCAGGTGGGTTGGTGGGGCGGGAGGAAGGCGAGGTCGTCGGTCATTCCATACCTCTCACTTCCGTCGGACGCCACCTTTTCATTTGAGTCCCAAACCGGCGAGGAACAGGTCAGGCACATCGATTCGGTCATCCCCGCGCCGACGGAGAATACCTACCTCAGAAGGAATGCAGTTATGACTGGGGGTTCCGTTTAGGGGCTTTTCCCCTCTGTAGCTGTCCTCAACCTTCTGGAGGGGGCCTATCTCGAAAGTCGGGAGTAGGGCGACCTCAACACCACAAGATATGGGGATCACCCACACCAGATCCGGAAGCGCCTTTTTGCTTCATCTGGGTGGATGAATGGCATCAGAGGACTCCATCGAGAAACATTTGGCCGAGAGACAGACCTCCATGACCTCCTCCCACTGCTTGCGCAGGGTGTCGCGATTGCTCACCAGCACCTCGAGATCCGTGCCGGCATAATCGATCAGGTCAGGGTCCAGCCCCTGTTCGGTGAGCGCATTACGGTCCTCTTCGCTCAGATTGACCCCGTGGATACCATCCCGCTGGAATCCAGTCTGGGCCTGGTACGGGCTGAAATCCACCAGATATCCTTCCTTCACCGCCTGCTCATAGCTATAGAGAAACGTCGGCGTCTGGTAGGGGCGTCGAAGACCTGGAAGTATCTCGGTCGATGAAGTAGGCCGGGGTGGCGGTCAAGTCGATCATCCGGGCGTCGAAGTATTCTATTACCTCGTTGAAACGGTTGAAGATGGAGCGATGAGCCTCATCGAACCTCACTCCGGTCGTCGAGGCGCCATTTAGCGGCCTCCAACTGCGGGTCGACCAGGCGAGCACGGGTTTGAGCCTCATTCATAGCGCAAGGCCTCTTTTAGGTCCCTCTCACCCATAGGGTCCCTTGGAGTGCTTATCGGCTGGAAGGTAAATCGGCCTCAAAGATAGACCGACCCCCTGCTTCCCGCAATCGCACCCGCTAGCCCTTTCACCCGCGCCGTTCGGCGCACAATAAAAAAGAGCAGACACCTCGATGTCTGCTCTGGCCGACTTTCGCAGCTGGGCTGACCTTAACGCTCCTACTTGGCCGAGGTGGCAGCACTGATCCGCCTCTTGGAGAAGGCGCCGTTTATAGTCGGCGCTGAAACGCCGCCGCTGGGCACGGGGTAACACCTCCGCATCGACCACCTCTCCAGGCACCGTGCTTGGGGTGAGCGACTGGTCTTTTCGGTAGCCAGGCTGGCCATTGACTGCTGGTTGCGACATCATTTTGACGCTCCTTCGCCCGTGGGGTTAGACACTAATTTACCAAGGCCAGTTGTCTCACTCAATGTAGGCACACAGGGAACTTGACAGGATTTGGAGAGAGGGTTAGTCTTTTTTGGCCGCCGAGATTTGCCGTCTTAGCTCAAGTGGTAGAGCATCTGACTTGTAATCAGAAGGTTTCGGGTTCAAGTCCCGAAGACGGCTCCAACAAAAACAAGAGCGCCGGGGGTTTGTAGCTAACCCTCGGCGCTTTTTGATTTTATCTCTTTAAATAGCTCAATTACATCTATTTATATCGATCCTCTACTCCCACTTTTTGCTTGCCTTTCCCTCCGTTTTGGCCTTATATTTCCCATAC
>JACPJE010000139.1 GCA_016187725.1 Candidatus Latescibacterota bacterium
CGTGGTCGGCCGAGGCGGTGGTGAACATCCAGCACTTGGGAGCAGGGGCGCGCTCGGCGGCGCTGGGCAACAGCTTCGCGGCGGTGGCCGACAACGGGGACGCGCTGTTTTTCAACCCGGCGGGGTTGAGCCAGATCAGCAAGAAGCAGGTGGCCTACACCAATGTGTCTTTGCTCTTTGGCGGGATCGAGGGGGACGACCTGGGTCAGCACCTGTTCAGCTATGCCCAGCCCCTGGGGGGTCGGCTGGGCTTTGGGGTGGGCTACGAGCGGATCGGCTCGGAGTTGATGAGCGAGAACGGGGCCTTTTTCGGTTTGTCGTACAAGGCGGGGGAGGGTTTGCGGTTGGGGTTGACGGGCAAGTATCTGTTCTGGAGCGTGGGGGAGATCCCCCCCGACCCGGTGAGCAACCGGGCGGACCCGCTGAGCAATTCGAGCCAGGGGGGGATCGGGTTGGACCTGGGGTTGCTGTGGAAGAGTCCCTTCCGGGGGGCGATGGTGGGGGTGGAGGTGGTCAACCTGCTCAAGCCCAGCGTGGCCAAGGGGAAGGTGGCGGGGGATGCGGATGCGGGGAAGGTGCCGATGGACCTGCACGTGGGGGTGGGTCAGCGCTTTGGGGTGTCGCTGGTGAGTGTGGAGTGGGTGATGCGGGATGTGGGGGGAGATGCGGTGGACAAGCGGCTGGTGGTGGGTGGGGAGACCAAGCTGGTGGAGGGGTTGATGGTTCGGGCGGGGGGCAGCAAGGCCTTTGAGGAGGACGGCAGCGGGGCGGTGAACGCGGGCTTGGGGTATGGGTGGAAGCAGATGTGGTTGGACTACAGTTATCACATCCCGCTGGAGTTGACCGAGACCAACGGCGCCCATCGCTTCTCCCTGGCTTACGAGTTCTGAGGTCCGAGGAGGAGAAGGGCATTCGATGGTTTTAGCGTCTAGCTTCGAGGAGAATGCGCCATGACGATTTGGCTGGGATTCATCGCCCTTGGCCTAGGGTTGGGAGCCAGTTTGTTCATGCCGGTTCCCCAGAACCTCAAGACCAGTTTTGACGCCGGCCAATCCCTGTACGCACTGGGCGAGTTCGAAGGGGCGATCCTGGAGTACAACAAGATCGTCAACTTCAAGAGCAAGGCGGTGCGCACCGACAGTGTAAGGGTGAAGTTCGGCGACGAACTCGAGTTGCCGGTGACGGCAGCCGCCTGGTATCAGTTGGGGAACTCCCGCAAGAAGAACGGCCAGCACGAGCAGGCGGTGGAGGCCTACCGCCACGTCATGAAGGCCGAGGGCATCCCCCAGGATTTCCGCTCCCTGGTGCAGTACCAGGTCGCTGAGACCTATTTCCTCCAGCAGAACTTCGAGGGGGCCTCCGCCGAGTACAAGCGCTATGTCGAACTCTTCCCCAAGTCGGACGTGGCCGGCAAGGCGTATTTCTACAGCGGGTGGAGCGAGTTCAACGCCAAGCAGTACGACCAGTGCATCCAGACCCTCAACGCCATGCTGCAGGCCTACCCCACCGACAAGTACGCCTCCGATGCCATGTTCAGAGTCGCCAGCGCCTACTTTGAAAAGGGCGACTATCAGATGGCGGCCGACCTGTCCCAGCAGGTGCTCGACAAGTATCCGGATAACCCGATCATCGCCCAGGCCGAGTACCTCAAGGCCAATGCCCACGACCAGTTGGGGCGCTCAGAGGAGGCCATCGCCTCTTACCGGCACGTCCGCGGCCTTTACGACCGCATGTTCGAATTGCTGCGCGGCTCCTTCCGCGAGGGCAAGAATCTCGACTTTGAGAGCTACCGGGAACTCTTTGAGACCTCCTCGTTGCGCGTGGCGGAGATCTACCGCAAGAACAACCAGTTCGACGAGGCCTACAAGGAGTTGATCGCCGTCCAGGAAATCGCCGAGGAGCGCTTCTACAAGGCCAAGGTGCAGATGCGCATCGGCGACAATTACATGGAATGGAAACACTTCGACGACGCCTGGAGCGCCTACGACCAGGTGATCAATCTCTATGCCGACACCCCTTATCCGCCCAACGCCCAGTACAACAAGGGCGAGGCGCGCTACTATGCCGACAAATACGCCGAAGCCCGGCAGGATTACCTGGATCTGGTAGCCAAGTATCCGGATACCGACACCGAACTGCGCGCCGCCGCGCTTTATAATGCGGGCTGGTGCTCCGAGAAGCTCGAAGAGAACGACAAGGCGCTGGAATACTACGGCCAGGTGGTCGAGAACTTCTCGCGTTCGGAACGGGCCCCGGCCTGCAATCTGCGCATGGCGACCCTGACTTACAAGCAGGGCAAGGTGCAGGAAGCCATCGCCATTTACCAGCGGATCATCGAGGAGAGCCAGAATCCCAAGACCGACTCCGATGCCTTTTACGGCCTGGGAGTGCTCTATCAGGAAGAAGGCCAGGCCGAAAAGGCGATCGAGGCCTTCATGAAGGTCAGCAAGGACGCGCGCGACACCTATGTGGCGGCGCTGACGGCCGCGGTCAACCTCCACGCCAAGAAGGGCAACAACCAGGAAGCGCGCCGCTTGCTGGAAACCGTGGTGCAGGAGGTGGCCGGAGACCACGAACTGGAGGCCCAGGCTTACTACCAGATGGCGCAACTCGACCTGAACAACGAAAAATACTCCGACGCCCTGTCGGGGTACACCCGCGTGATCGAGCAGTACGGAGACACGCCGCAGGGGCGCGATTCCCACTACGGCCGCGGGGTGGCCCTGCACCATCTGGGCCAGCCTGAGAAGGCGCTGGCCGATTTTCAGGTGGTGCTCGACGCCAAGACGACGCCGCTGGTGTTGAACCGGACCAAGTATTCCATGGCCCTGTCCTATGCGGCGCTGAGCAAAGACGCCGAGACCACCCAGCTGTTGAACGAGGTGATCGCCTGGGGCGGCGACGAAAACCTGGTGCGTTCGTCCCGCCTCAAGCTGATCGCCATGGCCGAGAAGAAGGATCCGGCAGAGGCGATCAGGACCTACGAAAGCATGCTGCCCGGCATGACCACTGCTGAAGATCAGCAGTGGATCTGGGGGCGTCTGGCCGGCGCCTATTTCAAGCTGGGGCAATACGACAAGAGCCTGGATGCTTCCCAGCGCCTGCTGAACATGGGCGGCGCCTCGGAGGAGAGCACGGTCAACGCGCTCTTTGTCCAGGCCAACAGCTACTTCAAGCTGGGGGACCACAACAACGCCCTCACCGGCTACCGCAAGATCCTCGATCAATATCCCAAGGTGCCGCTGGCCAAGAATTGCCTTTTCCAGTTGGGGGTCACCTATAATACCCTCTCAGCCCAGCGGCTGGATGTGCTGCCTCAGGTGGTTTCAGCCTTCAGGGAGTATCACGCCAAGTACCCCGATGATGAAAACGCGGCCCACGCCTATTACTTTGCGGGCTGGGCTCTGTACCGCATCGGCAACTGGAAGGAAGTCATCAAGGAATTCACCGAGCTGGCGGACGAATACCCCAAGTCCTCCTATGCTCCGGAGGTGCTCTACCGCACCGGAGAAGCCATCTTCAACCAGCGGGCGATGACAGCCGAGGAGCGGGACAGCAACTTCAATTCGGCCGTCGCCTACTTCGACCGGGTGGTCAATTCCTATCCGACGTCCGATTACGTGGACGACGCGCTCTACTCCAAGGCCTGGTGCATGATCAACCTGAAGCGGGAGACCGAAGCCATGGCGATCTTCAATAGCGTCGTGGCCAGGTACCCGAAGGAGCGCTACGGAGCCCGCAGCCAGTTCACCGTCGGCGATTACTACTACGGCATCAAGGATTACGACAACGCCACTGCCAGCTATCAGAAGTTCCTGGATCTGTACCCCGAAGAGAGCCTGACCACTCAGCAGGACAAGCAGCTCCGGCGCAAGGCTGCCGCCCTGCTGGAGCAGCTCTCCGAGATCAACGCCTACAACCTCTACGTGCAGGGCCAGCAGCTCTTCGACGAAAAGAAATACGACGATGCCATCAAAGTCTTTGAAGATGTGATGCAGAAATTCCCGGGCAGCGACCAGGCCGTCAATGCCGCGGTGGAGATCGGCGCTGCGCACCAGAATCGCGAGAAATTCAAGGAAGCCGGCAAGGTCTACCAGCAGATCGTCGAGAAATACGAGAACACGCCCAAATACACGACCCAGGTGGACTTTGCCAAGGCCCAGCTGTTGGCGATGCAGAAGGCGCAGCTTCTCTGAGTCGTCGGAGTTCTAGTGCAGCGGATGATGGGCATTCTTTTACTTAGTGGCTAAAAACTTTTCACTTCTTTAAGGAGGCGTTATGGACATATCAGTTTTGGCCCTTTGGAATGCCATGGGGCCCATCCCCAAGTTCATCGTGCTGATTTTGCTCGCCCTTTCGGTCTATACCCTGGCGATCATGCTGGAGCGCGCCAGGATTATCTACAAGGCGCGCAAATCCTCGGATGAATTCGCCACCCTGGTCGACAAACCAGGGACAGACATCAACCAGGTGATGCAGCTGGCCGGCGCCCCCGAGCGCGGCGACTACTGCTTCCTGGCCCAGATCGTGCGTTCGGCTCTGCAGGAGGCCCGGGCGCTCAACCAGGAAGGGCAGCCCCCGGAAGTGGTTCTGGAAGCGGCCCAGGATACCATCGCCAGGGCCATTGTGGTGATGACCGGCACCCTGAGGCGGCGGCTGGTGACCCTGGCGACCACGGCCACTGGTGCGCCCTTCATCGGACTGGTGGGAACCATCATGGGTCTGATCCGCTCCTTCCACACCATCGCCGCCACCCAGGCGGGCGGTATCAGCGCGGTCTCCGGCGGTATTGCCGAAGCCCTGGTCACCACCATGTTCGGTATCGGCGTGGCCATCCCGGCGATGTGGGCGCACAATTTCCTGGCCGACCGCATCGATGCGGTATCGACGGAATTGGACAATACGGCCGCCCGTATCGTCGAGCGCCTCCTGCGCGTCGAATTTATCAAAAAGGAGCACGCGTAAATGCAGGTAGACACCAAAAAAGGGGCGATAAGCGCGGCCATCAACATCACGCCGCTGGTCGACGTGATGCTGGTGCTGCTGATCGTCTACATGGTGATGGTCGCCATGATCCGCCAGGGCGTTCCGGTGCTATTGCCCGATGCCCTGAACGCGCGGACTACCTCGCTGGAAAACCAGGACAAGGTCATCACCCTGAGCCTCAACGAGAACAAGGAGGTCTTTGTCAACCTCAAGCAGGTGGACATCGCCTACCTCGACAGGGAACTGGCCATCGCCTACCAGGGCCGCGAAGGACAGCCGGTGCTCATCAAGGGGGCCAAGTCCCTGCTTTACGGGGACGTGCTCCAGCTCATGAACACCTGCCGGCTGCTGGGGATAGCCGGTGTCGAACTGGTGGCCAAGAAAGGGGAAGTTACCGGGACGGAAACGCCCTGAGTTTCTAGTCCGCCCCAGGCAAATGCGGATTTTAGCCCAACGGAGGTACTGTCAATGGCGAAGAAGAGCCGGGCAGCAGAAACACTCAAGAGAACCCTGAGGGGCGGGCTCAGCGCCGACATCAATGTGACCCCGTTCATCGATGTCCTCATGGTGCTCCTGATCTTCTTCCTGGTGATCACCCCCATCATCCTCTTCTCCTTCAATGCCGAGCTGCCCCAGGCCGGCGCCGCGGCTTCGGCGTGGCAGCCAGAGGAGGAATTCGTCCTCACCCTCACCGACAACCATGTGCTCCAGGTGAATGGGGTCGAGGTCAGCGAGGAAGGCTTGGTCACCAAGATCAACGAGTTCTTCACTGCCGAGAGCAAGCGGGAGCGCAAGGTGATCTTCAACGGCGGGAAAAAGGCCAGCTATGAGCGGGTTATGAGGCTGCTGGACTTGCTGAAGAAGAACGGCATCGAAGCGATCGGCATACGGTAGAGGTGGGTGATGTCACAAGCTCAGCTAAAAGAGGGTGACGAGAAGCAATTCAAGATGCCGTCGTTTGTCTTCGACACCGGGCTGAGTGTTGGCCTGTCGGTGATATTGCACGTATTGTTGATCTTTGTGGCGGCTGAGACCACGGAAAGGTGGGGAGAAGAGGTATTCCAGCAGGTCTCCTTCGAGCCGCCGCCGCCCATCTTGCAGAAGAGCTTCGAACTGGCCAAGCGCCCGGAGATCTCCGAGGTGCAGATGGAGATGCTTCAGACCTTGACAGCCCAGCCCGAAGCTTCCACCGACGCGTTCGCCCTGGCGGGCAATGCCTCGACGATAGGTGGCGAACTGCGCGCCGGCTCGGCCGAGGTGGGCAGCGGCGCCAAGTTCGACGCGCTGGCCGGCTCCAAGGCCTCCGAGCTGAATTTCGAGCAGGTGAAGATGGTGGAACTCACCGAAAGCGCCATGCCGCAGCAGGAAGCCCTCAGCCTCAAGCAGGAACTGCTCAATGTCGGAGACCTGGACATCGGCCGCTATCAGGCCATCATCATCCAGGACCCGGAGAACAAGAAGAACATCAAGGGCTTCTTCAACATGACGGTCATCGACTACGACCTGGCGGACAAAAACAACGATCGTTTTCCGACCGCGGTTGAAGAGCTGATGCGCTACATGCGGGACCACACCAAGATCAACGCCAAGATCGAAGGCACCACCATGCGCCTGAGCGATTCCAACATCATGAAGGCGCCCTTCATCTATATGACCGGCAACCAGGCGGTGATCCAGTTGAGCGACACCGAAAAGAAGAACATGGGGGATTACCTGAAAAACGGCGGTTTCCTCTTTGCCGAGGAGATTCGCCAGAGCGACGCCACCACCGGTCTGGACGGCAGGGATGCCGGCGTCGAAGGCACCCCCTTTGACCGCCAGTTCAAGGCCCTGATGAAGGACCCGCTGGTGCTGGGCAGCGACGGCAGCAAATGGCAGAAGATCCCCAAGAGCCACGCGCTCTATGGTAGTTTCTGGGATTTTGACGATGGTCCTCCCATGGGCGGCGCCCCCGGCGGCAACGTCTTCGACCTGGAAATGCTGGAACTGCGCGGCCGGGTGGCGGTGGTCTTCAGCGACCTGAACATCAGCTGGTATTGGGGCGATCCGCTGGCCGATGCCCGCGAGCGCGGCCTGCAGTTCGGGGTGAACATGATCGTCTTTGCGCTGACCCAGCCAGGCGGAATCGCCAATGTGACCCAATTCGCTCAGTGAAGCATCTGGTCAGTCTGCACCGCAGCCCGGCAGCGAAACTGCCGGGCTGCTTTTTTTGTCGGTTCTTTACCAGGGGGTTTTCAGGCTCGCCCAGGTGGTGGGCCTGACTTCAGTCGACAGCGAAGAGTCCGCCGCGGCAGCGGGCAGGAGCACCTGGCCGGGAGTGCCACGCGCCTCGACCCCTTCATCCCAGCCGGTGGCCTCTTCGGCCGTGGCCCAGCTGATGGGCAGGGTGCCGTCGGTGTCGAAGAGAACGCGCACCATTGCCTGCTTCAGTTGCGCGTCGCCGGCCAGGGGGGCCCCGCTGCCGTCGTCGGCCACGTCCACCAGGTGGGCGCCGGCCTCGGGATCGCCGTCGTAGAGCCGCAACTGCAGCTTGGTGTTGGGCAGGGAGAGGGCGGAGGTCACCAAATGGGGCTGCACCGCCAGGGCCGAACGCGGGTCCTCAGGCGGATAATTGGCGATGAGAAAGGCGGCGCCAGGAGGGAGCTTGCCCTGCTCGATGCGCAGCATGACCGCCTCGCGGCCCTCGAGTTGCCGGGTGATGGTCCAGCCCGACAAATCGATGGTGTCCTGGCTGCGATTGCACAGCTCGACCCACTCATCGGCGCTGGAGACGGGGCTGCCCATCCACATCAGTTCGCTGAATACCACCTTCCCAGGGGGGATGGCCCACAGGGCAGCGGCCCAACTGAAGGTCAGAAACGCGGCAGTGAAACGCATGGTCGGCCTCCTCGGCAAAAGGAAAGGGGAAAGGGATGGCCATGCGGATGTGCAATGGATATGCCAGCGAGTTGCCTGGGGGCCAATTCCTTGCCTGGCCAGGAGATGAATGAGGGGCCCGGCGTTGTGTAACGCGTTGCGGTGGGAAGGATCCGATCCAGTTCCGATCCCTTTCCCACACAGGAGGCCGCACTTTTATGGAGGAGAGTGGCACATGAGAGGCAAGTACAATCTGATGCGCTGGCTAGCGCTGGCTGGCCTGGCAGCCTTGCCCGCCCTGAGCGGGGCGGCCGAGGTTCCCAATGCCGACCGGGCACTGGAGGAACTGCAGAAGGGCAATGCCCGCTTTGCCAAGGGCAAGATGCTCCAGCTCCGCAGAGACCAGGCGCGCCGGGACGAGACCGCTGAGGGGCAGCATCCTTTGGTCACCGTGCTCACCTGTTCGGATTCCCGCCTGCCCCCCGAGATCGTCTTCGACCAGGGATTGGGGGACGTGTTCACGGTGCGGGTGGCCGGCAACGTGGCGGACGTGGACGAGATCGGCACGGTCGAGTACGGGGTGGGCCACCTGCACACTCCTCTGTGCGTGGTCCTGGGCCATACCGCGTGCGGCGCGGTGACCGCCGTGGTCAAGGGGGCCGAAGTCCACGGCAGCATCCCCGCGCTGGTGGACAACATCGTCCCGGCGGTGGAGAGCGCCCGGCTAGAGCATCCCGAACTGAGTGAGGATCAGCTGATCCCCGCGGCCATCGAGGCCAATGTCTTCCAGGCTATCGAAGACTTGTTCACCCACAGCGAGGAAGTGCGCCAGCTGGTCGGGGAAGGGAAACTGCGGGTGCTGGGCGCCGTCTACGATATCCAGAGCGGCAAGGTGCGCTGGCTGGGGGTGCACCCTGGCCAGGCCGCACTCTTGAGCGGCGGTGGCAAGGCCCGGGGCAAAGCCGAGCCGGCTCATACCACCGAACACGCCGAGCCCGCGGAGCCCGGCCACGGCGGGCACTGACGCCGGCCTGCGCCGGGCCCTGGAACAGGCGAGGGAGGCGCTGGGGCTGCCGGCGGGCAGTCCCCTCGCCGGCGACCAGCAGAGCGTCTTTTTCAAGTACCTGCTCCTGGAAGAGCTGGGGGAGCCGGGTCCGTGGCGCCAGCGCTGGCAGCGCGATCCCCAGCGAAGCGGGCCTGAGCTGTACCGGCGCCTCGAAGAGGGCCTGCAGTCCTGCCTGGAAATCCTGCGGGGCGGGCCGCAGGCGGCGCGGTGCGGTGCCTCGCTGCAATACCGCCAACGGGTGATCGAGCTGGCGGCGGCGGCGGTGTTCAGCGCACCGCTGGCCCCCGAGGTGTGCATCGCCCCTGAGCCGGTGGCCGTGGAGGACCTGAGGCTGGAAGGCCAGTGGCGCCACGCCCTGTGCTTTGCCGCTGCCCCCCTCTTCACCCACGAGTTCTACCCCCTGGCCGTGGACGCCCTGGCGCGCGACGCGGCGCGCTATGGCCGGCCGCGTTTTGCCCTGCTGGGAGTTCACCTCGATTGGTTGAGCCCGGCGGGGCAGATCCGGCGCCTGCTCTGCCTCGATGCGGAGCGGGGGTGTTTCCGCGAAGCCGAGCCGGCCCAGCCCCTGATCCCGCACAGCGTCCAATTCCTCTGCCTGGGGCACCGGGAGCAGGAGTTGCACGCGCAGTGGTCGGCGCGCCTGGACTGCCCCCAGCTCAATCCTGCCGGCGCCGCGGCGCTGGCTGACGACAAGGCGCGCACGCTGGAAGGCTGGGAGGTTGCGGGGGTGAGGGTGCCCTCCTGGCAGTTCCTCTCTCCAGGGAACTTTGCGGGGGCCAGGCGTTTTCTGCGCGCGCGCGGCGAGCTGGTCCTCAAGCCCAACCAGGCCACCGAGGGGGAGGGGGTGGCCTTCTTCTCTGCCGGGGCCGGGGCCGAGCTGGAGCGCCACCTCGAAGCCCTCTGGGCGCAGGGTGAGGTGCTGCTCCAGGAACGGGCGGATGATCTGCTCTTCCTGGACCCGCAGACCGGAGCGCTCCACACCCTGGCCCTGCGGCTCAATGTCGCCGCCGAGGCGGGCCGCTACTGGGCCGAATCCGGGTACGCCCAGGTGGGTGCCGGGGCGCATAGTCCGGCAGCCGGCAGCCAGGGCAGCGCGCTCTGCCCCATCGACGAGGTGCTGCCCCACCTGGTGCGGCGTTGCGACGGGCGGCCACTACCTGTGCCGGAGGAAGCCTGGGCGGCCGTGCTGAGGGAGGCGGAACAGGCGGCCCGGCTCTTTGCCGGGCTGATGCTGGTGGGCCTGGATCTGGTGCTGGCCACCGGGGAGCCCGGAGCGCCCGTGCCGGTGTTCCTGGAAGCCAACCCCCGGCCTGCGGGGCTGAGCCACTCCCGCTTTGTGCAGGGCCCCGAGCGCGGCCTGCCCGGAGTGAGCCTCAGATTGTGGGATGCTCTGGAAAGGCTGGCGCCAGGCGCCGGCAGAGGCGGGATATCGTGAGCGAACAGAAGACAGGCACGCGGGATCTGCCCGGATTGCTGGTCCGCATCATCGACGGAGTGCAGGACCAGGACCACCAGGAAGTGTTGGCCCTGCTGGCGGGCCAGCCCCAGGCCATCGTGGAGGTGCTGGAACGCCTGGGCGGGTACGCCGACAGCCTGCAGGGATCGGCGCGCCTGTTGCGCGGCATGCGGATCTGCCGCATCCAGGCCGACCTCTACCGGCAGCTGGCCGCCTGCGGCATTGGGGGAGCCCTGCCGGCCTGCGGCCTGGACAGCGAGGAGATCCTCGGCTTCAAGCAGCAGGGCGCCCTGGACCGGCTGCCGGCGGCGTACGAGGGGCGCATCAACCAGCTCCAGCGCCTCGACCTGCACCAGAGCCTGGAGGCCCTGGGCGCGCTGGCGCCAGCCACCGCCATGGCTCCGGGGGATTACGGGCGGCAGTTCGTGGTCGAGGCGCCGCTGCGGCTGGGGATCTCCAGCGCCAATGCCTCGGACAATCACCTGCGCACCAAGGAGCAGGGCGGCAAGACCCTCAATGCCGGCATCGATTTGCAGGTGGAGGGGGAGATTGCCCCGGCCCCGCCCCTGCGGGTGGCGGTGCGCCGGCTGCCCGCCCCGGGCCTGGTGCTGCGCTCGCGTTCCACTGGTTTCGAGGGCGACCTGGCGCTGAGCCCAGGCGAGGCGCCGACGGCACAGCACGAGCGTTTCTTCGCCTACCGCCGCGGGGGCGACGAATCCCTGCGGCTGATCAAGCAGGCCCTGGTCCACGTGGGCATCGCGCGCGAGGGGGACGAGGATATCGCGGGGCAGGTCGCCGCGTACACCGGCGGAGGCGGGCTAGAGGTGGAGACCCGCAGCAAGGTGCTGCAGGGCTCGGGATTGGGGACCAGCAGCATCCTGGCCGCCGCCATCCTCAAGGCCCTGTACCGCCTGGCCGGCCACCCCATCGCCACCCCGGAGGGCGAATACCCCGCCCTCTACGACCAGAGTCTACTGTTGGAGCAGAGCGTGGGGCTCAACAGCGGCTGGCAGGATGCGCGCGGGGCCTGCGGCGGTCCTAGCGCGGTCAAGGATTTCTATGCCCCGCCTACCCTGGGGCTTCCCGCCCCGCAGGTGCGGTTCGTCGCCATCGACGAGGCCCAATTCGCCGGGCGGGTGGTGCTCTTCAACACCGGGATCGCGCGGCTGGCGACCAGGGGGCTCAACATGGTGCTCGATGCCTATCTGTCGCGCGATGGCGGGCGTTATCCGGCCATCCGGGAATCGCTGGCCATCCACGATCAGATGGTGGCCGCCCTGCACGGAGGTGATTATGCTCTGCTAGGCCAACTGGCCAGCCACTACTGGCAGCTGCGCTGCATCCTGGACCCGGGAGCCACCAATCCGCTCATCCAGCAGCTCTTCGAGGAACCCCAATTGAGCCAGCTCTGCGAGGGGGGTCTGCTCACCGGGGCCGGCGGCGGGGGCTTTGCCCTGCTGATCTGCCGCGAGGGGCAAGCATCTGCGCTCAAGGAGCGTCTGAGACAGTTGCGGCGACGCCCCGGATACGAACAGAGCGGGGTGGTGAAGTACCGGCTGAACCGCACTGGTCTGCGCCTGAGCGAGCGATGAGTCCCAGATTCGAACATCTGCTGGTGGACGGGTACAACCTGATCAAGACCTCGCCCTTTTTCCGCCACTGCGAAGCGACCAGCCTGCAGCGAGCCCGCCAGGCCCTGGTCCAGGCCCTGGGCAGCTATGCCAGGCAGCGGGGGGCGCGCATCACCCTTTTCTTCGACGGCGACACCGGGAAGGGGGAACAGTCCTCTTCCGGGCTGGTGCAGGTAATTTTTTCCCGTCCTCCCCTCAAGGCCGACGACCTGATCAAGGACGCGGTGCAGCAGCGTCACGGGGCCAGGGACTTGCGGGTGATCTCTTCGGATCGGGAGATCCGCCGCTTTGCCCAGCGCCACCGGGTGCGGGTCACGGGCACCGGGGCCTTTGAGCAGGAAATGGCGCAGCCGCCTCCCCAGCCGCAGCCGGCCCTGTCCGCCGAGGAAAAATGGCACGAGGCGCCGCTGGACGAGGCCCAGATCGCCGAATGGGAGAGGATTTTTCAACGGGGAAAGCGTATCTTTAAAGACCCTGAAGAGCGAGGGGGAAAGTAAAAGGAGCCTTCTTATGCTGATGCAGGACAAGTTCGGGTACGTGGCCGGCGTGGCCAACCACCGCAGCATCGCCTGGGCCATTGCCCGGGCCCTCGACTGGGAGGGCTGCCGGCTGGCCCTGGGGTACCTGGGTGATCGCGAAAAACAGGAGATCGACAAGCTGGTGGGCGAATTGAAACAGGTGCCCCTGCTGGTCTCCTGCGACGTGACCAAGGACGACTCGGTGCAGGAGGCCTTCGCGGTCCTGGGCCGCGAGTTCGGCCGGCTCGACTGCGCAGTGCACGCCATCGCTTTTGCCCGCCGGGATGACCTGGACGGCCGCTACATCGACACCTCGCGCGACGGGTACCACCTGGCCTTGGACGTCAGTGCCTTTTCGCTCAACTGTCTGGCCCGCGGGGCCGAGCCGCTGATGAGCGCGGGCGGCGGCATCGTGGCCCTGACCTATCTGGGCAGCGAGCGGGCGATGACCAATTACAATGTGATGGGCGTGGCCAAGGCGGCGCTCGAGTCGGGGATCCGTTACCTGGCCAGCGAACTGGGTCCCAAGGCCATCCGGGTCAATGGGCTCTCGGCCGGCCCGCTCCGCACCCTGGCGGCGCGCGGCATCAAGGACTTCTCGGCCATGCACAAGATGCACGCCGAGCGCTCGGCGCTCAAGCGCAACACCGAGGTGGAGGAAGTGGCCGACACCGCCGTCTTCCTGTGCAGCCATCTGAGCCGGGGGATCACCGGCGAGGTGATCTACGTCGATGGAGGGTACCGCATCATGGGGGCGTGAAACCCCTTCCCAACTTCGCAATAGACGACGCCCCGCAGCTGCTTGCGGGGCGTTGCTGTTGGTGGCCCGGTCCGTGGGGTGCGGCATGGTTTCTGCAGCCCCGAATCTGTGGAGGCCTACACATAGCCAGACCGCTGTTAGTAGGGCCTCGACCACCAGTCCAACCGGGGCCTCGGTGTATTCCTCGCCGCGGTATTGCCATATGCGGCAGTTCGTTCCCTCCTCACACCCGCACAGGTCGGTACACGAATCGCACTTGCTCTCCAGGGTCTCGAAAACAATGTCCTGGCCGTTGATCCGGATGGTTGGGGAACTGACGAACTGGTGCCGGCGGGCCTGTTCCTCGGTTGTTTGGTTTCTCCGCCTCGCCCGCAAGCGAGGGTTCACCAATGGAGACGGACAGGGCCGAAAAAAGACGCAGGGCCGACACCACGGTGCGATGCTGCTGCACCTAGCGCCGGGCCCGCTCCGGATCACGGATCAACTGGTGAATGGGTATGATGCGGATCTACTCATAAGAGATGTTCAGTGCCTGCATCAGACCTATCGTGTACCCGATGGCGAAGATATGCCCCAACATGCCATAGCCAGGGTGTTTCTGCGTATCCTCGCCCGCCATGGCTGGTGCATGGTCCGTACGCAGGGGGCCGACGAATCCGCCCGCCGCGTAGCATTGGAGCATTCTGGCCATATCTGTCGGGCCGTTGTCGTGGAAGGTTTCGTGGTACCTGGTGCCCGCGGTGCCATCGACATCGCGGAAGTGAACGAATTGGATCTTGCCTCTCTCAGCGAATTCCGTGGCCACGGAATAGATGCTCTCACCCGGCGTGTATTGCATCGATCTGAAGTTCCCCTGGCAGAATGACACCCCATTGTACGGACTGTCGGCAATCGAGAACAGACGGCGGTAGGCTGCGGGGTTGATCATGATCTGTGCAGAACCGAGATAAGGAGACACGGTCGGATCGTTGGGATGGTACCCCATCTTGACCTTTGCTTTCTCACATGCCGGGATAATCCGCTCTATCAGCCACGTCAGAGCTTCCCACAACTGGTCTTCAGTATAGATCTCCTTTGCAGGAGGCAGTTTTTTGGATTCCTGCAACCCCCCTGGGCCGGGTGCGAAGGGGCGGGCGCCCACGACCGGCGCAGCCGGGGGGCTGCCCTGAGTACGCTGCCGCCCTCCGGGTCCACCGTCGGCCAGGATTCGGCCCCCTGCCGGCAATCTGGGACCGGCCAGCGCCGCCCCAATCAACCTCCTCCCCCCCGCACGGCGGGCGAAGGAACTGGACGAACGGACTTGGGAAGCCAACTTGTTCTGTACAGTATTTTGGTTATTATTATAGTCAATGGTAAAGCTACCTCCATACACCATTGAGTTTGCTCCAGAGACCCTGGACCACCTTGGCTCCATCGACCGGAAGTACTACCGGCTTATCGAGAAGACCATCGACGAACAACTCAGCCACACTCCGGACCAAGAGACGCGCAACCGCAAGCCCGTGGAACAGCCAGCGCCGTTTTCCGCTTCCTGGGAACTGCGCTTCGGACCGGCCAACTGCTTCCGGGTATTCTACGATGTGGAGGTGCGGGAACGACAAGTGCAGGTGTTGGCCATCGGGGTCAAGAAAGGCAACCGGCTGTTTATCAGCGGAGAGGAATTCGAGCTATGAAGATCATTCCCCTGGCACAGGTCAAAGCCCAGCTCAGCGCCTGTGTGGACGAAGTCGCCACCCAAGGCCCCATCATCATCACCCGCAATGGCAAAGCCGCTGCGGTGCTGCTAGCCGCCGGCGACGACGAGGACCTGGAGCGCCTGATCCTGGCCCATTCCCCCCGTTTCCAGGCCTTGCTGGACCGCTCCCGGGAGAGTCTCAAGGCCGGCAAGGGCCTATCGCGCGACGAGTTCTGGAAGGCGGCCACGAAGCCGGCAGCCAAACCCCGAAAAGGGTGATGGGACCTTGAGGCAGACTTCCCCTCCGCCATCGCGACCTCCCTCTCCGCCGCCACCCTGCCGGGGCTACGCGGCCTGCTCCTGCTGCACCGCGGCCCTATCGGTGGCTTTCATGCCCAGAGTTTCACCATCACGGCAGCAACGAGCTGATCGGGTAGGCTACGATCAGGATTCAGCCCCCGTTTTGAAATGGTCTCCGACGTACGCTCAGGCTTCGCCGTAGACCGCCTGAATCATGGCATTGATGTAGCCGAAGCAGTACGCATAGGACTGATAGTAGCCCTTCGGATCGTCGTCGGTGCGCGGGACGTGGTCAGGATCAATGCCGTAACAGTAGCCCACGTCCTTGAGAGCCTTCAGTACCCGGTAGAAGTCCATGTTCCCTTCATCGGGCAGGGCTTCGCGGAAGCTGTAGCGCCGGCCGAGGAGGTTGCGGTAATGAACCAGGAAAATTGTATTGCGGCGGCCAAAATATTCTATGAAGGGGTAGATTTCATTGGCCGAATCTTCGAGCATCTCAGCGATGGAGCCGACGCAGAAGTTCCAGCCGTGATACGGACTGCGCTGAAGCTCGATGAACCGCTTCATACCTTCAAAGTCATTGAGGACTTTGTCAACGCCCTTATACCCAGGGGGTGTGGGAGGGTCTTCCTGGGAATTGCCCATTCGAACCTTGAATTCCTCTGCTACCGGAATCATGCGTTCGAGCAGATACTCAATGCGCTCCCAGTGCATGTCTGCCGTGACTCGCCCGGCCTCGGTCAGCCGGGCCTGTTCCTCTGCCGGGATCTGGTCCAGGCGAAACGCGGTGTAGTAGTAGCCGCCGCGACCTTCTTCTGGTTCGGTGCGGTCGATGGGCAGGATGCACGTGTTATAGCGCAGAGAAGTGATGCCGGCACGCGAAGCGGTGCGGATCATTTCGCATACCAGGTCGATTTCCCGGTCGCGCTCCGGGCTTTTGTCAAAATAGATGATGTGGGGAAATTTCTCGTAGATGGGCAGTGCGCTCATGTCCAGCGTCAGCCCGAAGGCCTCGTGGCGCTCCCTTTCCCGGATCAACTCGCCGAGATCCCAACCGCGGTCGGGGTGGAAGGGAAAGGTGGCGGCCTTGTGGCGCACGCCACAGCGCTGCAGAAAGCGCAACTCGTCATCGGTTGACCCAAAGCCCTGTGTGCGCACATACATACGCCCGCCCTTCGCCGATGTTGGTGATGCGCCTCCGGCGGCAGAAGCCGCTGCCTCGCCGGCTGCGAGACCTTTTTCGAATGGATCGGATTCCTTCATGTGATTCCTTTCGTCAGTATGGCGTTTCGCCTAATTCTCCTTTGGCGACGACAAGTTCGGCAAAATCTATCGTGCGGCATACAGCAGGTCAAGAAAAACCACAGCGTCCCACCTACGTTCACATGCGGCGATCCCTGTAACGGAGGTGATCCATTCGCAGTACGCCACCCTGCGTTCACGTCTGCCCAAGGTTCAGCCCCTCGCCCCTTCCCCCACGGAGGCCCACAATGGCCCATTTCCGCTGTGCCCTGATCGGCTGTGGCGGCATGTCAAGTCTCCACGCCGCTGGTTATGCCACCCACAAGAGCTGCGAGATCGTCGCCGTGGCCGACATCTCCGAGGACAAAGCCAAGGCCCGCGCTGCGTCCCACGCACCCGGCGCGGCCATCTACACGGATTACGCCCGGATGCTGAAGGCCGAGAAACCCGACATCGTCAGCGTCTGCCTGTGGCCACATCTCCACGCACCCGCCGTGCTGGCCAGCGCCAGGGCAGGCGCCAAGGCGATCCATTGCGAGAAACCCATGGCGCCGACCTGGGGCGAGGCGCTGAAGATGGGCGCCTGCGACAACATGATCGACTGGGGCACCCACTGGCTCGACATGATGTTTTTCATGAACAACGAGACACCTGCCGTCTGGGTCCTCGGCCAGATCAGCGCCACCCAGTGGCGCGAGGCCTTCGGCCTGCCCATCGAAACCCAGGCGATCTGCGAGTTCAAGTTCCAGAACGGTGTGCGCGCGGTGCTCTACACTGGCGAGGACAACGATATCGGCTGCAGCATCCGCCTGATCGGCAGCGCGGGCCGCATCGACCTGCGCGGGGGGGAAAAACCCCTGTGGGTCCAGGACAAGGGAGGCAAGTGGAGGACGCCGAAGGTCGCCGGCAACCTCCACGGCGGCGAAGCGGTCGGCTGGGGGGTGCACGATGTGGTCGACTCCCTCGCCGCGGGCCGCGAGCCCGAGCTGTCCGCCCGCCGCGCCCTGCAGGCCACCGAGATCATCTTCGCGACCTACGACATGATCGAGAACGGAGATCTGAAAATCAAGCGCAAGTGAGGCAGCGCAGGGAGCGTTCCGGAGGGGCGGGTGCCCATCTGCGGCCCTCAGCACGCTGCCCCCTGGTGTGGCAGAGTAGAATCAGCCGAACAACCTGGCGATGGTCTTCATGGGGAGAAACAGCCGGTGGGGTCGCTCAGGGAACTTGATGAAGCCGTATCGCTCATAGAAACTGCCCGCCTCTTCGTCCTTGGCATCAACCACCACGAGGAAGTCCGCCATTTTTTTGAAGCCCATAGCCAGCCGGAGCGGGGTCCAGCC
>JACPJE010000140.1 GCA_016187725.1 Candidatus Latescibacterota bacterium
TCACCGACGCGGCCCTTTTCCGCGCGCGCTACAAGATCCAGACCGTGGTGAAGGACGCCGGCGGCATCCGGCGGGGCGATCCGGTCCAGATGCGGGGGGTGAACATCGGGCGGGTGACGTCCTTCAGGATCATGCCCGAGGGGGTGGCCGTGACCCTGGAGATCGAGGGAGAGTACCTCATCCCTACCGACTCGCAGGTGGAACTCCGCTCCTCCGGCCTGCTGGGGGGCATGGTGGCTAACGTGGTGCCCGGCACCTCGGAGCAGGAAGTCGGCTGGGGCGACGTCCTGCCCGGCACCATCGGCAAAGGGGTCTTCGACCAGATCGACGAGTTGCAGAGCCAGGCGGACATGGCCCTCATCCGGGTGCAGAAACTCCTCGACGAACAGACCATCCAGAACGTCCACGAAGGGGGCGATGATCTGCGGAGGTTGCTGCGGCAGCTCAACGAGGTCACCACCCAGCAGCGGGGCGAACTGGTGGCGATCACCGGCAGCCTGCGCCGTGCTTCCGAAGGCCTGGAGAAAACCGCCGCCGGGCCCCAGCTCAGCCGGGCAATGCAGCGCATCGACACCCTCACCGAAAAGCTGGACAGCACAGCAGCGGCCCTCGACCGCTCGGCCCGCTCGGCCGAGAGCATCCTGGCGCGCATGGACCGGGGCGAGGGCACGCTGGGCAAGCTCTCCAGGGACGAGGCCCTGTACGACCGCGCCGCGGAAGCGGCGGCCGGCATGAAGAAAGCCGCTGAGGAACTGGCCGGCCTGGCCGCCGACATCCGCGCTGAACCGAAGAAGTACATCCACCTGAGCATCTTCTGACCCCAGGAGGCCCCATGATCCTCTGCCTGTCCCTGCTCTTGCTCTTGGCTGCAGTGCCAGCCTGCTCTTCTGAGTGGGTGGTCATCCCCGCTGGCGAGCGCCAGGTCCACACCTATCTGGCCCGGCCGCCGGCCGGCGAGGGCAAGGTGGCGGTGGTGCTCATCCACGAGATCTTCGGCCTGAGCGACTGGGTGATCAGCGTGGCCGACCGCCTGGCCGCGGCCGGGTACCTCGCCCTGGCTCCGGACCTGCTTTCGGGCATGGGCCCGGAGGGCGGGCGCACCCCCGACTTCGCCGACCAGAGCGCCATCACCCGCGCCGTCTCCGGCCTGCCACCCGCGCAGGTCAGCGCTGACCTGCGCGCTGTCGCCGCCCATGCCGCCGCCCTCAAAGGGGTGGGCGCCGTGGGGGTGGCCGGCTTTTGCTGGGGCGGCAGCGAGACCTTTGCCTTCGCCACCGAGCAACCGGGCCTGGCGGCGGCTTACGTGTTTTACGGGGCCAGTCCCGACAGCGCCGCTGCCCTCGCCCGCATCAGCTGCCCGGTCTACGGCTTCTACGGGGGCAACGACGCGCGGGTCAATGCCACTGTGCCGGCCACCGCCGAAAAGATGCAGGCGGCCGGCAAGGTCTACGAGCCGATGACCTACGAAGGGGCCGGCCACGGCTTTCTGCGCGCTGGCGCCGCGTCCGGCGCCAGCGAGGCCAACCGCCTGGCCCACGACCAGGCCTGGATCCGCTGGCTCGACCTGCTGGGGCAACTGGCCGCCGGGCTGCCCTCGGCGGTGGAGGAGCGCAGCTGGGGGCAGGCCAAATCCCGCTGACCCTTTCTTCCTGAGGAGGAGGACATGCACCCAACGCTCTGCGCTGTTTTTATCCTGCTGGGGGCCCTTGCCGTTGGCGCCCAGGACAGCCTGCAGGTGCGGCTGAACCAATCGCCGCGCCATCAGGAATGGGTGAAGATCCCCAGCGGCGACCGCCAGCTTCAGGCCTTTCTCGTCTTTCCCGAGGTCGCCGAGCGCGCCCAGGCCGTGATCCTCATCCACGAGAACCGCGGCCTCACCGACTGGGTGCGGGGGGTGGCCGACCGCCTGGCCGAGGCTGGGTACATCGCCCTGGCGCCGGACCTGCTCTCGGGCACCGGCCCGGGGGGCGGGGGCACCGACAGCTTCGCCTCCCAGGACTCGGCCCGCCAGGCCATCTACCGCCTGCCTCCCGCCCAGGTGAGTGCCGACCTGAACGCCGCGGCCGACTACCTGGCCAAATTGCCCGCTGCCGACGGCCGGGTTGCGGTGGCGGGTTTCTGCTGGGGCGGGGCGCGGGCTTTTGGCTTTGCCGCCGAGCGGCCCGGCCTGGCGGCGGCCTATGTGTTTTACGGGACCAGCCCGGATAGCGCCGCGGTGCTCGCGCGGATCAACTGCCCGGTCTACGGTTTCTACGGGGGCAACGACGCGCGGGTCAACGCGACGATTCCGGCTGCGGCCGAGGGGATGCGGGTGGCCGGCAAGATCTACGAGCCGGTGACCTACGAAGGGGCCGGTCACGGCTTTCTGCGCGCCGGCGAGGCGACCGACGCCAGCCCCGCCGACCGCCAGGCCCGGGCCGCGGCCTGGAGCCGGTGGCTGGGCCTGTTGGCTGCCAGGCCGGGAGGGGGTGGCCACTGATCTGGTTTTTGGGCCCTGACAAGCGGATGGTATCCACCTGGTAACCCCCAACACTCAGGAGCGCACCTTGGCCAAGTACCGTACCGCCATCATCGCCTGCGGCACCATCGGGCGGGTCCACGCGCGCGGCTGGTTCGACATTCCCGGCCAGCCCACCCAGATCGCCGCTGGATCGAAGGCAAGGTCGAGGCGCCGATCTCCTCCTACCACCACGGCCGCCGCGTCACCGAGATCATGATGGCCCTCTTCGAGTCGGCGCGGAAGAAGCAGCGCATCCACCTGCCGCTGAAGACCCGCGTCAACCCGCTGCAGCTGATGGTCGACAACGGCGACCTGCCCGTCGAGTGGCCCGGGGCCTACGAACGCCGCGCCCGCCTGGTCCGCGGCGAAAAGATGAGCTGGCACGACAGTTGAGGAAGGAGGAGTCATGGCCCTGCTGCGCCACCTGGCCCTGCGCTGCCGCGACGTGGAGCAATCGCGCCGCTTCTACGAGGAGACCATCGGGTTCCGTTTTGTCGGGTACCGCCCCAGCGGGACCAGCGTGGATCTGAGCGACGGCACCCTCAACATCACCCTGCTCCCGTACGAGGGGAAGGAGCGGCCACGCCTGGAAGAGGGGGAGGAATACATCCACTTCGGCGTGCTGGTCGAGGACCTGGAGGCCACCTGGCGCCGGCTGCGGGAGAGGGGGGCGCACCTCGAAAAGACGGTCAAGGCGCGCGACCCTCTCGACGCCGAGGCCCCGCCCCGGATCGCTTTCAAGGTGCTGGACCCGGACGGCAATGTGATCGACGTCAGCGCGGACCGGGGGGAGTGGCGCGGGGTCGAGGTCTAGCAGGTCCAAACGGACGCCGGTGCCGGGCAGCAAAGTAGTCACCAGGTGGACACCAGAAAAGAGAATCTGAGAGGGCTATTCAGAGGGAGATCCGCAATGGGTACAGATACTGCCACTGCCATCGAGGAAACCTTTCTGACGCTGCCGCCTGGGGAGCGGGAGGTGATCATCCGTCACGGCGTGGCGCTGCGGTTGTCGGACCTGCGCAAGCGGCTCTTTCTCGCCCAGAGCAAGACGCGCCAGTTCGAGGAAAAATATAGAACAACCCTGGCGCGGCTGGAGGCCGAGGGCCTGCCCGATGACGCCGGCCACGAGATGCACGAGGAGTACATCCTGTGGCGCCACTGGACGGAGACTGCCGGCAAACTCGATGCCGACATTGCCGCACTGGAGGGAATAGCCCAGCACGGCCTGCGCTGGGAAGAACCGCATGCAGGCGGCTGACCGGCTGGTCGAGGTCGAGGGGCGGTTCAGCGACCTGGTGGAGCGTGTCCTCCCACTCGACCTCGATGGGGAGACCCTGCGCCTCATCCTCTACCTGAGAGACGGCACCACCCTGCGGCTTGCCGAGCAGTGGAACGGCACTGTCCTTGAGCGCTACAGCTACTACTGGCTGACCGGGGAGAACCAGTTGAAGATCGGCTGGGACAACGCGCCGCACCATACTCGTCTGGAAACCTTTCCCCACCACAAACACGTCGAACGCCAGGACAACCTCCAGTCCTCCTCAGAAACCATCCTGGAAGAGGTCATGGAGGTTATACGCAGAGGAAGCTCAAGATGACAGAGCGGCAGATAACCCTGGCAGAGTTGAAGGGCCGGCAGTGGGAGGAGGTCCTGCGCGATGTAGCCGACCAGCAAGAGCGGGTGGCGGTCCTGCTTCCCGATGGCCGGGAGGTGGTCATTGAACCCAGGACTCCGCTGAAGCCTTTGCCCGAGCTGGAGGGCCACGTCCCGGCCGGGTGGAAGGATGCCCTCTATGCTCGGGGCTGAGGCCGGCCAGGTAGCGGCTCCGGTGCTGCTGGATGCCGGGGTGTTCATCGGCGCGCTGCTCAAGGGGGATCGGCGCCATGCAGAGGCGCGCCAGGTGGTAGAACGGGCGCGCCGGGGCGAACTGCAGGCCTGCACCACGGCCAGTATCCTCTGCGAGGTCTACGGGGCGCTGACCTGGGAGAAGGCTGAACCCCGGCACCAGCCGGCAGCGGCAGCAGAGGCGGTCCGGCTGCTGGTAGAACCACCCTCAGCCATCACGGTCCTGGAGGAAGGCCTGGAGGTGGTCCACCGGGCGCTTGACCTGGCGGTCAAACATAGACTCACTGCACGCCGCATCCACGACGCCCGGCACGCAGCCGCGGCGCTGGTGGCCGGCATCGTGGCGGTCTGCACCTATGACCCGAATGACTGGCGGCTATTTGAAGATGAAGGGCTGCGGATGATAGAGCCGGCCTTGATCCGGCAGCGTAGCTGAAGCACTACAGTAACAACGGGGCAATACTCCGAGCGACTTCACGGATGGTTTTCTCGACCGTTTTGTCTCTCCTAATCGGTTTTGGAGTACCTACTCTTGATGTAATAAATGAGGAATAAGCCAATTGAGAAATTCGTGCGCAGTCGCTAGTGGTGGGAAGCTGTTTTTGCCCCCTATTGTAGGGGGTCAAGATAGCCACCGGACTAGAGCTCAAAAGGTCACTCCAAACATCAGGGTGGTGTGCATTTTCGGAGCCGTGGTGCGGGACTTTGAACACAGACGCTTCGGCACGATGTGGTGATGCAGTTTGGCACCTCAATACCGCTGACCAACCACGATCCAGAACGCCAGACTCCTCAAGATCCGATCCCAACAGAAATTGCACGGCGCCTACTTGCACTAACAGAACAACCGAAGTGTGGTTGGGCTGTAGAGTGGGCAGACGCTTCTCATTCCTTCTCTATCGGCTTCGCGGCTGATCGCTGGAGGCATCTTAACAGGTACACGTCAGGGGGGCGGGCAAAAGTCCTTCTCCTTCTTGTAGGCTAAGATAGACAGTTCCCAGAGAGGTATCAAGTGAATTTCACCTTTTGTATAACCGATGGAGATCAATGGGCAAGGGTTTTCAGTCACCAGGTGGACACCAGCGCCAAGGGATAAATGAAAAAGGGCCTTTAGAATCAAGGCCCTTTCTTGTCGTAACGCGCAATTTATACGAGACTTATTTTCTGGTGCTCCCACGGAGACTCGAACTCCGGTTACAGGATTGAAAATCCTGGGTCCTAACCGCTGGACGATGGGAGCATACCGGCGAAGCGAGTGGGTAAAATTAGCGGTTGGACCCCATCTTCGCAAGTCCCATCGGCACCCCTCACGCTGGAGAAATTGAGCCGTGAAAGGCTTTGTCCTCGTCACTGTCTGCCTGCTCTTGGCCTGCTCCAAAAAGGCGTCCGCCGGCCCCGCCGTGGAACCCGGCGCTCTGGAGCTGGAGCGCCCCACCCTGATCTGCCTGGGGGTGAGCTGGCAGATCAGGGGAGACGACAACCACAATGCCTCCGCTACCCTGGAGTACCGCAAGGAGGGGCAAGGGGAGTGGCAGCGGGGCCTGGAGCTGTTCAGGGTGGACCCGGCGGCCCTGCCCAAGGACCGCCCGCTGCCGGCAGGGACCTGGCTGCTGGTCGGCAGCCTCTTCGACCTGGAGGAGGATACCCAGTACCAACTGCGGGTGGCCCTGGCCGATCCCGAGGGCGGGGGCGAGGTGCGCCTGCTCGAACAGCGCACGCGCGGAGTGCCGAGCGCCTTTGCCGGAGGCCGGCAACTCCACGTGGTTCCAGGGGCAGGGGGAGGCAGCGGGACCGCGGAAGAACCTTTCCGGGGGTTGGCCGCTGCCGACAGCCAGGCGCAGCCCGGCGATGTCTTTCTGGTACACGCCGGTGTGTACGCTGGCACCTGGATCTTGCGCTCCAGCGGCGAGCCGGGCCGGCCCATTGTCTGGCGCGGCGGGGTGGACGGCGAGGCCATTCTCAACGCCCAGGGCCAGGCGGCCGAACGCCCGGAGCGGGGCATCAGTGCCACCCAGATCCGGGCGCTGGATCGGGGGGAGAGGCTGGCCAACATCAACGATGGATACAGCGGAGCAGCGCCGGATCTGGGCGCTTTTGAACTGGGGGCTGAATTGCCGCCCTATGGTCCCCGGCCAGTCTGGTGAAGGTCCAACTCCTGGCTGACAAATCCAAGGGATGGATATGAAGAACTGGATGTTTTGCCTCGTATTGGCCGGGCTGGTTGCTGGCTGGCTGCCCTTTTCCGCCCAGGAGCTGACCATGTCCGCCGAGGAACACTACCAACAGGTGATGCGCAACCCGAACTTCAAGATCGAGGGCCGGGTCACGGGCGAGGATTTCTGCTGGCACGCGGCGTACTCGGCCGATGACTTCGTCCGCGGGTACCAGGCCTCGGGGGATCTGGCCTGGCTGGATCAGGGACAGCGGTACTTCGACTGGCTGGTGAGTCTGATGGAAAAGGCCCCGGATGGGTACCGGGGATGGATCGGGCCCTATATCTACGGCCCGCAGGTGTGGTGCGACGTGCACGTGGGGGACGCGATCCTGGTCAGTCCCATGCTGCACTTCGCCGAGGTGGTGCTCGGGGATTCGCTCCTGGCGGCGCGCTACGGGGAGCGGGCCCGCGCCTACGTGGATCTGGCCCGCCGGGACCTGATGGAGAAATGGGACGCCCGCGGCACCTGGCGGGTGGACGGGGAGGGCGGGGCGTACGTCTCCTGGGACCAGTACCTGGAACCGGGAAAGCTGGACGCCTGGAAGAAACTGGATGCCGACAAATCGAGCCTGAGCCTGCCCTACAACAAACAGATGGACGTGGGGGTGATCGCCCTGCGCCTTTACCGGCTCACCGGCGAGGAGAAATTCCGCGAACGGGCCTGGCGGATCTTCTGGCAGTTCAAGAGCCGGCTGCAGTACTTCGACGATCACTATGTGTGGAACTACTGGGAACCGCAGGGGCTGTGGGATCTGGACGAGGCCGGCCAGGTGCGCCACTGGGTCAATGTCCATCCCCACCGCAACTACCAGGCCCGCGAGGTCGCCTTCATCGCCGAGGCCTACCACACCGGGGTGGTCTTTGCCCCGGGGGATCTGGAGCGGATCACGCGCACCAACCTGGAGGTGATGTGGAACGGCGACGCCGCCGAGCCGCAGTGGCGCAATGCCGATGGCCGCGGCCCCTGGCAGGCAGGCCCCGAGGACGGGGCCGGCACCTTGTGGACCGCCCTTGGGGACTTCTCCCAGACGGTGCGGGATCTCCAGGCTCTCCAGCTCCGGGAGGGCGGGTTGGGACAGGCATATTACCAGCGGATCACCCTCCGGGAACCCCCGGGCTTTGCGCGCAGGTACGCGGCTGTCGAGCCGGCGCTGCCCAGTTTCCCTCTCTCCGAGTGCCGCGAACTGACCCTGGCTGCGGCGCTGCCCCGCATTATGCGCGCTGGTACCCCGGCGGCGCTGATCTGCAAGGCGCGAGCGCCCGGCGAACTGGAGGTGGGGCTCTACACGGTGCAAGGCGAGCTGAAGAAGGTGCTTTTCCGGGGGCGGATGGAGGGAGGGCTGGACGGGCTGGAAGGGTTTGCGCTGGTGCGCTGGGACGGGACCGATCCGGAGGGTGGGGAGCGCTACGCGGGGAAATACCGGGTGCACTGGACCCTGGGCGGGGAGTACCGGGAGGTGGAGGTGGAGTTCGAGTGAGCGGGGCAGCCGGTCCCGCTCACTCCGCTCCGGTGGTTTATCCGAAGGCCTCTACCCGCGGGTGCTGCCTGAGCCAGGGCGTGGCCTGTTCGTACGCGTGGGCCAGGCGCAAAAGGCGCGCCTCGGCCCAGGGCCGGCCGATCAATTGCAGGCCGATGGGCAGGCCGTTGCGGGTGAAGCCGCAGGGAAGGGAGAGGGCGCACAGGCCCAACAGATTCGCCGCGGTGGTGTTGCGCAGGCACAGGCCGTTGATGCGGCTGTAGGTGTCTTCGCGGTCCACTTCTCCTACAGGAAGGGCAGCAAAGGGGGTGGTGGGGGTGAGGAGGGAGTCCACCTGCTGCAGGGAGCGGTGAGTTTTGCGGCGCAGTTGGGCATAGGCCCGCTGCAGCTCGAAGTAATCGGGAGCCGACATCCGGCGCCCGTCGAGCATACGCGCCGAGACAATGGGGTCGAACTGGTCGAGGCGCTGCTCCAGATGCTCGCGGAAGCGGGCATAGGTCTCCACCGCGATACTCTCACCCCCAGGTCGGCAAAAACATGGGCCGCCTGTTTGACCGCGGCCTCCACCTCGGGGTCCACGTCCTTCCAGAAGTATTCGCGAGGCAGGCACAGGCGCATCCCATCCACCTCCCCATCTAAATCTTCCAATACATCCTCGCAGGGCTGGTTCCAGGTGTCTGGATCGGCCGGGTCCGGGCCGGCCAGCACCTGGAAGAGCAGGGCCGCGTCGCGCACCGAGCGGGTCATTGGGCCGATGGAGTCCAGGGTGCTGTCCAGGGGCAGGACGCCGGTGTTGCTGATGCGGCCAAAGGTGGTCTTGAGCCCCACCAGGCCGCAGAAGGAGGCGGGGATGCGCACGGACCCGCCGGTGTCCGAGCCCAGAGCAGCCGGGGCCAGGTCAGCGGCCACGCATACCGCGGAACCGCTGCTCGACCCGCCGGGGATGCGGTGGACACGGCTGTCCCAGGGATTCCAGGGGGTGCCGTAGTGGTGGTTGATGCCCACCCCGCCAAAGGCGAATTCCACCATCTGGGTCTTGCCCAGAAAAAGGGCGCCGGCCTGAGCCAAGCGGCGGGCGGCGGTGGCGTCTTCCTGGGCGAGGCGGTTCTTGAAGAGGAGGGAGCCGCCGGTGGTGGGGATGCCGGCGAGGTCGATCAGGTCCTTGATCCCCAGGGGGATGCCGTGCAGGGGACCTAGGTAGTGGCCGCCGGCGATGGCGGTTTCGGCGGCGCGGGCCGCGGCCAGGGCGCGTTCGGCCAGCACGCACAGGTAGGAGTTGAGGCGCTGGTCGTACCGGGCGATGCGCTCCAGATAGTAGGTGGTCAGCTCGACGGGGGAGAGGACCTTTTTCTGGATAAGGGCGGAGAGCTGGTGGAGGGTGGAAAATCCGAGGTTGTGTGACATAGCCACCTTTCAGATATGAATGGACTGGCTGCGGGCGTCGGGTCGTGACCCGTTCCGGTTTTTCCCCAGGCGCGTCCCGCAGCACACCAACGTATGGTGTGCTGCGCCGAGCTTGCTCAGCTGCCCTACCACCCAGCCCCCGCAACGCCCCATACGTTGGGGCGTTGCGCCACGCGGACTTCCCAGCCCAGCCACCCCCCAGGAAAAACCTCCAGGGTCATCTCCCCGCCGCGTCATACCCACCCATCACTCGAAGCTAGCCAGCGAGCGCAGGTACTGGGCAGTTCGGGTGATCATGGCTCGGGGCTCGACCAGGGCGGCCTGGTGCGAGGTCACGTACCCGGTGTAGCCGACCTTCTCCAGGGCCTCCAAAAGCGGCGCAAAGTCGATGCCCCCGGGCTCCCACAGCGGGATCAGGTCGAGGCGCACCTCGCCCCGGCACCAGGTGGATAGTTTTGTACTGCCCTGCGGGTCGAACCGCTGGTTTTGGAGATACACGTTGAACAGGTAGGGGGCGAACTTCTCGATGGTGGCCGGGCCGTAGTCCTGGCCGCACAATTCGAGATTCGCCGGCTCGTAGATCAGGCCGAAGTTGGGCCGGCCGATGCGCCGCAGTACCGCCAGTGATTCGTCCACCTGCTCGAAGAGGCTGCGGGTGTGGCACTGGTGGGCCAGGCGGAGGCCCCGCTCGGCAGCCTGGTCAGCGGCCCGCTGGGCCCAGGGGATATCCTCCTCGGAGTGCAGGGCCACGCGGATCAGGTCAGCCCCCAGGGATTGGGCCAGGTCCAGGTGTGGGGCGATGCGGCGCAGGGCCTGGGGCGCTTCGGCGGTGTTTTCGGGGATGGGGAAATCGCCGGTGACCATGGAGACGGCCAGCCCCTGGCCCGCCAAGAGGGCGCAGCCCCGGGCCACCTGCTCGGCGGGGGTATGGGTGCCCAGTTGAGAGGCGCGCATACACAGGGCGCGAAAGCCGGCCCCCGCTGCCAGGCCGGCCAGTTCGTCCAGGGGCAGGGCGGCTTCGCGCTTGGCGTGGAACTTCTCGGCCACGCGCACCGAAAGGGAGAGCTTCACCCCAGAGGGCCTTTGTGACCGCTGCGGATGGCCTCGGCCAGCACCATGGTCTGGGCTGCGTCGTCGAGGGTGGACCAGGGGGTGCGATCCTCCAGGATGCAGTCGGTGAAGTGGCGCACCTCGTTGTAGCCGGGCCCGCCCACGGCCTCCAGGTCGAGGGGCTGGTTCAGCTTGGTTCCCCGGGTGGACTCCCCTTCGCCGGGCAGGGCCTGGTACAGCTCGCACTGCGGCTCGCCGCTCAACTCCAGATACGCCGAAAAATCCTCGGCGTGGGCCTCGGCGCGCTGGATGCGGAATCCCACCCCGTAATGGCTCATCAGGCTGCCCACGGCCCCGTTGTCGAAGCGGACCACGGCCTGGTGGCGATGGGCAGCCGGGCGCGGGCCATCGGCCACTTCTGAATAGACAGAGACCGGCACTGCGGCGCGTTCCTGCCCGGCCCCGGCCAGCCAGCGCAAGAGGTCCACGTGGTGGATGGCGTCGCAGACGACCGGGTCTGGGACCAGGCCGGCGCCGCGCCACTGGCCCAGGATGGTCTGGTTCTTGTGGTAGGTGGCGCTGCACTGCACGGTGCCGCCCCGCTCCTTGAGTAGCCGGCGCAGGGCCAGGACCTGGGGGATGTAGCGGCGGTTGAAGGAGACCAGGGCCTTGCCCCGGCTCTGGCGGGCGGCCTGAGCCATCTGGGCGGTTTCGGTTGCACTCATGCCGGGGGGTTTTTCCACGGAGACGTGCAGGCCGCGGTCGAGGCACTCCACGACGAGGGCGGTCAAGTGGGCCGGCAGGGTGGTGATGTGGACGAGATCCAGCTTGCCTTCATCCAACATCTGCCGGTAGTCGGCAAAGCTGCGTTCGGGGCAATGGCGGGCGGTGTTGTCGGCCAGGCGTTTGGGGTCGATCTCGGCGATGCCGGCCAGGTGCAGGCGGGGTTCGGCGGCGATCATCTGGAAGTGGGTCTGGGCGTGGCCGCCGCAGCCGATAACACCGACTCTGAGCTTGTCCATTGTATTCCCTTTCTATGTTTTTAATAGTCCAAATCCCGTATTCCCCAGCGGATCTTCCACTCCTTCCACATCGCCTTTGGGGAAGTACTCCGACCAGCGCCGGGTCACTTTTTTGGTGGTTGCCTCGTCGGTGACCAGCTCGGCCGGGTACCCGGGTTTCATGCGGCAGTCGAAGACCACCGGCGGGGTGAAACACAGGTGGTGCCGGCGGATCTGGGTGTCGGCAGCATAGGTGTCCCCGGCCGGCTCGAAGCGGGTGAAGGTGGCCCACAGAAAACGCGCGCTGTGCTGTGCCACGCGGGCCTGGTCCAGTAAAAAGACCAGGGGCCAACCAGTCAGGGCTGGGTCCTGGGCCAGTTGTCGGGCATAGGTGGGATCGGCTTCGTACGCGGGACCGGACACGGCCAGGCAGCCGGCGCAGTAGGGCAGTGCCTCCCGGGCTCCGGCCGGCAGCGGCCCCTCAAAGGTGCGCGGCAGCTCGCGGATCGGGGGCCCTACCCCGACGAGGATACCCTTGCTGCCCTGGTTGACGGCCGGGCCGGTGTAGTCGAGGGTGTCCATGGCCAGGTTGGCGATGAGGAAAAAGTCGGTTTCAAAGTGGACCCGCGCCAGCAGATGCTCCAGCACCTGGCGGAAATCGGCCAGGTTCAGGGGCTGGTCGATGACCAGCAGGAATTTGGTCAGGGCGAGTTGGCCGCCGTCCTCACCCAGGATGCGGAAGGCGAATTTCATGGCCTCGCGCGGATAGCGCTCCTGCACGACGATGCACGAGAGGCAGTGGTACCCGGTCTCGCCGTAGCTCCAGATGGCCTCAACGGCGGGCATGACCAGCCGGCTGAGGGGGGCCATCAGGCGCTGGATGTAGGTGCCCAGGAAGAAATCCTCCTGGGGCGGCTTGCCCACCACCGTGGCCGGGAAGATGGCGTCGCGGCGGTGAAAGATATGAGAAACCTGGAGCACGGGATAATCGTGCTGCAGGGAGTAATAGCCGTAATGGTCGCCAAAAGGTCCCTCGGGCCGGCGCCGGTGGGGCGGTACCTGACCCTGGATGGCGAACTCGGCCTGGGCGAGGAGGGGGTGGTGGCCGGCCGGGTTGGCCGCCCGCAGCAGTTTGCCACCCTGGAGCAGGGAGGCCAGGATCAGTTCGGGCAGGTCCTCGGGCAGGGGGGCGATGGCCGCCAGGATGAGGGCCGGGGGCCCGCCCACAAAGATGGTGAGGGGCAGGGCCTGGCCGCGCTCCTGGGCCACATGGTAGTGGAACCCGCCGCCCTTCTGGATCTGCCAGTGGACCCCGGTGGTCTGCTCGTCGTGGCGCTGGATGCGGTACATGCCCAGGTTGTGGTGGCCGGTGTCGGGATGTTCGGTGTAGACCAGGGGCAAGGTGATGAAAAAGCCCCCGTCCTCGGGCCAGGTCTTGAGCAGGGGCAGGCGGTCCAGGCAGGGGGGCGACTGCCGGCATTCGAGAATGGGCCCTGAGCGGACTGTTTTCAGGCCCACCCGCAGGGCCTGGCCCAGCAGGGAGCGGCGCTGCCACAGTTTCCCGGGCGAGAGGGCGGGCAAATCCTGGGCCAGGCCCACCAGCTCCCCGATGAACCGCTCGGGCCGGGGACCAAAGGCCAGGTCCACCCGGCGGGGGGTGCCGAAGAGATTGGTGGCGCAGGGGAAGTCCGCGCCCTCCACCCGGGTGAAGAGCAGGGCCGGGCCGCCGCTGGCCACCACCCGGCGGTGGACCTCAGCTAGCTCCAGATCCGGGGAGACCGGGACGTCCACCTCGACCAGTTCGCCTTCGCGGCGGAGGAGGTCGAAAAATTGGCGCAGGTTCTGCATGAAAAAGCCCACTCGCTGGTCTGGTTGAGATCGGTTGTCAGTGAATATAGGAACTTTGTCCGCCGAAATCAGAACGCGCGCCCTCAGGCTGAATCCCCGGGAGAGGCATCGTACCTGCCCAGGATATCCCGGAAGCGGATCCGCAGCATGTCGATGGGGTCCTGCATCAGACAGCGCCAGATGCGGATGGTCGATCCCGGCGCGTTCTTCCAGTGTACAGGGACAAAGTAGATGGGCAGCTCGAATTTGTGGGCCAGGTAGAAGATCTCCACGTCGATGGTGCCCCCCTTCGTGCGGCTGAGGGAAAAGAGCGCCTGGGCGGTGTCGCGGGTGAAGCACTTGAAGCCGCACTGGCTGTCGACCACGGCTTTGCGAAAGACAAAGAGGTGGGCGAACATGAGGAATCCCAGCCCCAGGATGCGGCGCAGGCGGCTCTCGCCCTGCTGGAAGGTGCGCACCCCGGCCACCATGCCATAGCCCTGGCGGCACAGGGGCAGGAACTGCTCGATCTCTTCGATCCTGGTCGAGTGGTCGGCGTCCATGAACATCACGAACTGGCCGGCGGCGGCCAGGCAGCCGCGGCGCAGGGCCGCGCCCTTGCCCTGGTTGCGCGGCTGGACCAGCACTCTGAGGGCCGGCCAGGAGGCGGAAAAAGAACGCGCCAGTTCCGCGGTCCCATCCCTGCTGCCGTCATCGACCACGACGATTTCAGCGCGGTACTCCTGGAGCTGCAGGTAGGCGATGCATTCCCGGAGGGTCTGGCCCAGCCGGTGCCCTTCGTTATACGCCGGAATGACGACGGATAGACTGAGCGTATCTGCACTCATCGCGATTCGACAGGATTGCAGACCAGGTAGAAGAAGAAGAGGCCCTTCTTGAAGCTGCGCACCTGGAAGCCGGTGTCTTCCAAGACCCGGAAGAGGGTGCGCCAGTTGGCCAGCCACCAGAAGATGATGTCGCGCTCTTCGCGCAGTTGCGCGCCAAAGCTCTTCGCGGCCGGGAGGAAGTCCAGACAGGAGGCTTCCAGGGTGCGAAAGATGAGCTGCAAATAGAAGGAATCAAAGTGATCGAGGAGGAACAAGGCGCCCTGCCCTTTGAGCACGCGCCTGGCTTCGCGCAGCAGGCTTTCGATGCCTGCAAACGAGCGGAAGTGATGGAGGGAGTGCATGCACAGCACGCGGTCGAAGGTCGCGTCCCGGAAGGGCAGGCGGGTGCCGTCCCCCACGGTGCGGTGAAAGGGCTCGGCAAGGGGCCCCCGAGGCGCGTACAGATCGATGCCGAAAAGACGGGCGCCCTGGTCCGCCAGCAGGGTGAGCGCTTCGCCGGAGCCGCAGGCAATGTCGAGGGTGCTCAACCCGGCGGCGTTTTCCATCAGGCCGAGCCGGCGCAGTTTTCTCCCGTAGGTGGACCGGCGCCGGCGCTGCAGTTGCTCGCTGTGGTACGCCGCCAGCCAGGTGGCGGATTCTTCTCGCGGAGAATTCATCCGGACTAGAGCCAGCCTCTCGCCCTGGCCCAGAGCACCGCTTCCCGCATTCCGTGGGCCAGGGAAACGGCGGGGCAGTACCCCAGTTCGCGGCGGGCCTTGTCGATGCTGCAGCCCATATGGCGGGTGGCTTCGCCTGCCAGGTGGATATAAAAGGAGTAGTATCCCAGCGCGCCCAGGCCCCGGTCCAGGGCCCGGGTGAGGGCCAGCCCCACACCGGCGACCAGGTTGTCGATGTAGACCATGCTCACCGTATTGCAGCCCTTGCCGATGAGCCAGGGATGGCCGCGGCGCGCCGCCTCGTAGGCCCTGAGCTGGCGCCGCGGGAAGTGAGGGCCATAGAAGGTGGTGGGCCGCAGTACCACGCCTTGGGTGGCGGAGCCGGCCAGGATCTGCCACAGGGCCTGCTCTCCCTGGTGTTTGCTGTGGCCGTAGTGGCTCTCGGGCCGGGGCTCATCGCTCTCGCGCAGCGGCGTGGCAGCGTCGCGGGCAAAACCAGCGGCGGCGTTGCTGCTGACAAAGACGAGACGGCGCACCTCTGCCCGGATCGCGGCCCCGGCCAGGCGGGCCGTGCCGTCGCGATTGACCGAGTACAGGTCCCCTATGCGCCGCGGGTGGATGAGGCCGGCGGCGTGGAGGACCAAATCCACGCCCTGCACGGCGCTGGCCAGGAGCGCGCTATCGCGCACGTCGCCCACTTGTATTTCGGCGATGGACGGGCTCGAGGAGGCCGGCTCTGCGCCGGGGGCCACCAGAACCCGCCACCGGTAACGCGAGAGTTCCTGCTGCCAGGCTGCGGTTGGCACTTCCTGCAACTGCGCCAGAAAACGGCTGGTCAGCCAGCCTGGATAACCGGTGATCAATCCTAGAGGATAGCGCATAAAAGGCAGAGAGAGAAAATCCTGTGCAAAGGTAACCCAGAGGGCGCTCCCGAACCAGTGAGCCGCCAGCGCTGGTCCGGGTCGGGCAAGGTACTTGACACCTCATGGGTCGGCACCTAAAGTTAGGTTGCTCAAAAGCTTTTGTCCGAATTCCAGCGAAAGGCACACCATGGCAGCTGCAAACGATATTTTCGGCGCCCGCGCCACCCTGCGCACCACCGGGGGGAACGGAACCATCTACCGCATCCAGAAACTCGAGGAGGCCGGCATCGCCCAGGTGCACCGGCTGCCCTATTCTATCCGGGTCCTGCTCGAAGCGGCACTGCGGCAGTGCGACGAGTTCGAGATCACCCGCCAGGACGTGGAGCGCATCGCCCGCTGGAGCCCGGAGAGGGCCGGCAAGGAGGAGATTCCCTTCAAGCCGGCCCGGGTGGTGATGCAGGACTTCACCGGGGTGCCGGCGGTGGTGGATCTGGCGGCCATGCGCGACGCCATGGCCGAGTTGGGCGGCGACCCCAAGAAGGTGAATCCCCAGATCCCGGTGGACCTGGTCATCGACCATTCGGTGCAGGTGGACTACGCCGGCATGAACCGGGCCCTGGAACTCAACGCCGAGCGGGAGTTCAGCCGCAACCGGGAGCGGTACGAGTTTCTGCGCTGGGGCCAGGAATCCTTCGACAATTTTAGGGTCGTGCCGCCGGCCACGGGCATCGTCCATCAGGTAAACCTCGAATACCTGGCCTGCGTGGTCCAGTCCCAGTCCGCCGAGGGCGGGGAGGTCTTCTTCCCCGACAGCCTGGTGGGCACCGACAGCCACACCACCATGATCAACGGCCTGGGGGTGGTGGGCTGGGGGGTGGGCGGTATCGAGGCCGAGGCGGTGATGCTGGGCCAGCCCATCTATATGTTGCTGCCCCAGGTGGTGGGGGTCCGGCTGGAGGGCACCCTGCCGGCCGGGACCACGGCCACTGACCTGGTGCTCACCCTCACCCAGATGTTGCGCCAGCACGGGGTGGTGGACAAGTTCGTCGAGTTCCACGGCCCCGGCCTGGGGCAGTTGAGCCTGGCCGACCGGGCCACCATCGCCAACATGGCCCCCGAATACGGGGCCACCATGGGCTTTTTCCCGGTGGACGAGGAAACCCTGGCCTATCTGCAGCAGACCGGCCGCAAACCGGCGGTGGTCGAAAGGGTGCGCGCCTACCTGGAGGCCCAGGGCATGCTCTACACTCCCGGCGCCCCCGAACCGGTGTTCAGCGAAACCCTGCGCCTGGACATGGGCACGGTGGAGGCCAGCCTGGCCGGTCCCACCCGCCCTCAGGACCGGGTACCCCTCAAGGCCATGAAAAGCAGCTTCAAGACCGCGCTGGCCAAGACCTTCAAGAAGGAAGGCGAGGGCCGCCGGGCCCAGGTGGAGATCGGGGGCCGCCAGGTCGAACTCTTCGACGGGGCGGTGCTGATCGCCGCCATCACCTCCTGCACCAACACCAGCAACCCGGCGGTGATGATCGGGGCCGGCCTGCTGGCGCGCAACGCAGTGGCGCAGGGGCTGAACGTGCCGCCCTATGTCAAGACCAGTCTGGCTCCCGGCTCCCGGGTGGTGACCCGCTACCTGGAGGCGGCCGGTCTGAGTGCCTCCCTTGAGGCGCTGGGCTTCCACACCGTGGGCTACGGCTGCACCACCTGTATCGGCAATTCCGGCCCCTTGCCCGAATCAATCGCCGCTGCGGTCGAGGAACATAAGTTGTTGGTCTGCAGTGTGTTGAGCGGAAACCGTAACTTCGAGGGCCGGGTGCATCCAGTGACCCGGGCCAATTTCCTGGCCTCCCCGCCTCTGGTGGTGGCCTATGCCCTGGCCGGCCGGGTGGACCTCGATTTCGAGCGTGAGCCCATCGGGGTGGGCAAGGGCGGTGTCCCGGTCTTCCTGCGCCAGATCTGGCCCTCCCAGGAACAGGTCCGCGCTGAACTGGGCCGTTCTCTCAGCCCTGAGATGTTCGAGGAGGAATACGGCAACGTCTTCAGGGGCAACCAGGTCTGGAACCAGATCCGCGTGCCCCAGGGGGAGCGCTACGCCTGGGACGCCAAAAGCACCTATATCCGCCGGCCCACCTTTTTCGAGGGGCTCAAGCGGGAAGTGGACCCCATCCAGCCCATCCGTCAGGCCCGGGTGCTGGCCCGGCTGGGAAACAGCGTCACCACCGACCATATCTCCCCGGCCGGCTCCATTGCGGCCAAGAGCCCGGCGGCCCGGTACCTGGAAAGCCACGGGGTGGAAAAGGCCGAGTGGAACAGCTACGGCTCGCGGCGGGGCAACCACGAGGTGATGGTGCGCGGCACCTTTGCCAATATCCGCATCCGCAACGA
>JACPJE010000145.1 GCA_016187725.1 Candidatus Latescibacterota bacterium
AAAGAACCCAAAACAGGGGCGGGGACCCTCCCCCATGAAACTACGGCGGGGCGGGCGTGGGCGGAGAACACCCTCTCAAACCCCCGCCGGGGTGGGGCAAACCGGCGGGGTGGGGCCAGGCTAGTCGAAGCTGCGGTCGGGGGGGTGCGGGTGGAAAACACCCTCCCCCTCTCCGCCGGGGGGAACGACCGGCGGGGCAGGGCCACGGCTGAGCGAAGCTGCAGCGGGGTGGGTGCGGTGGAGAACATCCGCTCGACCCGCACCGGGGGGTAAACGCCTTTTCCTCTCCCTTTTCATCGCTCTCTCCACGCCATGGCCCCTAACAAGGGGTGCATGCCGGTCGCGGGGGCATACATTCGGGACCCTTCCCCGAGTGTCCGCCCTTTTTGCCCGGATACCTACCCATTAAAGAATTCGCGTACGCTTGTATCTGTTTGTTTCATACGGACTTCACCACCTCCTCGCAGTTGACCAGGGCGGACAGCACCCTCCGGCTCACTCCGAGGCGCCTGGCTGCTTCGGTCATGGTCAGCCCCAGGGGGATAAGGACATCCTTGCGCAGGACCTCTCCGGGGTGGGTGGGCTCCTTGTGAATGGCCATCGCAGATACTCCTTCAGACCTCTATGGAGAGTTGATTCCACGGCGATTGCCGCCGTGGCAGAACTTCTCCAGCCCATTATGCTTGAGTGACTTGATCACTCGCTTTTATCCGTTCCGGGGGCTGCCACAGGATTATGCGCCCACCTGTGAGATATTTCCAGATGCCGACCAGGACACCGGCATTCATGGCAAGGAGATAGGCAGGCATATAGAACAGCTTGTTCCTCCCAAGCGCGTTTGGGCTTATCAAGCCAGCCACAGCTAGGACCACACCCGCCAGCTCGACCCCCACAACACCTGCGTACCGTCCCTGCCACCATAGCGCCAGCGACGATAGGATCGCCGCGAGTATGAACACCGGCACCCCCCAACGCAGAACCTTGTGCGACCAGACCTGGAAGGCAAACACCGGTCCGCCCAGCGGATTCAGCACGCCTAATTCGGTGATCAGGCCGTGAATGCTGCGCGCCGTGATCCGCACCCGGCGCTCGTATTCTGCCCGGAAGCCCTTGCCCGTGCTCTCCACCGCCACCGCCTGCGGCGCATACACCACGCGATACCCTCGCCGGCGCACCCTCAGCGGCAGCACTAGGTCTGGGATGAGGTCCGGCCCCAGCGCCTCGCACAGCTCCCGGCGCACAGCGTAGATGGCGCCATTGGCTCCCACCAGTGAGCCCAGGGCGCTCTCCCGTTGCTTGATGAACTGCTCATAGCGCCAGTAGAGACCCTCTCCCTCTCCGGCGCCGCTCCGGGCGGGGTTGACATAGCGCAATTCCCCACACACGCACCCAACGGCAGCATCGCCGAAAGGCTTGACCAGTTCCTTGAGCGCGTCCGGCGCGTATATGCTGTTGGCGTCCGAAAACACTACGATCTCGCCACAGGTCCGCGCGAGTGCCCGGTTCTGGGCCGTGGTCTTGGCCACTCTCTCGGCGATGCGCAAAGTCTCGATATCTCCTTGTGCCGCCTTTGCGACGATCTCTGGCGTACCATCGGTGCACCCGGCTGAGACAAAGATCACCTGCAGCGCTGCTCTGGGGTAATCGAGCGCCCGGGTATTGTCGATTTTGTCCCGGATCACCCGCTCCTCGTTGTACGCCACAGTGATCAGGGTCAGCGTGGGCCAATCGTCGGGCTCGGCGTGCGCCGGACGCCTCTTCCCCTGAGTCACCAGCCACAACAGTGCGGGGTAGCCGACGTACGCAAAGGCGATGAGGCCCACCGCCACCCAGAACACCCCCATTGCTCCCGTCTCTAGCCAACCGGTCATCATGCTCGCTCCGATGATCACGCCGGCAGCAAGGGCGTTGTTGCCTGGTACCCTTCCCAGATGGACACTGCCAAATCTCGCACCCCCTGGCCGTGCAGTGACGGATCTGACGCAAGGGCCTGCTCTATGCCCTCCAGGGAGGGCGCGACAGCAACTGCAGTCACTGCCCGTTCATGGGCGACAAATCGCTCCAGCCACTCCCTAACCGCCCCCTCGCCCGGATACCACGGGTCGAGATCGAGCTTTGCCGCGCGCAGGCAGCCCTGGACCTCCCGCACTACCCCGTCCGAGCCATAGGTGTTGTAGGTCTGCTGCAGGGGAGGACCGCCGCCCAAGGCGCGCAAGGCGGGGACCACCGACTCCCGGTACCAGGGCATGCGGCGCTGTCCCAGGCTGAGGGGGTACTCACCCGGGCGTTCGCGCAGCTCTGCCAGAAGCTGTTGCCGCAGCGCCATCAACTCGGCGGCCCGCCCGTGGTCCCCGCGCCCCCTAGTTCTGAAGAGGCGATGATATTTGAGCGGCAGCGCGCCCAGCTGGCGAATCTCGGCTGCCGCGATCCCCTCTATGGTCCCTTCCCCCAAGGTATCGATAAACTCTCCCAGGCGGTTCTGGCCGGCATGATTCAATTCGCAGATGAAGCCCCGGTGATTGAGACCCGTATAGCGCCAGTGTACTTGGTGCGGAGGCAGGCCCAGGAGCCCACTGGCGAGGCATACCGTCGTCCAAGGTAACTCGCACAAACCGATGCACTTCCTCACCCCCCGCCGCGAGAGCACCCAGGTGGTGAGGCTCAGGGGATTGGTGAGGTTGAGCACCGTAGCCGTGGGACACTGCTGCGCGATGGCATCGGCCAGTTGCTCCAGCCCAGCCAGGGTGCGCAGGGCTGACTGCAGGCCTGCCGGCCCCAGGGTTTCGTCCGCCGGCACTCCGAAACGCTGCGCCAGGGCTTCGTCGGTCGCGCGCCCCTCCATCCCGCCGTAGCGGATCTGGTGGATGATCGTCCCAGCCCCGTCGAGAGCCTCTATCAGCCGGTCTGTGCCATAGATCTGCCACCCGAGCCTGCCCAGGCGAGTCCTCGCCAGCCTGGTCAGGGCCTCGATCCCCTCATGACTGCGACCGTACAGCATCAGCTCCCACCCGACCAGCCGCGCTTCTTCAAGAGCGCGGAGCAGCTCCGCCGTAAAGGGGCTGCTTCCGCCCAGGATTGCGAGGCGCTCCACCTCAGGCCCTCAACCCCTCAGCCGCTGGACAGCGAAACGCCCCGCGCCGATCAGTCCCGCTTCCACCTCCTGGTCACCCAGTTCGATCATGTCATCCCACGACTGACCCAGGTCCCAGCAACTGGCCGCTGCTGCCCGCACCAGGGCGCGGCGGTACCGCTCCCCCAACGCCAGGGCAAAGCCGCCGAAAACCACAAAGCGTTCCACCCCCACGGCCACATGTATGGCGGCCATGGCCTGCCCCAGATAGCGGGTGCCGCACTCCACCACGGTCGAAGCCCAGCTGTCAGCGTCCCGGTACGCCTCAGCCAGCAGCTCGTTGTCGATCGCCGTGGGGTTGCCCTCGACCGCGGCATGAACCCTCGAAAGGCGAAAAGCGGAAGGATCTGCTGCCGCGAGACGCCGCGCTTCCAGGAGCGTCCCTCGCCCTGAAGCGATCGCTCCGAGGTGTCCCCAGCCGCCGCACTCGCAGCGCGGTGCGCCCTCGCTGAAATCCACCCGCAGATGACCGATCTCGCCGCCCCGTCCCTTCTCGCCTATGGCCGGGCGACCGTGGATGAAAACCTTGTGCCCTATGCCAGAACTCACGGTGATGACGCACAGGTCTTCGCCGTCGCCGCACCGGTAATAGTATCCCGCAGCCGTGACGTCGTTCAGTACCTCCACCGTATCGGCAGGCCACACCGCCTGCAGCGCCTCCCGGAGTGGGAAGGAGCTCTGGTCTGCCTCGCCCCATACCGTCGGCGCCCCAAGGACCCGACCGGACTCGTCGATGGGCCCCGGGAAAGCCACCGCCACCGCCGCAGGAGTCGCCCCGTCGAGCAGTTCCCGACCCATTTCCTCCATCATGGTAAAGAGCCTCGCTCGGACCTCCTCGGGAGTGCGCTGCGCCTCGCCCCATGCGCTCGGTGTCGGCCGCGTGTTCGCGCAGACCAAACGCTCGTCCTCCGTCCGGTACACCCCGGCGCGCAACGCCGTGCCTCCGATGTCGAAAACCAGAATGGTAGTATCCACAACCACCTCGCCTCAGTACAGGGGCTGGTACGCGACGACCCGGGCAGGCCCTAACCATCTCTGCTGCCGCCGGCCCAGGTGCGCTATGGCCTCTGCCAACAGCGCCACCGGCACGTTGACGGCCTGCTCGACGAAAGCCACCTGCCCGATTCCGGCCGGCACAACCAGATTTACTGCCCCACGACGGTGGGCGGTGGCTCTCTCCATGGCCCTCCAGCACAGCTCGGGTGTCAGGCAAGAATGGTAGATCGGCAGCCCCGAAGCGCTGAGTGTTTCATGGATGACGTCCCGCTCGGCCTGGCTGCAGTAGCCCAGCTCGAAGGCAATCCCAGCGCTTAGAGCCAGGTCGGTGGCCACGGCTGCACCGTGATGGAGTGCGAAATCCGTTGCTCCCTCAATGAGAGGACTGAAGGTGTGGCCCAAGTCTACTGCTCTGCGGTTGTTTTGGTCCTCGAACAGATTGGGGCGCAGCTCATCGAGCATCAGTTCGATGGCGTGGGCGATCACCTCCTGGGCCATGTCTGCCGGGCGCGCGAACCCCGACTCCACCAGCGCCGGCCCCCAATCCACCACTGTGCCGAACAGTTGCCGACATCCCACCAGCGCGATCTTGATGACTTCGGCCAGGCCGTAGCGCAGGTGCTCTGCGGGCAGGGTCTGCAGGAACGCCGGGTCCACGAACACTGCTTCCGGCGGATGGAAGCAACCCAGGTAGTTCTTCGCCCCGCCTTCGTTGACCCCCCCCTTTATCCCGATCCCAGCGTCAACCTGCCCTATCAAGGTGGTGGGCACCTTTACGATCGCCACTCCGCGCCGCACCAGCGATGCCGCCACCGTCGTCAGGTCCGTGCATACCCCGCCGCCGATGCCGATCAGCACACCGTTCCGCTCTACGCCCCCCTCTGCCGCTTTCCGACAGATAGCCCAGGCGGCCTCAAGGGTTTTGCCCGCCTCTCTGCCTCCGGTGACGTGCACGTGCATCCGGCCCTGGCCATGGTCCACCATGGCCCCGAATAATTCCCGGTAGAGATTATGCACTGTGGGCGTAGTCACTACCAGACACCTCCGCTCACCCATTGCTCGCAAGAGCGGGGCTGCGGTGCTGACCACGTCCCTTCGCACCTCCACGCTGTAGGTCCACTCCTTGATCGACTTCATCTGCAAGCGCAAGGCTGTCCCCTCTCTCTCAGCGCAGCCCCGCTGCGATAGCGGCGGCATATTCTTCGGTGGCCCGGCGAATCACGGCTATTGAAGGATCGCACGCCGGACGCCAGCCACTCATCCCTGCTGTCTCGGGCACCACCACATCCCGCCCCGGCAGTTCCTGGGTCTCCAGTTCACACGGGATTCCCCAGCGACTCAGAGCCGCCACCACCTCTCTGCCCACCGCAGCCAGATCCGTCGGCTCCGAGGCCGATAGATCGTACTTCTCCCCCCGCGCTTCATCCATCGCCAGGCAGCGGAGCACGGCCGCTGCCAAGTCTTCCAGGTGCAGATAGGATCGCGTCGTGTCTGCACCTTCGATGCGCAAGCGCTTCTGCCTGAGCGCGTCGCGCATCAGGGTGCTCACAATGTCGAAGGGGATCTCTCCCGCGTCGAGCTGCCGCACTAACTCGTGGTGAAGTACCTCAGGCGCTGCCTGCGCCAGACCGCTGCTTGCTAGCCGCGAAAGACCCAGGACCCGAGCCGGCCGCAGGATGGTCCAGGGGACTGGCAACTCCTCGATGAATCGCTCCGCCTCCAACTTGCTCCTCCCATAGGCTTCCAGGGGATCGGCCTGCCCGCTGCCGCGACCCTGGTGGTAGAGAAAGGCCGTACTGGTAAACACCATCCGCCACTCCCGGCCCAGGCGTTCCATCATATCGGCCAGTGCCTGCGTGGCCAGCACGTTCTCCCGGTAGTAGTCCCCATAGGTGTACTGGCGGCGCGCGGCGAAGTCCTTCACGAAGAGCGCTGCCAGATGCACAAGCGTTAACGGTTCGCCGGCAACTCCCGAAAGAGCCTCGGCCAGGTACTGACCGTCGCTGGCCCTGCTAAGGTCGCACTGCAGGTGCCTGACACCATCTATGCCCGCGGCTGGTCTTCTGTCCACCGTGACCAGGGTTCTCGGGTGGTGGGCGCGCAGCAGGCGCACCACCGCACGTCCGAGGTACCCTTCAGACCCTGTCACGACAATGAGCGAATCGCTGAATCGGCAACTGCACATAGGACACTCAGTAGGATACCAGCCATTTGCGCGCCCGTCGCAAATCCGCCCTCAGGGCACTCCAGTCGCAGAAGTAAAGCTGCCGCCGCGAGGCGGCTCTTCTCACCACATTCCACAACTGTCGGTTGTGACGCTCGAACTCGGCAGCAACATGGCGGGTGACTTCCCGCAGGCGGTCAGGCGCGATGTGGACGCACCGGCGCTCAGGATCTGCGAAGAAGTAGTCCACTGGATTGCGCTCAAAAAAATGCTGGTTGTCCACCTCCGGCAACACCAGCCCCAGCTCAACCGCTTCTTGAAACAGCCCTGTGCCCGGATAGGGCTTATACACTCCTACCGAAGCATACGCCGGATCGAGTTCGCGCATGAAGGCCAAGGTCTTGAGGATCTGCTCTTCCCGCTCCATGGGCAAGGCCATCATGAAGTACCCCGTCCAGAACATCCCGTGTCGCTTCAACAGCCGCGCCGCTGACCGGAGTTCTTCTTTGTCGAGCCCCTTCTCGTGGATCTTGAGGACCTCGTCATCTCCCGACTCCACACCGACAGCTACCCGGTTGCACCCGGCGCGCTTTATTAAGCGCACCAGTTCCTCTGACAACAGGTCGGCCCTGGTGGTGATCTCCCAAGAAAACACCATGCCGCGCCGGAGGATCTCTTCACACAGGCTGGTCACGCGTTTATGGTTGACGGTAAAGGAGTCGTCCTTGAAGAGGAACTGGCGCGTCCCGTATTCGGTCTGGACTTGCGCCACCTCGGCGAGCACATCCTCCACTGACCTGTAGCGCACCCGGCGAGTGAAGTTGCAGCAGAAGCTACAGCTGTAAGGGCACCCTCTGCTGGTGATCATCAAACCCAGGTCCTCCGCGCCATAGGCCGGCACATTTGCCAGGGCGTGCCGATCTGGCAACAGCCCATCAATACTTTTCACCTCCTGGTACGGACTCTGGGACGCACGCTGTCCTTTTGAAAGTACTCCCGGGAGGTCCCCCCAGCCTCCACGACCAGCCCTCCTGCGGCGCAGGATCTCTCTGAAAGCCTCCTCTCCTTCACCTGTTACTGCCAGGTCCACCGCCGGCCAGGCAATGGTGTTCCCAGGCATGGCGCTTGCCTGGGAGCCACCCAGCACCACCAGGCAGCCGGGGTTCCACTCCTTGACGACCTGCGCCACCCGCAGGGCCGCAGCGAACTGGATCGTCATCGAGGTAATGCCCACCAGGTCTGGATAGTATTGACGCAGGGCAGCTCTCAACCCCTGCCAAACAGCGTGGTCCAGGTCGTTCACTGCATCGATGAACCGTTGCCAGTTACGGCGTTGATCGAGAAACTGGAGCCCCTCCAAGGGCGGACCCTCCCTGTCCATGTCCAGCACGCGCACATCTTCCACCCCCTCTTCTTTGGCCACCGCAGCCAACAGGCACAGTCCGATGGGGTATCCCCGTTTGACCAAACCGGTAAAGCAATTCGTCGGTGGATCAATCAGGAGCAAGCGCATCTGAGTACCTCCGTGGCATGCTCGCCAAGCCAAAGTATCGGCAAAAACCCCAGGTGAAATTTCTATTAGGTACCCTCTTAATTATATACAAGTGAGCCGGCCCGTGCATCGGTTTTTCCCCTCCACGGTTTTTCTTGATCAGTACGGCAAATTGCCGTACACTAATAATCGTCATACTCGTGGATCAATCGGAGGTAGGTACCCATGCCTGCGAACAAGACCCTAGCCTAGCCGACCTGCTCGTTGATTCCATGCGTAACCTCGACCTCCTCTGCCGGGGGGAGGGCATCCTTCGATGCGATCTGCGCCGACCTCCGGGCAGTGTGCGCAACCGACCATAAACGGAGAGCAAATGGACTACAACACTGATCCTACTCGTAATCTTGCACTGGAATTGGCGCGGGTGACCGAAGCTGCGGCGATGGCGGCGGGCCGCTTCATGGGCCGCGGCGATAAAGAGGGGGCGGACCAGGCCGCGGTCAACGCGATGCGGATCGTCCTCCAAACGATCGAGATGAAAGGAGTCATTGTGATCGGCGAGGGGGAAAAGGATAACGCCCCCATGCTGTATAATGGCGAAAATGTGGGGAACGGTTCTCTCCCGGAGGTGGATGTTGCGGTGGACCCCATTGACGGGACCCGCCCTTTGGCGTTTGGCCGATCGAATTCCCTCTCGACGGTTGCCCTGGCTCCACGAGGGACGATGTTCGACCCTGGCCCTTTTGTGTACATGAATAAACTTGCAGTAGGACCGGAAGCAAAAGGCAAAATTAACATTGAGGCTTCAATCACTGATAACCTCAAGGCGATTGCAAAAGCCAAGCATCGCTCCGTGGAAGACCTGACGACCATCATCCTCGACCGTGACCGCCATAGTGATATGATCGCCGAGATTCGCAAAGCGGGCGCGCGTATCCGCCAGATCCCGGATGGCGATGTGGCGGCGGCGCTAATGACGGCCTGGCCCGATTCAGGCGTGGATGTTTTGATCGGCATCGGCGGAACACCGGAGGGTGTGATCGCGGCATGTGCCCTGCGCGCCATGGGAGGTGAGATACAGGGCAAGTTGTTTGCGCGTGATGAGGATGAGCTACGGCGCGGACACGAAGCTGGTTACGACTTTGATAAGATCCTCACGATGGATGATCTGGTGTCGTCCGAAGATGTCTTCTTTGCCGCGACAGGTATTACTGATGGGGAGCTTCTTAAGGGTGTTCGATATCTTGGCGATGGGGTGAAAACCGATTCCCTGGTAGTGCGCGGCTTGACGGGCACAGTACGCCAGATCATCGCGACACACAGCATGGACAAACTGCACCATTTCGGCGCGGTCAAATATTAGTATGGGGCTCGGGAAGCAGAGGAGTGGCTTTGTTGCACGAAAAATGTTAACTCATTGGGACACAATGAGCTATAAGATTATATGCTAAAATTGTAAATCGTTGCGAAACAAGGAGTTGCTAATATTCATGCAACAAAGCCCCCGCCCGCCTGGCAGACGGCCGGCTCATCACCTTCTTCTATTCTGCCAGGAGCAAGGAGGCGCCGCACGCACCCTACGAGGCAATCGCGGTCTGCTGCCGTGCGGTCTGTTGCGAAGAGCAGGCGCTTGTTCGAGCAATGGCGTGATGCGCCGATGATCGATGCGGACTTATACGGCTTCCGCCTCACCGAGAACAGCTAGGGGGTCTAACTCAGGAGGGCTCAATGCGACTCAAGAACAAAGTGGCGATCATCACCGGCGGCGGCTCGGGGATAGGCCGGGCCACCTGCCAGCTCTTCGCCGAGCAGGGCGCCCGGGTAGTGGTGGCCGATATCAATCAGAAGGGGGGCAAGGAGACCGTGGCCCTGGTCGAAAAAGCCGGCAGCAAAGCGGTCTTAGTCAAGGCCGATGTCTCGCAGGAGGACCAGGTCAAGCGCCTGATCAAACGGGCGGTGCAGGCTTTTGGCAAACTCGACATCCTGGTGAACAACGCCGCGGCCTTTGTCTTCGGTCGGGTGGAGGACGCCACCCTGGAGGACTGGAACCGGGTGCTGGGGACCAACGTGCTGGGCCCGGCCCTGTGCGTCAAACACGCGGTGCCCGAGATGAAGAAGGCCGGCGGCGGGGCCATCGTCACCATCGGCTCCATCAGCAGCTTCATCGCCCAACCCGACTACGTGCCCTACAACACCTCCAAGTCAGCGCTCATCAACATGACCCGCTGTCTGGCCATGGACCTGGCCCCCTTCAAGATCCGCGCCAACGTGGTCTGCCCCGGAGTTATCCGCACCCCCACCCTGCAGCGCATCATCGAGGAGCGCCGGATGACTCCCGAGGAGATCCAGCGGGAATGGGGCAACTACCACCTGCTCAAGCGCCTGGGCGAACCGCGCGAGATCGCCCAGGCCGTGCTCTTCCTCGCCTCGGACGAAGCCTCCTTCGTCACCGGCACCCACCTGATGGTGGACGGGGGGTATACGGCGCACTGAGCGCCGCGGATCAGCCGGTATTCCCCAGCGCCGCGTGCTGGCGCTGTACCGAACGCTGGTACCGCTCGAAAGCCTGCTCATCGCGCCGGCAGCTGATCCCCTTGTAGACCATGGCAAAGGCGCGGCGGTGGCGGCTGGCCGAGGCTCCAGGTACATGCAGGCCTCCCGCACCCGGTCCGCCTCCCCGTAATCGGTGATCGCCTGCGAGAAACCCAGAATCTTCGAGGGGCCGTGCGGCCGGATGCCGCCCCGGTGCGACCCCCGGACGTAGCGCAGGCAGCCGTTCTCCTCGTCGACCTTTTCCAGCGCCAGCCAGATGGTGACCACCCGCGGCGGCTTCAGGCAGAAGTAGTAGTTGTCCTGATGCGGGGGCGTGGGGTGTTCGGTGCCCGGCGGCTTGTTGAACCACTCGGGCGCATCGCAACTCACCTCTTCGCCGACCAGGGCCTGGCCCAGGGCCACCCACTTGGCCCGGCGCGTATAGTCGCGGAAGAAAGGGTCGCCCCCCATGTGCTGCATCTGCTTGAGGGTCTCCGGCCGCGCCCGGTCCTGGTAAAAGGCGGCCGTGGGCGGCAGGGTGGGCACCACCTCGCGGATATAGCGCTCCAGGTTGGCGCTCAGCTCGGCCAATTCCCCTGCCTCCAGAAACTGCCGCACCACCACAAAGCCATCGCGCTCGTACGCCGGCTTCAGGTCCTGGTATTTTGTCTGGGCAGCCATGAGGGTGCTCCTCTCAAAGGTCCGCGTCGAAGGTGCGGGCCGGCTTCCAGCCCAGCCGCTTTTCGGTGCGCGCCACATCGGTAACCTTGTATCCGCCCGGCGTGGCCATGACGTAGAAACACTCGTAGGTGATGTCCGACGCCACACCAGGGCGCTGGCCACGTCGCGGCGGTCGATGTGGCCCCAGTGCGTGCCGGTGACCGGGCTGCCGTCAGTGGTCACCATGGTTTCCGCATCGATGATGCCCCAGGGGCGGATCACCGCGATGGACAGGCCGTGCTGCTCGTGGAAATTGCGCGTCAACTCCTCCTGCAGGAGCTTGGAGAGGGAGTACGAGCCAGAGGCCTTGAGAGGGTACAGGTCATTGGTCAGAAAGGTGCCGGCCGGGTACCCCTGGTGCACTGCCCCGCTCGAGGTGTGGACGAAACGCTTGACCTGGTGGACGCGCGCCGCCTCCAGCAGGTTGTACACGCCGCGCACATTGATGGTGAAGCCAGGGCCCTCTGGCCCGTAACTTGGGTTGGGGGCCATGATGGTGTTCACCACCGCCTCGTGCCCGGCCACCGCGGCCTCGACCAGCTTGTAGTCCAGCACGTCCCCCTGGATGGTGCGTTCGCCGCCGGCCACCGCTTTGATGTCAAAGGCCGTGACCTGATGGTTCCGGCTCAACAGCTCCAGGGCCGCCCGGCCGACAAAGCCGGCTGCCCCGGTCAACAACACGCGCATCTTTTCCGCTCCCGGTTATAGGGTGAATGCCGGTTTGGCCGGCATCAATCCCTGAGGCGCGACCTGGACGAACTGCATGCGCAGCTTGTCGCGCCAGGAATCCTCGTACGCAAAGAGCACCTTGTCCGGCGCCACCTCGCACAGGGCGCCCATGGCCCAGATCGAGGTGTCGATGTAGGTGTGGTCCCAATTCATGCCCTCGTCCCGGGTGGTGTGGAGGGTCAGGCCGGGAAAGCGGGTCGGGAAGAGCACCGCGCCCGACTGCACCCTGACCGGCGCCGAGGGGGCCCAGCCGGCAAAGGGGCCGCGCACGCAGGGCCCCCAGGTCTTTCCCCGGTCGTGCGACCAGGTCTCCCACATCCACGGCGAATAGATGGGCCGGATCAGGCACATGAGGCGGCCGTCGGTGGTCTCAAAACCCACCGGCTCGGTCAGATCGAGGTTGCCCATGCCCTCGGCCTCGCCGTCGAGATTGGCCGGCGGCGACCAGGTTCTGCCCCCGTCAATGGAGCGGGTGGCGAATGCCTGGCAGTGGACCGCGCCCCACTGGGTGATGGGTTCGCTGGAGGTCTGGTGGCCGCCCAGGCCAAAGCGGATGAGGGTGCCGTCCCGCAACTCCAGCGGCCAGCCAGTGCCAAAACCCTTGAGCCCGGCAGGGGCCTGGAAGGCGATGGGCACCGGCACCGTCCAGGTCTTGCCCTCGTCCGCCGACTCGCTCCAGGCCGACTCTCCTTTTGTTCCCAGGGCTGCGCTGAGCAGGCGGCCATTTCTCAACACCTGCGGACTGCCCACCATATTGGCCGGGGCTGGCGCCACGGCCCAGGTCCGGCCCCCGTCCGCGGACCGGCCCAGGTGCCGGCCCGTGGAGGAGGAAAAGGCGCAGAGCAGGGTGCCGGCGGCGGTCTTCACCAGGCTGATGCCCCGCTGGGCCTCCCCCTGGTCCGGGAAGGGGACCACCCAGTTCTTGATCTGCCCGACCCTCTCGTCCCAGGGCTGGGCTGCCACCTCGGTCCCCTCCACCTTCACCTGCCCGTGCCGGGCCTGGGCAAAGCCGGCCAGGCCGATGCGCCCTTCGCGGTACCTGTGGTCGCGCGCGTCGAGGGCCGGATGGCCGTTCACCCACACCTGAAAGCGATCCCCCTCCACCTTGAGGCGGGCCTGATTGGCGATGCCCAGGGGGTTGCTGGGCACCCGCTGGACGTGGTTGAGCGCCAGCACGCGCAGATACCCCGAACCATCGGCCACCGAAAGAGCCGCCCAGAAGTGCTGGGCGCGGTATCCCTGGCCGCACTGGGGGAAGTGGATCAGGTAGTAGTGGGTGGGGTCCTGGGCCCGGAGGATAAAACCCAGGTCCGCGTGGTTGGTGGGCATCTGCACCGCGAACTCGGCCTCGATATCCGCAAAGGCTTTGGGTTTGTAGAAGGCCAGGCCGTAGCCCTGCAGGCCCTCGCCATCTTCGCCCCGGCCAACGCGGATGCCCTGTTCGTCCTCCTCCCACTTGCCGGCCGCCAGATGCCAATCGCGGCCTTCATCCAGGCTCAGTTTCATCCCCTGTCCTCCTGCCTCCGCCGCGGACCGATCCGGCTGGTGTCGATGGGCACAAAACCCAGGGCCAGGGCCGGCGAGCCGGGCTTGAGATCGTAGTTGTCGTTTTCCGGGTCGATGAAGAGCGGGTCCGCCACCACTGAGTGCTGATCGAAACCCAGGGCCTTCCAGCCGGCCAGGTCCCTGCCCACCCGCTGCACCTCCTCCAGACCAGCGCGCTCCACCGCCTCGCCCGGCAGCCCCGAGAAGGTGAGCACCCGGCCCGGCGGCGGAAAATACAGATTGTGATCGACCTCGGCAAAGATGGCCTGCAGGTCCGCGTCTTTGGCCAGGTTCAGGCGCATGAAATCAGCCCGGGGGTTGCTATAGGCAAAGATATTCCGCCGCAGCCGGATGCCCGACATCCGCCCGGCGAAGAGCATGTACGCTTGGGACTGCCCGCTGTCCACAAAGACGTTGTTCTCCACCACCACGTCCTTGCCCCAGTGGCTGATCATGATCCCGCCCAGGGTGTTGCGGGCGCAGATATTGCCGTACACCTGGGTGTGCATCGGCGCGTTGTCGAAGTAGATGGCCCAACTGTAGTACGGGGTCCAGACCTTGCCGCCGGCCCTTTCGCTGCCGCCCGGCTCGGCCTTGGCATCGTACGCCCCGCAGCCGATCACGTCGCGCACGCGGTTGAAGCGCACGATGCAGCCTTGCGCCAGTTCGGCGTCGCGCTCATAGGTGTACCAGCGGTTGGAGCAGATCCCGCCGGTGTCGCAGGTCTCCTCGCTGAGGTGGTGCAGCTCGTTGTACTCGACGATCACCCGGCCAAAACCGCTCAGGAGGCCGATGCCGAAGCGCGGGACGTGGTGGATGTGGTTGTGGCAGACCGTGGTGTCGATGCAACTGACGCCGAAGAAACAGATGCCGCAGGCGTGTTTCTCGTACACCCCGACGTGGTGGATATGGTTGTCGGCGATCAGGTGCTCGCGGCTCTTGGGCCAGGCCAGCACCGTGGCCTCCTGGTCTTCGAGGTTGGTGTACCACTCGGGTGGGCTGGGGCTGTCCCCCGAGCGGGTGTCGTGGCGGGCAAAGCCGCGCTGGAAGCTGCCCACAAAGATCCCGTACGCCCCTGCGTAGGCGATCTCGTTGCCGGTGATCCGGGCCCGCGTATTGCAGTTCTGGAGCCTGATCGCATCGCCGCCCACTGCGTCGAAGCAACAGTCCTCGACCGCGCAGTCCTCGGTGTCCTCCAAATACACCGCCGGGGCGGCGTTGGGGGTCTTGTAGTACGCGTCCGGATGGGGGAAACCGGCCAGGGTCTGGGTGAAGGTCAATCCGCGCAGAGCGACATGGCGGAGCGGATGCTCCGGAGTGCCTATCAACTGCACCAGCCGCTCGGTGGCCGGCGCGCTCACTGCCTCGGCGTCGAAAGCTCCCTCCTCGGGCGGGCGGAAGTACACCGTGCCGGTGTCGGTGTCCAGGCACCATTCGCCCGGTTCGGTGAGGTCTTCGAGCAGGTTCTCGACGTAGAATCGGTTGCCCTTGAGCAGCCGCGTAGCCACGTTGAGCGAGGGGCTGTAGGGCCGGCTGGCCCGGGCCAGGCGGATGAGGCGTTGCTCAAAGTCCACCTCCTTGATCGGGATGATGTCGTTGACCCAGCTCCTGCCCAGGACAATGAAGACCTCGCCCTGCGCGGGTTTGGCCCAGCGCCGGGGCGGCCCCTCCCCCTCCCAGCGGAAGGCAACGGGCACCTCCGGTCGGCTGTTCTCCTCTTCCACCGGCGACTCCACAAAGGCCCAGCCCCCGTACAGCGGATCAGCGGGGTCGCGTTTGGGCCAGCGCGAGCGGAGCATGCGTTTGCCCCGGTAGAAAAGCTGGCGGAACCACCACTGCCCCGACCTCAGTTCCGGCACCCAGGCGCAGTAGATGCCATCCCGATAAGGCTGCCAACTGGTGAAGGGCCGGCTACCACTGAGCACGGGCTTTTCGCCCGGGTACGCCGCATAGGTGATGGGGCACTGGGCCGTGCCCGCATCCCCGCCCCACAGGCGCAGCGGCTCGTGCATCGGGTAGGTGCCGCCGCGCAATAACACCTCCACCGGCTGCTGCAGCCCCTCGCGCAGCCGCAGCCGGCGCAGGGCATGGCGGGCCCCGGTCAGGGTGGCCAGCGGGCCGTCGCTGCCCTCAGCATTGGGTTGGGGCAGGGCCCCGGACCAGCAGTCGCTGCCCTCGGGGGCCAGATAGAGCAGCAGGGGTTCGCGCGCTGGTTTCACGATGCCTCCGTCCTCGGCGTCGGTGGGGGTCAGGGCGCAGCTTCGCCGCGCACCGCGTCCAACTCCAGGCGCACTCGTTGCACGTGCCCGTACCCGGGCGGGGCCTCCACCGGATGCGCGCGGGCAACAATCTCGACACTGGCGGCCCCACAACGGAAAAGGTACCGTCCCGGCTCGGGCAAAACGAACCAGCTGACCCCCTGCTGATCGGCCCGCACCCCGAAGGGTGCCATCCCTTGTCCTTCCAGGACCTCGACAAAGACCTGGGCCCCGGCCACAGGCCGGCCATCCTCCTCCACCTGCACGATCACCTCGGGGACCCGCTCCCGGGCCAGGGGGCCCACGTCGCGGCCAGCCCAGCGGCGAAACAATTCCCGGGACCAGGCCTGGGTAGCCGTGGGCCGGATGAGGGGCTGGGACGGATCGCACCAGTTGAGGTACAGGTTTGCCTTGCCCCAGGCAGCCTGGGTGCCCTCCCCAAAGGGATCGATGCGCGCGTCGCGGCCCGACTGGGCCGGCCAGCTCACCTGCACCTGCAAGGACTCGTCGAGGGTGCCGGGCACCTGGTCGCTGAAGTCGCGGTAGTCCATATCGACCAGGTAGAAGGTCTGCAGGCCGTGCAAGTTGCGCCCGGGCAACCGGGCCAGGAAATCCCCCCATCCCTCCAAGAGAGGCGGCTCCTGATCGGCGGGCCAATGGGGCTGGCTGAAGATGCCGGCCTCGCCTACCCGCACTGGCTTGAGTGGGAACCGCCCCCCGCTGTGCACTGCCTGGATGCTGGCCTCGATCTGCTCCAGGCCGCTGAAGAGCCGGTAGCAGTCGATCAGCTCCACCAACTCGGCGTTGGCAGTCCCCGGATCGAAGGTCACCTCGGCGATGCGGGTGGGGTCGAGTTCCTTCACCTTGCGCAAGAGGGGCACACAATAGGCCGGCTCGCGCGCGTCGGTGATGTCCCAGAAGAGGATGCAGGGATGGTTGCGGCGGCGGCGCAGCCATTCGTCGGCCACTGCCAGATGGTTCTCCAGCACCAGTTCCATCTCGGCCACCTCCAGGCCGGAGGGTACCTGGCCGGTGCCCACGCAGAAGTTGGCGCCCACCACCAGCACCCCCATCTCGTCGGCCACCTCGTAGAACACCGGGGGCGGATCGTAGCGGTGGTGCTCGACGATGCTGATATTGGCCGCGGCCAGGGCCGCGAACTTGCGCGTCAGCCACTGGCGCTCGTACACGTACGGCACAGTGTGATCGCCCCACAATACCAATTGTACGCCGTTGAGCAGGAGCCGGTCGCCCTCGGCCCACACCTCGCGGAAGCCAAAGCGGGTGAGACTGTGGTGGCAACAGGCCTCCCCATCCCAGAGGGTGCCCTCTAGGTGATAGAGCACCGGCTGGCCGTAGGGCGGCTGGCCCCAGCAGATGGCATCCGCCCAGGGCACCTCCACCCGCACCTTCACCTTTTCGCCGGCCGCCTCCTGCACCGGGCAGGCCGGCAATTCCAACTCCCTCCGGCCCTCCCGCAGCACCTGCCAGCGCACCTGCCCCGCCAAAGGCCGGCTGCTCTCGTTGCAGACCGTGGCCTCGACCGTGAGTATCTGCTTCCGCACCGAACTGACCACGTACACCTCCTCCAGGCGCAGGGCCGGCTCCAGCTCCAGCCAGACATCGTCCTCGATGCCAATGGTGGGAGCGCTGGTGTACCAGAAGCGGGTGTCCAGGGCCCGCTCCGCCTCCTCGCTGAGCGAGATACCCTGTGGATGGGCGTACTGGCCGCTGCAGTTGTGGGTGTACACCGCCAGTTCGTACGTGCCGCCGGGCCGCACCCGGCCGCTCAGGTCCAGGCGCCAGGCCCGGCGCAGGTGGTGGTGCTCGCCGATCACCTGGCCGTCCAGGTACGCCCGCCCATAATGCCGCACCCGCCCCAGTTCCAGAATGATCCGGCCCCCGGTCCACTGCCAGTCAGCCGGCACCTGCACCTGGGTGCGGTACCAGCCCGAATCCGGGGGCGCGGCCTCGAATTCGCGCGAGCGGTGCGGCACCCGCACCCGCTGCCAGCCCTCGGCCGGCGGCACACCATCGGGGGCAGCAACAAAGAGCCATTCCCCGTTGAGCAACAACCGGCAGCCCTGAACGAGCAAATCTGACATCTCCTCAACCCCCCTCCGAATGGGCAATCATCCCGCCTTGACAGTGGCTGGACCGGGGGGCATCTTCCCCGGTCAACAGACATTCGCCTATCGAGATATCGCGAGGTCCGCATGCGCGCCGCGGCCGCCGCCGGCTGCACCCTGCCCAGCGACATCATCGGCCACCTCTTGCGCGAGGACGACCTGATCGCCGAACCCATCCCCTTCAGCGAAGGGAGCCTGCTGGTCCCGGATACCCCCGGATTAGGAGTTACCCTGGACCGCGAGGCCCTGGAGAAGTACCGGGTTCAGCGGAACCAGTCGTAGTTGAGCCTCAGGGAGCGGTCCGCCAGGGGCAGGTCGACGCGAACCCCACCCCGAGCCGAGGACGCTTTGAGGGCGATCTCCACTTCGAGGGCCACCCCCACCCGCCGGCCCGAGTTCTTGGGCTCGTCCAGCCGGCCGGCCAGGCAGTCCATCACGTCGTTGAGGGAGTAGACCCCGCCGTAAGGCGGCACGAACTGGGGCTTGGGCCAGGGCATCTCCACCCGTGGCTTCAGCCCGTCGAACTCCACCTCCTGCCACCATCTCCAGGCCTGGTGAAAGTCGAAGGTCATTTCGCCCCGGCTGCCGCACAGGCGCACCCCCGGAGCGCCCCGGCGGAAGTGGACCGCCAGGCCGCTGTGGGTGACCATCATCCCCTGTCCGGTGAACTCGTCGCTGCCCGATTCGCGCCGGGGCCCGTCGCCAGTGCCCACCACCCAGGCGGGCGGGCTGTCGAGGAAATAGGACCAGTTCTGGTGCTGGGCCGAGGGGCCGGCCGCCTCCACGGACACCAGCTCGCCGATGGCCCCGCTCTGCAGCAGTGCTTTCGCCCGGCCAAAGGAAGGGTGGGTGGTGGAGATGGCCCCGCAGCTGAGCGGGACCCCGGCCGCGGCGCATACCTGCACCATGCGGTCGACCTCCTCCAGGGTGTGGGCCATGGGCTTCTCGGTGAAGATGCCCTTGGCGCCGCACTCCACGGCCAGGCAGGTGAGATCCGCCCGGTGCTTGGTATTGGTGGCGATGGCGACGATCTCGGGCCGCTCCTGGCGCAGCATCTGGCCAGCGTCCTCATAGAGCGCCTGGACCCCGTAGCGCTCGGCAAAGGCCTGTAGCCGTTTGCGGTCCCGCTCGGCCGCGGCCACCAGGACGATCTCGGGCCGGTCCCACAGGGCTTCGACATAGGAGCTGGGCAGCCCCTCCTCGCCGGGGTGGGTGTGGTGGTGGAACTTGCGGTGGAGATCGAGCTGGGGGGTGGGCCGGTCGATGTCGTCTACCTTCCACACCCCGGTGCGCTTGGCCAGATCGTAGAGCATGCCCATCCATCCCAGCCCGATGATCGCGGCGCGGTACTGGGCCATGAGATTTCTCCTCTCCTATGCGGTACAACTACCAGGCGGAGATGAACTCCTCCATCCCGAACCCGGCGGGCATGGCATTGGGCTCGTACTCCGAGGGCGGTCCCTGGAAGCCCGGCGCCCTTTGCGCGGCCGGCAGCTTGAGCCTGCGGTCCAGCGCGGCAAAGCGGGCGCCCAATTGCTCCACCTCGGCGAGCGAGAACCGCACATCAGCGCAGCTTGCGGATCAATTCGGCGATCCGTGCCGGGGTGTCGTCGCGGCTGAAGAGATAGCGGAGGGCGCCCTGCTGGTCGATCAGGAAGACCCGGTCGGTGTGGTCCATCAGGTACCCGCCCTCGGCCGTGTCCGCCCCGCGTTTGTAGGTGGCCCCGTACCGGGTGGCCACCTGGTGGATTTCGGCATCGCTGCCGCTCAGCCCCAGCGCTGGCAGGGAGAAGTTGGCCAGATATTCGCCCAGGGCCTTGGGCGTGTCACGCGCCGGGTCCACCGTGACAAAGGCCACCAGCAGATCGGTGCGCGCCTCGCCCAGCAGTTGGATGGCCTGGGTCAGCCGGATCAGCGTCGTCGGGCAGGCGTCCGGGCACGAGGTGTACCCAAAGAAGAGCAGGGCGATCTTGCCGCGCTGGTCCTGCAGGCGGAAGGGGGCGCCCCGGTAATCGGTGAGCGCGAAGTCGCCGCCAAAGGGGCAGTGCTGCAATTCGGCCTTGTCGGGCGGCGGGCCGGGTTGCTTTTGGCCGCCGCAGCCGGCCAGGATGAGAAGGCCGGCCAGGATGAGGGCGATCGGGTAGTTAGTCATTGCTTTTTCACCGGCGCCGCGAGGGTGCGGTCGCCGGCCCCTTTGAAGTGGAGGGTCAACTGCACCGTGTCCCCTTCCTTCAACGGGCGGCGCAGGCCCAGGAACATCAGGTGCCTGCCGCCCGGGGCCAGGGTCAGGCTGTCGCCCCCGGGAATGGTCCACCGCTCCATCTTGTGCATCTTCATCATATCGCCTTCGTGGACCATGTCGTGCATTTCCACCGCCGCCGCGTCAGCGCATTCGATGCCCAGCAGCACCTCTTCGCCGGGGCTGCGGTTCTCGATCCTGAGATACCCGGCGGCCATCGCCTTGCCGGGCACCGGCTCCTTGACCCAGGCCCCGGAGATGGCGATGGCGGTCGCCGGGTCCTGGCCGCAGCCGGCCGCCAGCCACGCCGCCGCCACTGCCCAGGCCAGGATCAGGCACCTGACCGCCGCTCGTCCAGTGAGGTGTTTTGACATTTTGTGCGCCCCTGAGTATCCTAAGATCTATCCTTTACTGTTGTCGCTCACCGCCCTCCTGTGCTCCTGCGGCCGCGATCCGCGCGCCGAACTGGACGAGGCCGCCCGCAAAGGCGATCTGGCCGGGGTGCGCGCCGCGGTCGCCGCCGGCGCCGATCCGCTCATGCAGCTGGAGGACAACGGCCGCCAGGCCATCCACCTGGCCGCCTGGAAGGGCCACCTCGACCTCGTGCGGGCGCTGGTGGAAGAGTACTCTGCCAGCGCCGATGAGCGGGCCGTGGTCAAGCCGAGTCGCACCGGCAGGGTGGAGGTGCAGGTCGATTCCACCACCCGCAAGCCCCGGCCCGGCCCGGAGGGCACCCTGATGACCCCGCTCATGGAGACGGTGAACGAGAGCCGGCTGGAGGTGGCCCGCTACCTGCTGGGCGCCGGGGCCGACGTGCACGCCCAGGACCGCTACGGCAACTCCGCCCTGATGTTCACCACCTACTCCCAGGACGCGGGCATGGCAGATCTATTGATCTCCTACGGAGCCAGTGTCTCCGGCATCTGCGGTTTCTGACCTCCGCCCTCAGTACAACCCGCCTCCCTCGAACCTGATCTTCCCCTTGGAAGCCTGGGAGAAGAACTCCTCCACCTTTTCCCGGGAGCGGGGGAAGTACCGGCCCAACTCGTCCACCACGGCCTTGACCTTCTCCGGGGCCTCTCCCTGGTCCAGCAGCAGCCGCGCGTAGAGGAAGAGCAGCTGCTGGTTGCGCCGGTCCGCCTCCAGGGCCTTCTCCAGCAGCAGGCGCGCCTCCTGAAGCTTGCCCTGTTCGAGCCGCGCCTGGCCGGCGGCCAGGTTGGCTTCGGCGCCTTCTGGGTAGAGGGTCTGGAGCACCGCGGCCAGATCCTGCAGGGCCTCCCCCTGCAACTGCGGGGCGCCGCGCGGATTGCTGCGGGGCTGCAAGTAACGGTAGTGGCTGTTCAGGTAGCGCTCGACACCGGCCGCGCCCAGGGCCAGCAGCAGAATGGCAAAGAGGAGCTTGTGGGCCCGCAGATAGGGGGCGATGCGCATGGGGATTCCGGCTCACAGTCCCTGCTGCACTTCGGGGCGGCGCACCTTCCAGATGAAGGCGTCGAACCAGTAGTGGATCAGCGCCACCGAGCTGACCAGCGAATAGCTGAACAGGTCGAAGTTCTCGCTGTACCCGATCAGGCCAAAGCCCAGGTCGCGGATCGAACCCTCGGTCAGGGCCAGCCAGATCAGCACCGAGGCGGCGCACAGCAGCAGGAAGATCTTGAAGTGCCCGGGCCTGGCCAGATAGGTCAGCAGGGAGGAGTCCCCACCCGTGCGCTCGACCCGGGTGCGGTTGAAGAAGTAGACGATGGCGATGTACTGGATGCCGTGCATGAGGCGGTGGGCCACGGCAAAGACCATCAGGTACTCGCTGGTGAAGCTGGTGAAATACCACAGGAAGTAGCTGGACAGCAGAAAGAGGTACTTGAGGGGGTTGAGCGGATAGCCCCGCCGCAGGCACCAGACCATGTAGCCCACGTAGGCCAGGCCGTAGGCAATGGTCAGGGTCCAGGACACCTGGTGCACCAGCTCCACCCCGGCGGCGCTGATGGGCAGGTGCCACTCGTGGAACATGCGCACCCAGATGGTGGAAAAGAGCGGGGAGACCAGCAGCATGTTGATGAAGAAGACCCAGTTGAAGTAGAGGTCGAACTTGCCGGCGCGGGGCCCCCCGGTCTTGGCCTTGAAATCGTAGATGCGCGCAAAGCCGTACTGCTGCATGAGGCTGTGCTGGTGGTCCCACAAGGTGACCAGCAGCACCAGGGTCAGCGGCGCGTACACGGTGAGGGCAAAGGCGGAGAGGATGAGCAGGATGGGGCTGAGGATGAAACGCTCGCGCCAGCGGGCAAAGTCGGCCGGCGAACCGTACACCCGCAGTCCGGTGATCAGGAAGTGGGGCACCGTGATCCACAGGGTGACCGCCACCAGCGCCCCCCCGGGCAGGTAGCGGTGCGCCAGCAGCGCGAGGGCCACCGCGATGAAGGGCAGGGCCAGAAACCAGAGCGCGTCATGGCGGGCGTCGATGATATAGCCCCGCTGGAAAGGAAGGGCGATACTGCTCATGCGCGGCCCTCCTTTGGAGAGCTGGTCAGTCGCTGGAGGTTCTCCTGATTGAGCTGGATCTGCTGGGCGCTGCGGGTTCTCAGTTCCTTGAGAAATTCCTGGAAGAGCACATTGCCCTGCTCCTGGGCCAGATCGGCGTCGACCTGCTCCTGCACGGCCTCGAACTGGGGCACCTGGGCGGGATGCCGGCCCAGGATCTGGAGAACGAAGAACCCGGTGTCCGAGTAGAAGGGGCCTTGGAATGACCCCACCGCCCCCTCCTGCAGGGCCCGGGCCACCTTGCTCTCCCCCTGCAGGGCGCCGGGGCCGTAGCTGAGGGCGATGAACTGCTTGACCAGGGAGAGGGTATCCTGCCCCGACTGCAGGCGCTGGAGGATTTGCTGGCCCTCCTGGGCGTCGGCCACATTCATCCGCCGCACCTCCACCTGGGCCGGCAGGGTGTAGTGGTCCTTGTGCTCCTCGAAGTAGATGCGCACGGCATTGGGATTGGGCTGGGAGGCCTGGGCGGCGATCTGGCTCTGCAACTGGCGGATGAGCACCCGGCGCTCAGCCTTTTCCAGCCCTTCCTGGAGGGCCGGGGTCTTGAGCAGTTCGAGCCTGCCGATCTCCAGAGGGGCCAGCACCTGCCGGCACAGCTGGTTGAGCAGGTAGTTGCGCAGGGCCTCCGGGTTGCGGGGGGCATCGGCCTGCAGCAGGGGGCGGCACTGCTCGATGCTCAGCCGGCCGTCCTGATAGGTGACCAGGATCTGTTGGGAGTCCAGAGGCGGCCTGGCTGCCACTGGCCGCGAAGAGGCCGGCTTCTTCGCGGGCATCTGGTGGTGCGACATCATGCCCGGGGCGGCGAACTCCTCCGGGAGGGCCTGGGCGGCCCAGTCGGCGGCCAGGGCCTGGAAGCCGGCTTCGTCCAGCTGCAGGGCGTACTGCTGCCCCAGGCTGGCGTAGTACTGGGTCAGGCGCTGACTGAGCTTCTCCTGCATCACCTGCTGGACGATGGTCTCGCGCTCCTGGTCCAGGCTGACCGGGTGCGCGTCGGTCAATTTGATCAGGAAATACCCGTCGGCCACCTTCATGGGGCCGACGATCTGGCCGGGCTTCATGAAGAAGGCCCGCTCGGTGAGGGCCGCGTGCGAGGGCATGGTCTCGCCCCAGCGGTGGTACCCCATATCGGCCTGGCGCTCCAGGATGCGGGCGTCCTGCGAGTGGCGCATGGAGAGGGAGTCGAAATCAGCGCCGGCCTTCAGTTCAGCCAGCAGGGGCGGGAGCTGTCCGGGGGTCTTGACCATCAGCAGGCTGAAGCGCACCCGGCGGTTGTACGGGCTCTTGGCAAAGAAGGCCTGCAGCTCTTCTTCGGCGGGCGGCGGGGGCGCCTCGACGTGCTGGCGGCGGTACAATTCGCGCAGGGCCAACACCCGCGCCTCCTGCTGAAAGGCCTTCTCCACCTCTGCCGACCGCTCCAGGCCGCGCCGCCGGGCCTCCTGCACCAGCAACTCCTCGTCGATGAGGGCCTGCACATAGCGCTGGGGGTCCATCTGCTCCCGGAGTTCGGCCGGCACCCTGGCCGCCTGCTGGCGGTACGCCCCCACGGTGATGACCCTGCCCTCCACCTGGGCCAGCACCTCCTCGTCCTTCAGCTCCCCCTGGCCGCAGCCGGCCAAGAGCAGGGCCACCCCGGCCGCGAACTCACAGACCCTGCTGGTCATTCTTCTCCGCATTCGCTTTCCGCAACTCCTCGATGGCCTGCACCTCTTTCCTGCTCTCCTCGTACCGCCCCAGCTTCAGGTAGGAAACCGCCAGCTTCTGGCGGGCGTCGAGGAACCCGGGCCGGTTCCGCACTGCCTGCTCCAGCACGGTCGCCGCCCGGGCAAAATCCCCGTTGCGCGCATAGACCAGCCCCAGATAATAACTGGCGTCGGCATTGTCCGGGCGCAACTGGAGGGCTTTCTCCAGGCGCTGCTGGGCCTCGGCGAACTGCTCCTGGTGCAGCAGGGTCAGTCCCAGGTTGTAGTGGGCTTCGGGGTACGAGGGGGCCAGGCGCAGGGCTTCCTCATAGGCTTGCACGGCCTGCTCGTAGTCGCGCAGCCGCAGGTAGATATTGCCCAGGTTGTTGTAGTAGCGCAGGCTGTCTGGGGCCAGGTGGACGGCCAGGCGGTACTCCTCGGCCGCTTCCTTGAGCTTTCCCTGGCGGACGTAGAGCAGTCCCAGCATGGCCCGGGCCTCGTGGTCGTCGGGGTCGTTGCCGATGATGCGCAGCTGCTTGTGGATCTCCATCTCCTCCTTATCCAGCCCCTTGAACTGCTCCAGGGCCTGGCGGCTCTCCTCCTTCTTCCCCAGCCGGCGGTACGCGTCGGCCAGGATGAAGAAGGCGTCCTTGCCCTGTGGATTGAGGGCGATGCTGCGCCTGCAGGCCTCCACCGCCTCCTGGGTGCGCTCCAGTTTGATCAGGGTCTTGGCCATCTCCACCGGGGTCTCGGCGTCGGTGCTGTCGAGGGCCACGGTGCGCTGGAAGGCCTTGAGCGCCTCCTCGTGCCTCAGTTCCCTGGCGCGCATGCGGCCCAGCAGCCAGTAGAGTTCTGGATCGTCGGGCGCCAGCTTCAGCCCCTGGGCCACCAGCGCCTCCACCTGGGAATACTCGCCGCGGGTGAAATAGATATGGGCCAGATCCCGGTAGGTGGAGAGGTGATTCGGATCGAGTTTGAGCACCTGCTGGTGCTCGGCGATGGCCTGGGCGTAGTTGAGCTGCCGCACGTACATGCCGGCCAGGTTGTGCCTGGCCGACACCTGGGTGGAGTCCAGTTTGAGCACCCGCAGATAGGCCTGGATGGCCCGGGGATAGTCGAGTTGGCGGGCGTAGGCGTTGCCCAG
>JACPJE010000144.1 GCA_016187725.1 Candidatus Latescibacterota bacterium
GGATATCCTGGGTGCGGGTGGCGGCCATGCTCTGCACGGCGATGGGCTTACCCTCGCCGATGGTGAGCCGGCCGATCTGTACCGGGCGGGTAGGATTACGTCTGATTTCTGTCATGTCCCCTAATAAATAGATGGCGGCCTGCCTGTCAAAGGGGTAAGGGCGCAGGGCCCTGCGCCCCTACTTCAACATTCTTTCCAGAATATCAGCACCATGAACAAGGTCTATGCCTCCTACTTCAAAAACGGCTTCCCTGTCCGGCCACTCCCCGGGAAACACCGCCGGGGCATACCCGGAGTGTCAGGCTAGCGATCCTCGAAGAGCCCGATGCCTGGATTTTTGAACTCAGCCTGGTCCTTGCGGCCCCCGAGATTGTAGGTGTCCTCGCCGGCCCAATCCATCAGCATTCCGAGATTCGGGGCGCTGCGGCCGGCCCAATACTCCAGGCTGCCGCCCTCGCCCTGGCCGGAGCGGGCCTGGTAGGTATCGCCTCCCTGCTGGTCCAGCAGCAGGCCCAGCCCATTCATGGCGCCGGCGCCCTGGGAGAGGTCGTCGGCCCGGTACTGGTCGTCTCCCTGTTGGTCGAAGAGCAGGCCCACCGAAGCGTTCCAGGCGCTGCCCTGGCCAGCGGCTACCTGGCTGAGGTAAGAGTCCTTCCCCGACAGGTCTGCCAGCACCCCCACGGCCTGGTGGGCCGCGGCGCCCTGGGCGAAACGGCTGCCCAGGTAGAGATCGTTCCCCCGCTGATCCACCAAGACCCCCAGGCCGAAGAAATAGCCCACCCCCTGCGAGAAATTCCCTCCCTGGTAGCGGTCGTCACCTGCCAGATCCAGCAGCAGGCCGATGCCCCCTTCGCCGTACCCGCGCACCCCGCAGCCCACCCCCTGGGACCAGCCCTCAAACAGACCCGGATCACCGTAGGTGGAGGGAATCTGCAGGTCGGCCAGATAATGGTCTGCACCCCGCCGGTCGCGCAGCAGACCCAGACCGCGCATGCTGCCGAAGCCCTGGCTGTGCTGGGCCGCGCTGTAGCGATCATCACCCTCTTCGTCCAGTAAAAGGCCGGCGCCGAAGAAGGCGGCCCCTTGGGCATATTCCTGGGCGGTGTAAGTATCGCTGCCCTGGAGATCGACGAGCATGCCCACCCCGCAGAAGGCTGCCCCCTGTCCCAGGAGGTCGGCGCAGTACTGATCGTCTCCCTGCAGATCGAGATTCAGGGAAACCCCGGTGATGCCAGTGGCGGCATAGCCCAGGTACCGGTCATTGCCCCGGTAATCGATGCAGAGCCTGACCAGGGGCGTTCCCCCAGGGTCATAGGTGTCGTCACCGCCCAGATCGACTACCAGGGCGATGGGGCCCTCGTACTGGTTGGGGCCGCGGTCTCCAACCACAATCCAACCCCAGGGGCTGGGTTGGGCATAGAGCAGGCTGCCGCTGATGCCTGGGGGCAGGTCAGCGGCGATGGGGCCTTTGGCGCTGGCCAGACTCTTTATCTTTTTTAAGGTGGCAGGTCTGCTCAGCGAAGCCAGCTCACGGGCAGCGGCAAAGAGCATAGGGAGATCTACGGCCTTGGCCAGGCGCAAGGTGCGGCGCAGCTGCTCGTCCTGGGTGCTGTCGACCTGGTCCAGCGCGGGATGCTGGGAAAGGTACCTGAGCAGCGGGGGGACCTGGGCCTGGAGTTCCTGTTGCTGGGCGGCATCCAGCGGGGCCAGGGCCTGCTGGACCAGGCGGCCGGCCCGGTAAAAGGGCTTGAGCTGGGCCAGCAGGGGAGAGGAAAGGTCCGGGAGGTCGCCGCGATCTGGCAAAGGCAGGTCCAGGTCCAGGTCCACCGCCGCCCTCAGCAGCAGGGCGTCCAGATCGCGGTTCTGGCTGGCGGTAGACAGATCCTCTGCTACTCGCCGTGTTTTCAGCGGATGGAGCAGGGCGAAGCGTTGCACGCTGAGCCGGCAATCCGCCCCATAGCTGGAATCCTCAGAGGAAAAAGCGGCGATCAGCCGCTCCAGTTCTGGTGTCGACTGGTGGCGCTGGAGCAGGTTCCGGACCCCTTTTTCGAGCGGGTCTCGGTGTCCATCCCACGACTGAAGCCGGGGTTGATCCAGGGAGGGAAGAAGACGGCCCTCTTCCCCCATGAAGGAGTAGAGGGTGCGGCGGTCGGTGATGCGGCAGTTCATTTGCAGGTACTGTCCCTGGCGCAGGAGCAGCAGCGAGACCGAGTCGCCCGGCGCCTTGCTCTGGATATAGCGGCTGAGTTCTTCGCGGGTGCGCAGGCGGTAGGGCAGCGCCCCCAGGAGCAGGTCGCCCGGTTGCAGGCCGGCGTGCTGGGCGGGACTGCCGGGCACCAGCCGGCTGACTTGCAGGGTATCGGCAGACCATTGCGCAGCCCGCAGCCCGATCACCCCGTACTGGCAGGACAAGGCTGCCGGGAGGGGCTGGAGCGGAGGTTGGGCCTGGAGGAGGGCGGGCAGCAGGAAGAGTGCGGCGCGCAGGGACATGTGATCAGCGCAGCGGCAGATCCACCCGTACATTGCCCCGGCAATGGGAAGCCAGCATGGCCAGGATGAGTTCCAGGGTCTTGCGGGCTTCCCGGCCAGAGGAGATCAAGTCCCCCCCTGCTTCGAGGACATGGACGAGTTCGTCCACGGCGCCCAGCTGGCGGGTGTGGAGGAAGGAATCCGGAGACACTTCCCTGGTCCACAGCTCGTGCCGGGAGTTGCCCTTGGCCAGGCGGGCGGCCTGGTCGGAGATCTGGATGCTGCCCTCTTCGCAGGTGAGGATGCATTGGGAGGTGGGGAAGGCGGTCTTGTACGAATTGAAGAAGGCGCGGATATTGCCCTCAAAGCGTATATAGGCCGAGGCATAGGGTTCCAGGGCGGGATCGCGCCCCCCGTCTCCCCGGTATTCGCTGTAGTCGTCAAAACCCTCTTCCAGTTCGGCCACCACCCACTGGGGGTCGGTGCCGGCGAAGAAGGTGAAAAGGTCGATCAAGTGGGTGCCGTTGCGGAAGAGCATGGCCCGCTTGGTGAACAGTTCCACCACCATGGTGCGCAAAGGGCCCAACTCGCCGCTGTGGATGAGCTGGCGGACCTTGAGGAACAGAGGGTCCCAGCGCCGGGTGTGCTCCACCGAGAGGAGCACGCCGCGGGACTGGGTCGCCTCGATCATGCGGTCGGCATCGGCCAGGGTGGTGGCGATGGGTTTTTCGCAGAGGATGGCCCGGGCCCCGCACTGGGCTGCCGCCACGGTCAGACCAGCGTGGGTGTGATCCGAGGTGGCGATGCTGACCAAATCGGGTTTTTGCTCCTCCAGCATCCGGCCGAAGTCCGTGTAGTAGCGCATGGCCGGCCACACCTCCTGCCAGCGCTGGCGGAAAGCCTCCAGGGCATCCTGGCGCAAATCGCAGACCCCCACCAGTTCAGTGCGGGGATGCAGGTGATAGGCAGAGGCGTGCGAGGCGGGATTGGGATGGTAGACCGGCAGGGCAGGGTCAGTGGCCGGTCGGGCACCCCCGATACCAGTGAGCCCGACGATCGCGGCGCGGTAGGTGGGCAGCGGCATGAGCAGAACTCCAGATCGCTGGAAAATCCGAGGTGGTTGAAGTCAGGCAGCGGGCTCAGGGAACCACGCGTGGACCTTCTTGCAGATTTCCTTGGCCTGGGTGCTGCTGGAGATCTCGAACTTGCTGCGCTGGACGTAGGACCCCTCCCGCTTCTGGTAGCGGCGGATGGAGACCTTTTGGGGTCCGTAATCGCCGGTCTTGCGGTCGAGATCCTGGTAGAGGAACATGATGGTGGTCCACGACCCGCGAGTCAGGATCTCCTTGGCCAGTTCCCGGCGCAGCACCTGGCCCTCCTCCTCGTAGTGGATGGTCAATTCCTCGACGGTCTCTGCCATGATGTTCAAGCCTTTTAAGAGAGGGCGCGCTCGCCAGATAATAAAGGCCAAGGGCGATGGTTGGGCAATAGGCAGGCCCAGCGGCCGTGTGCTGGAAGCAGGGGTAACATATCTTAGGACCGGGGAATTATCCCGGTTCCAGCGCATCGCCACGGCCGGCAGGGTGGGCACCTCGGTCCTGTACAGCGAAAGCCCCGAGCGCAGGGCCGCCGATATCGTCGCCGAGTTCGAGCTGATGCGCCTGGACGACTATTTCGCCTGGTCGCGGCAACTGCGCCTCCAGCATCTGTGAGTGGTTGCCCCTGGGGCGATGGACGTCTATACTCTCAGACAACCGCGGTGGTGCGGTTATCTCCGGCCTGTCAAAGCGCCATGAAAGCGAATCTGGAAGACAAGTTTCTGCGCCCTGAGGGCGCGGTTTTTCTGACCGGCATCGAGGCTCTGGTTCGCCTGGTGCTGGACAAGCAGCGCGCCGATCTGGAAACAGGCTGGGTCAACCAGACCTTCCTCTCCGGGTACGAGGGCTCCCCCCTGGGCGGGCTAGATCTGGAAATTTCCCAGAACCTCGAACTGCTCAACCGCACCGGCCGCACGGTGCACCAGTTCGGGATCAACGAGAAGACTGCTGCCTCGGCCATGCTGGGCACCCAGTACGCGGCCGGAGTGGACGTGGACGCCTTCTGGTACGGCAAGGCCCACGGCGCCATGTGGATCCCGGATGAGGTCTGGCTGGCCAACCTGGCCGGCACCCGGGGCCGGGGGGCCATGGTGCTTTTGTGCGGGGAGGACCACCGCTCCAAGAGTTCGGTCTCCCCTGGGAGCAGCGATTGGGCCCTGCGCAGCAGCCTGGTCCCCACCTTCTATCCGGCCAGCGTGGAGGAGGTCCTGGTCCTGGGGATGCACGCCATCGCCCTGTCGCGCTACCTGGGGATGGTGGCAGCCCTGAAGCTGGTCACCCCAGTGTGCGACGGGGCCGGCACCCTGCGGGCCGAAGCGGCCCGGATCAACCCCCTCCTGCCCCGGCCTTATCCCAAGCGCTTCAACGAGATCGTCATGGCCACCGGCGCCCTGCCCATGCAGCGCGAACTGGTGGAGCGCAAACTGCCCCTGGCCGAGGAATACCTGCGTCTGAATCAGATCAGTTGTATTCATCAGGGCGAAGGGGAGGTCGGCATCATCGCCACGGGCAAGAGCTACACCGACGTGCGCCAGGCCCTGGAGGTCATGGGCCTGGAGGTGCCGGTCCTCCACCTGAAGGCCATCTTCCCGCTCGAAAAGGAGATCCTCCGCCAGTTTGCCAGCCGGCTGCGCCGCATCTATCTGGTGGAGGAACCCGGGCCCTACGTGGAGGAGGGGATCAAGGCTGCCCTGTGGGGGACCGCGGTGGAAGGGGTGTACGGCAAAGAGGACGAACTGGGGCAGCCCTTCCTGCCGGCCTGGGGCGAACTGGACCCCGAGGTGCTGGCCGAGAAACTGTGGCCCAAACTCAGAGGTGACCGGGTCACCGCCCCCCTGACCTTTCTCGCCGAAATCCTCAAGCGGCAGTACCCCCGGGTGCCCCTGGTCTCGCCCATGTCCTGCGGCGGGTGCCCGTACAACACCTTCCGCGATCTGGAGGAAAAGCCAGGGGGGGAGATCGGCTGCAGCTCCATCCGCGCCATCGAGGCCTACGACCACGGCGTGCTCTACATCCCCACCATGGGGGCCGGCGGCTCTATCTACAGCGGGGCGGCCCTCTTTAACGGCAACAAGCACATCTTCCAGTACCTGGGGGATGGGAGCTATTTCCACAGCGGCCGGGGCGCTATCCAGACCTGCGTCCAGGCGGGTGTGAACATCACCTTCCTGCTGCTCTACAACGGGACCGTGGCCCTGACCGGGGGGCAGCGGCCAGGTGGGCAGCAGCCGGTGCCCAGGGTGGTGCAGGAACTGCTGGCCCAGGGGGTGGAACGGGTGGGGGTGGTGAGCGAAGATCCGGAGCAGTACCGCGGTCTGCGCCATCCGCGGCTGCGCATCTTCGGGCTGGCAGGACACGCCGAAGCCTTGGCCGAGTTCAAGCAGGTCCAGGGAACCACGGTCCTCATCCTCGACAAGGAATGCGCCACCGAGAAGATGCGCCGGCGACGCCGGCAGGGCCTCAATCCAGATGAATACATCCTCATCCACGAGGAACTCTGCGAAGGGTGCGGAGACTGTTTCCGCGAGTCGGAGGGTTGTGCGGCCCTCTATACCCAGCAGACCGAATACGGGGAGAAGACCCAGGTGCGGCAGGGCAACTGCACCCAGGACCGGCTCTGCACCGACGGGGAGTGCCCGGCCTTCATGAGCGTGCGCGCCACCGGGCTGCGGCGGCGCCAGCCCGAAGCCCTCTCCGACCTGCCAGACCCTGCCAAGCCTCCCATCGGCGATGCCTACACCATCTTTGCCATGGGGCGGGGCGGGACCGGGGTGGTCACCATCTCCCACCTGCTGGCCTACGCGGCGATGATGGAAGGCGTGCAGGTCTACCTGTCCAACAACACCGGCCTGGCGCAGAAGGGGGGACCGGTGGAGGCGCCCATGGTGCTCAGCGAGGGCCGGCAGCCGGTGTTCAACCGCCTCCTTCCGGGCAGCGCTGACCTGTACCTGGGTTTCGATCTCCTGCGAGCCGCCGAGCCTGGCAATCTCAAGTACGCCGCTCCGGGCCGCAGCCTGGCCATGGTCAGCGTTGCCCAGGTGCCCACCGCGCGCATGAATCGCCATCCCGAGGAGAAGTTCCCGGCGCCTGAAGCCCTGAAAGCGCTCATCGACTCGTGCACCCGCAAAGCAGACAACCTCTACCTGGACACCTACTGGCTGGCCGAGCGCCTCTTTGCCGATATCCTCTACGCCAATATGTTGCTGGTGGGGGCCGCGTACCAGACCGGGGCCCTGCCGCTGAAGGCCGAATCTATCGAGGCGGCCATCGCGCTCAACGGCAAGGCAGTGAGCCAGAACATCCAGGCCTTCCGCTGGGGCAGGTTGAGCGTGGCTGATCCGGCGCGGGTGGAAAGGGAGCTGGCGGGCGCCAGACAGTCAGCGGCGCAGGCGGTGGAGGAGCACCGCCACCGCCTGGAAGGGGAAGCCCTGCAGTTGCACGACCAGGCCCTGCGCGAGATTGGGTTGGACGAAGAGGGGCAGCGCCAGCTGAGCCTGCGCCTGGCCGAGTTGTGCGCGTACCAGGATGCGGAGTACGCCCGTCAGTACCTGGGGGTGATCCGCCAGACGTGGCAGGTCGAAGGGCGTTTCCCCGACCGCGGCCAGGCCCTGACCCGCGCGGTGGTCGTCAGCCTGTACAAGCTGATGGCGTACAAGGACGAGTACGAGGTGGCTCGCCTGGCCACTGACGCGGCCACCGATCAGCGGGTGCGGGAGCTGTTCGAGGGTCCAGTCAGCATCTCCCACTACCTGCATCCTCCCACCCTGCGCTTGCTGTTCAGGAAGAAGCTGCGCCTGGGCCCCTGGTTCCGCCCGGTGTTCGGGGTGTTGAAACGCCTGAAGGGCCTGCGCGGCACCGCGCTCGATCCCTTTGGGCGCACCCCCTGCCGGCAGTTGGAACGGGCCTTGATCGCCTGGTACCGGTGGCTGGTGGGCGAGGTGCTGCCCCAGGTGGATGAGGAGACCTATCCCCTGGCCGTGCAACTGCTCCAGCTGCCGGATCGGATCAGGGGGTATGAGGAAATCAAGATGCAGAGCGCGGCCCAGGTGCAGCAGGAGGCCGTGGGTCTGCTGGCGCAGATCAAGGCCCTCAGGGCAGGATAATTATCTCACCCGCACCAGCTGACCGAGGCGCAGGGCCTGGCGCAGGGCTGCCAGCAGATGCAATTCCAAGGCGGGGTGGGCAGCTGGGGCAGGCTGGTCCAGGCGTTGGAGGAATTCGGCGATCCATCCCGGCTCTGGGTGGAGGAAGGGCGGCGGGTGGAGCCGCACGCCTGAAGAACCGGTCTGGTGCGCGGCATTGGCCGGAGCATCGCTGAAGACCAGCCCGCCGCTGCCCAGGAGGGTGAGATCGGTGCTGGGGGAAAAGTAGTGGGGGGCCACGACCAGATGGGCAGTGGCGCGGTTGGCAAAAGCCACCGTGAGGGCGAGGTGGTGCTGCCGGCCTGCGCGGCAGGCGGCCAGCTGCACCTCCACTGCTTCGGCGCCGATCAGGTCCCGGGCTTCAGTGAGCAGCTGGCAGGCCGCCCACCAGGCGTCGAGCAGATCGGTTCCGCCGCCCACCAGCCGGCGCAGGTACACCGGGGTGCCAAAGGCCGGGGACCGGCGCTGGCCCGAGGCGGCCTGAAAAAGCGGCGAGTGCAGGTGTTGCCCCCCCCAGTTCCAGAGGGGGGAGGCCGGCAGGTCTGCGGGGCCGGCGCTGAGCACCCGTACCTGTCGTTCCAGGCAGGTGGAGATATCCTGTTCCAGGCCGCCGTAGGGCCGCAGGAAACAGCAGGCATCGGGTGCGCCAGCAGCCAAGAGCGCGCTCAGCTGCGAGAAGACCGGCGCTGGCGCTGCCCGGAAGGGGGTGCGCCAGGGGTTCAGAATCGCCGAGATTTCCAGGCGGCTGGCCAGGAGTTGCAGCAGGTGCTGCTGGCCTGGGTGGGCGACCAGGGCGATCACGTTTTTCTCTCGAGGGGAAGCATCACAGGCTCACCGCCCTTGGCTGCTGAACGATACCCGGCAATGAGGATCTCCATCAAATCCCGGCCCTGAAGCGCGGTGTAGCGGGGTTGGCGGTCCTCGTCGAGGGCCTGGACCAGGTCTTCGAGGCCGGCCCACAGACCGGTGGGGTCTGCGGCCAGGGCAGATTTCAGGACCGGTGAACCACTGGCCCACTGCATGGGGTCCTGGGGAGAGGGGTGATATTGGGCATCGGTGACCTGGCTGCGGAGGAAGACGTCCAGCGCCGGGCCTTTGCCGTCCACCACGGCGCTGCCCCTGGTGCCGATGAGCTGGGCCTTGAGCGGGCCGCCCTGGGGGTGGGTGGCCACGCCGATGCGCGCTCCGCAGAGGGTGGCGATCGCGCCTTGAGCCGCACCCAGGGTCATCATGCCAAAATCGTCCGCCCGGCTGGCAGCGTGCTCCGGGAAGAAATAGGCGTTGGCCCGGCCCTGGGCCCAGGCCATGGGCCCGAGGCATTCCTGGATCAGGCCGACGGCGTAGGCGCCCACGGTGAGCAATTCGCGCTTGAGGACTGGGAAGGTCCACTTTCCGGGAGGGAGGAGCAGGTCTGGAGGCACCGCGGGCAGCGGCTGGGGCCAGCCCTTGCTGAACATGGCCTCCACGTGCACCCCCAGGAGCCGGCCCAACTGGCCGGTTGCCAGCGCCTGCCGGCTCTGCTGGAGCAGCTGGCTGTACGCATAGCTGGGGACGATGGATTTTACCCCGGCTGAGGCAACGCATTCCACCACCCGGTCACACTCTTCGAGGGTGGCGCCGATGTACTTGTCGATCCACAGGTGCTTGCCGGCCTCAGCGGCCCGTTGGGCGAGGCCGGCGTTGCGCTCCTGCTCGTGGGCGATGCTGACCAGGTCTACCTCTGCCAGGGTCAGGGCCTGTTCCACGCCGGGGATATAGGGCACCCCCAGTTGTGCGGCCCACTGGCGGTTGAGAGCGGCCAACTCGGGATAGATATCCGTCTCGTCGGCCACGGCGGCGATGCGGATGCGCGGGTGCTTTTGAAAGAGGGGGACGAAACTGCGCTGGTGGCCGTGGCGGCTGAAGCTGAGCAGCAGCACACCGTAGATTCTATCCGTCGCCATCACACTAGAGAGGAGCTGGGCATGGAGAAAGAGTATTGTGTCAGGGATGGGTTCGCTTTATCGGCGGAATTCCACGGCCATCCCGGCGGGATCTCGCGGGTGGTGCTGGGGCCGGGGGCCCGCAACGCAGACCGGCCGGCGGCCCTGGATGCCGAGCGGCTGATCATCCACACCAATGAGTACCAGCCGGGCGGGACTTCGGGCGAGGGGCATGCCCACGCCGACCAGGAACAGGCCTTTTACATTCTGGAGGGAAAGATGGAGGTCTGGGTGGGGGAAAGATCCTATCTGGCCGGACCAGGCGACTGCGTCTTCCTGCCCCGCCACGTGCCCCACCGCCACCGCAACGCGGGAGAGACCCCGCTCAAGTTCCTCTTCATCAGCGCCATGCTGGACCGCTAGGCCCGCTCACCACTTGCTCAGGTTGCCCATGATGCGGGTGAGGTCGCGCTTGAGTTTCTCGGTTTCGGCTTCGAGTTCACCGATGCGATCTTCGCGCTGTTGCAGCGAGGCGTTCCGCTCCTCGAGGGTTTTTTCCAACTGGGAGATCTTTTCGGCCAACCGGGCGCTGTGCTCGGTGGCTTCGGAGCGCAGGCGCTGCTTTTCCTCCAGTTCCTGGCGCAGGGTGGCCACCCGCACGTCCATGTCGTGCTCTTTGGCGGTGGTCTGCTCGCGCAGTCGCTGGGCTTCGCTCTCCAGCTTTTCCTTGAGCTGGGCGCTCTTTTCGTGGAAAGCGGCTTCCTGGGCCTTGAGCTGGATCTGCAGTTCGCGGTTTTCGTGCTCCAGTTCCTGGTTCTTGCGGGCGCGCTCCTCGGAGTATTTTTCAGCTTCCTTGCGGTGGGCCCCTTCCAGGTCGATGAGTTGATGCAGGCGGGCTATTTCGTCGCGCTGGCGCGTGATCTCGGTCTTGAGTCTGGAAGCGGTCAGAAAAGCGAAGATCCCCATCTATACGTGTTCCTCAGGCAAAGGCAGGCCTCAGGCCTGGCTGGCGCGCTGCCACTCGGAATCGGGCATATCCTGGGCCAACTTGAGGGCACCGGTGGCGCCGGCGAACACCGGGTCGTCGACCGCCGTTACCCGGCAGGGGCCGAACTCCGTCAGGTTGGAGCGCACCTCCTCGGCCAGGCCGCGGATCTGACTGCCGCCCCCGGCCAGCACGATGTTCTGGCGCAGATCCTGCTGGAATTCGGGGTCGTAGGTGACGATCAGTTCGCGCGCGTGGAGGATCATCTCGGCGAGGATGCTCTCGCAGGCCTCGCGCAGGCTCTCGGTGACATCGTAGGTCTTGGGCTTGCCATTGACCTGGAAGTCGATGGAAATGACCTCTTTCTGGGAGGAGACAAAGGCGTACTGTTCCTTGATCCGGCGGGCCATGTCCAGGGTGATGGGGGAGTCCTTGATCTTTTCCTGGAGCAGCATGTGGAAGCGGTTGTCGATGTAGTTGCCGGCCTTGCTCAGGGTGCGCTGGTCGTCGTCGGAGGGGATGGTGCCGTGCATGCGGCACAGATCCAGGGTGCCGGCGCCGATGTCGATGATCAGGGCGTTGTTGAACAACTCCAGTCCGTAGGCCACCAGAAAGGGCTCAGAAGCCACGATGGCGTGGTCCACCAGACCATCCACCGCATCGACGACGGCCTGCCGGTCTTCCGAGGTGGAGCGGGCCGGGGCACCGATGACCGCGCGGATCTCCTGGCCGGGCTGAGGTTCGGCCAGTTCGATGATGTAGCTGGTCAGGTGGCGCACCGCCTCGGCTTCGCGGCTGCCGGCATCAGCGCCCGGGGCGGAGGGGCGGTAGCGCAGAACCCCCTGTTCCTGGGGCCAGATCATGTCCACGGCCATGCGGTTCTTGAGGCATTCCTCCCCGATGACGACCTTCTTCTTGAGCAGCTTATAGGAAATGAGATCCTTGGGCCACCCCACGACGCTGGCGACGGTGCGCCTGATGCCGGTGCTGGTGGCCACTGCGCTCTGCGAGGTGCCCAGATCTATGCCTATATAGAGGATTTCGCCTGAGGCTGGCGAGGCAGATACACTGCTATCTGCGGTGGGCATGACCAGTGATTCCTCCCCGGACAAAAGAAAGATTGCAGGTGAATTTGCATCAAAGCTAAGGGCCGGATGAGAGGAATGTCAAGTGGTAAATTCCGGACTAGATATTGTGGGCAGATGGCATTCAGTCACTATTAGTTGGTTAGTGGTTTGTTCGCTGGGGGCCGGGTCTGGCGCCCAGACCGAAGCCCAGGAATCCCGCTGGGCCCCGGGAGAGGTACTGGTGTGCTGGCAGCCGGGGAAGGCAAAGCCCGCGGCCCAGCAGGAACTGGCAAAACTCAGGGGACGTTATGGCCTGGAGGGGGAAGAGCCCCTGTGGCCCACGACCCCTCGCCGGGCGAAGGTAGCTGCTGGGGAGGGGGGGTTGGAAGATTGGGTCAAGTTGAGGTTCAATGCCCACAGCGACCCCCGGGAAGTGGCCGCGGAATTGAGCCGCCTCGCGGGGGTTGCCTGGGCCCAGCCCAATTACCTGCGCCGCAGCACTTGGGTTCCCGACGACTCCTTATACAGCCAGCAGTGGAGTCTGGCGGCCCTGGGTTGGGATTGGGGCGAGGAGCCCTGGGCTGAGGGCGTGGTGGTGGCCATCATCGACTCGGGGGTGGACTGGCGCCATCCTGACCTGGCCGGCCAGATCTGGGAAAACCCGGCAGAGGCCGGGGGTGAGCCGGGAGTGGACGACGATGGCAATGGGTACGTGGACGACGTGCGGGGCTGGGATTTCAGCGATGCTCAGGGCATGCCAGGGGAGGGGGACTACCTGGTCAGGGACGCAGATCCGGATGATGAATCGGGCCACGGCACCCATGTGGCCGGGATTGTGGGCGCCATTCCGGACAATGGCATCGGCATCGCCGGAGTGGCGCCCGGGGTGCGCTTGATGATTCTGCGCTCCGGGTTCAATATCGGGGGCGGGGGATTTCTGGAGGACGACGACGTGGCCGCGGCCGTGGTCTATGCCGCCGACCAGGGGGCCAGGGTGATCAACATGAGCTTTGGGGATCCCAATTACTCGCCCCTCATCCGCGACGTGGTGCGCTACGCGGCGCAGGCCGGCTGCACCCTGGTGGCAGCCGTGGGCAATGAGAGCGACGAGGAGGTTTTTTATCCCGCCCGTCTGGAAACGGTCATCGCCGTGGGGGCGACGGGGAAAGGGGATGAGGTGCTGGCCTTTTCCAATGTGGGGTACAGCCTGGACCTGGCGGCTCCCGGGCAGGGGGTGCTCAGCCTGCTGCCAGGGGGAGGGTACGGGGAACGATCCGGCACTTCCATGGCCACAGCCCAGGTTTCTGGATTGGCGGCCCTGGTGCTGGGCCGCCATCCGGAGTTCACCCCGCAACAGATTCGCGGGGCCCTGGTCCAGACCGCCGTGGATCTGGGAGTGCTAGGCTGGGATTCCCATTCCGGGGCGGGATTGGTCCAGGTGGGGGCCAGGAAGGTGGAGAGCCCGGCGACCCTCAGCTTGAACACCTCCCCAGAAGAATCGGATAAGGTCTTGGTGCAGATGGAGATGGCCGGAACGGGAAGCTACGATCTGAGTTGGGGGCAGGGGGAAGAGCCGGCTCTCTGGCACGAACTGGGTCGCGGTCAGGTGCAGGGAAACCAGGCGCTGCAACTGAACTGGCCCACGGCCGCAGTGGGAGAGGGGAGCTACCTGGTGCGCGGCAGGTTCTTCACTCCGGAGAACACCGCAGAGGAGCGGACCCTGGTCCAGGTGCACAGAGGCGCTGAGGTGGTCCGCAATCTGCGGGTGTATCCAGTTCTGGACGGGGGGCAGTGGACCCAGGTGGCCGAGTGGGAGTCTGAGGCGGGGGGCCCTGTCTCGCTCTTCATTTACCAGGCCGGACAAGAGGAGAGCCTCTACCAAATCCCAGAGACGGCCAGGCGCCCCCTGCACTGGCTGCGCCTGCCAGAGGATCTTTCGCCGGGTGAATACCGGGTGCAGGTCGGGTCAGGTGGGCCCCAGGTCAGTTTCACGGTCGGGGCAGAGACTCTTTCCCGCTGGAGCATGGACCTGAAAGGTCTCCTCCCCGAGGGGTATCTGCTCCCGGGATTGAGCGACTTCAATGCCGACGGGCTGCCTGAGGTGGCGGCCATGCCCTATAAAGGGAACCGCTACAACCCGGTCGAATTCTACGAAGAGGGCCGCACCCCGGCGCTGCACACGACTTCGCTGCTCTTTATCCCCTGGGCGCGCGGCGATCTGGACGGGGACGGGCTGGAGGAATTGGTCGGGGTGGATGCCCAGCGGGTGCGGCTGATCGAGGCGCCCAAAGGGGGCGCCTTTCCCTCCCAGCCTGTATGGCAGCAGCAGGATGCCTGGGGTGGCGAGGTGGCCGATCTGGACGGGGATGGCCGGGGGGAGCTGTTGGCGCGCTCGGCCACGGCGCAGCTGTTTCAGATCTTTGAGGGCAGAGGCGATAACCAGCTGGTGGAGACCGGAGTGCTGCCCAATCCCACCGGGGGCGCCAACGAGCTGGGGGACCGCCAGGTCGCCGGGGATCTGGACGGGGATGGTCTGGGGGAGCTGCTCAGCGGGGATGCGGATGGCGATTTGTTCATCTACGAGGCCATCGGCGACGATGCCTACCGCCTGACCTGGAAGGAGGAGGGGCAGCAACCCCCTGCCGACGCGCGTTTGGTGGGGGGAGGGGCGGATCTGGACGGGGACGGCATGAAGGAATTCATCGTCGGGCGCCTGTATCAGGACCCCTATGAGGTGCAGCAGACCCGCTGGCTCATCGAGGTGTACCAGGCCAGGGGAGACAACAGTTTCGCGCGGGAATGGCAGGTGGAGGCGCTGGGGGGCAAGGCCGGTGGCAATGGCATCGCCCTGGCGGATATGGATGGAGACGGGCGCCCGGAGTTCGCCCTGGCCCTGCCTCCCCACCTGTATTTGTTCGCGGCCACCGGACCGGATACCTATAGCCCGGTCTGGCAGGCTCAGGCCGGCGACGCGCACCAGCCGGCCAGCGGGGATCTGGACGGGGATGGGCAGTTGGAGTTGCTTTTCAACACCGGGAAGGGGATAGGGATCTTCTCCAGGCACCTGGGCCTGCCCAGGCCGGCCGGTCTGGCGGGTTATCCAGTGGACGAAGGGCGCATAGCCCTGGAATGGGACCGGGTGGCACAGGCCACTGCCTACCGGGTGTACCGGGATGGGGTCCTGCTGGGCGCGGTATCTGCAGATCCGCGCTTCGAAGATGGCGGGCTGCAGCCTGGGCAGGAGTACCAGTACAGGATCACTGCCCTGGCCGGGGACCAGGAGTCTGAGCCCTCGGAACCTGTCAGGGTCCAGCCCCAGGCCAGGGCTCAGGTATTGGGAGTGGAGCGCCTTTCCACCCACCAGCTCGGGGTGCATTTCAGCCAGGTGATGGCACCCACACCGCCCTACCGCCTGCGGGTCGATCCAATGCCGGGTATCCCTTCCTCGGCCCTGCTGGACCAGTCCGGCCGACGCCTGCTGCTGGGGTTTGACCAGGCCCTGCCGGACTCGGGGCATTTTGTGTTGGTGCTCAAAGGGATTCGGAATGCCCTGGGAAGTCCGCTCGAAACACTGCAGTACGAGTTTGAACTCTTCCCCTACCTGGAGCCGGCCAGGGTGATCTCCGCCCAGGTCAGATCGCCTGGGCAAGTGGGGGTGAGGTTCAGCCGTCCCATCCCCCACCCCCAGGTGCAGAGCTTCTCGATCTCTGATCGGGATATCCAGGTCATCCGGGCGCAGGCGGAGGGGAATGAGGTGATTCTGGATCTGGAGCCCCCGCTGCAGCCGCTGGGGAAGCGGTACGAACTGCAGATCCGCGGCCTGGTGGACGAGGGGGGAAAGCAGGTGGAAGGGCGGGTTCTCCTGGGGTTGGCAGCGGCGGACCTCTCCCAGGTGCGGGTCTTTCCCAATCCCTTCAGGCCGGCTCAGGGCAAGGCGACCTTTGGCTTTCTGCCCCCACGGGCACGGGTCTATATTTTTGACCTGGAGGGGCAGCTGGTGCAGACCCTGACTGAGGAGGATGGGGACGGGGGAGTGCCCTGGGAGGGGACCAGCGCTGAGGGTGAGCCGGTGCAAACCGGAATCTATTTCTACCAGGTGCTCAGCGGGAAGGGTCAGTATCGGGGAAAACTGGCCCTGATCCGGGAGTAGGACTGTTATCCGTTAAAACCAGGAGGTCAAAATGGTCAGTATCGGCATCGCGGGCATGGGGTTCATGGGGGTGACGCATTTCAGGGCCATCGAGAAGATCAAAGGGGCCAGGGTGGTGGCCATCTGCACCCGAGATCAAATGAAATTGCGCGGGGACTGGCGCAAGGTGCAGGGCAACTTCGGCGGCAGTGGCGGGATGCAGGATGTGTCGATGCTGGGATGTCACCCTGACCTGAACGAGCTGCTGGCCGATCCTGAGGTGGACCTGGTCGACCTCTGTCTGCCCACCTCCATGCACGTGGAGTGGAGCGTCAAGACCCTCGAAGCGGGCAAGCACCTGCTGCTGGAAAAACCCATCGCCCTGGATCTGCAGGGGGCCGACCGCATCCTGGCCGCTGCCAGGAGGAACAAGCGGCTGTTCATGGTGGCGCAGGTGCTGCGCTATTTCCCGGAGTTCAGGCTGGTCAGGGAACTGGTGGAAAAGGGTGCCTATGGGCCCGTGCTGGCCGCCCACTTCAAGCGCATCATCTCCCGGCCGGCCTGGTGGGATGCCGAGGATCTGGAGCGCACGGGGGGGCCGGCCATCGACCTGCACATCCACGACGCGGATTTCGTCCAGTACCTCTTCGGCATGCCCGGGCAGGTGACCTCCAGCGGCTACGTGGGCAAGGGGGGGGCGGTGGAGCACCTGCACACCCACTACCATTTCCCGGGGATGGCCATCAGCGCCGAAGGCGGCTGGCTCTCGCAGCAGGGTTGTCCCTTTGAACACGGGTACGATGTGTACTTCGAGAAGGCCACCCTCAAATACAATTCGTCCTGGGGCCAGCCCCCGCTGCTTTTGACCAGCGACGGCAAGAAGAAATACCCAAAGCTGCCGGTGAAGGATGGCTTTGTAGGCGAGATCCAGGAGGCGGTGGATGCCGTGCGACAGGGAAAGGAGTCGAAGGTGCTCTCAGGCCAGAGCGCCCGCAACTCCCTGCTCCTGTGCCTGCGGGAAATCCAGTCGATCAGGAGTGGGAAGAGGGTGAAGGTCTAGGGATTCACCGTGGTCATCTCTCCGCCGAAGGCTCCCGCATCTTCTGGTGCGGGGGCTTTTTTATGTGCCAGGTTTCCAGACGTTGAGGGCGCGGGCGAAGTGGAGGTCGGAGCGGGTCAGGGCTTTTTCGCTGTGGGTGGTGAGGGCTACTGAGATCATCCGCATGCCGGTGTTCAGGCTGAAGTCAGGGTGGTGGTTCTGTTCGGTGATGGTCCGCGTCAGGTGATTGAGGAAGGAGGTGAGGTCGCGGAAGTTTCTGAAGACGAAATTGCGGCTGAGCACGGCTTCGCTGCGGGCCCAACCCTCCAGGGTCTTCAGCTCTTCGTCCACCTGTGACGGGGTCAATACGGTCTTGTCTTCACTGGCCATGGGATGATCCTCAGCGATCGGGTTGCGGTGAATATACCCAGGTCTGCCGACCTGTCAATGCGCCAGGAGCTGGCGCAGGCGATCGGCGATGATCTCGGCTTCGCCCTCCTGCAAGGTCTGAGGGCCAAAGGAGAGCACCTGGCCGGAACCGCTGGCCTGGATGGAGGGGGTGCCCTGGTCCAGGGCCGCCAGCACCTGGGGGGCAGTGCGGGGAGCTGTTGGGGAAAAGTGCAGGTGCACCAGCGGGCTGGCCGGGGGGAATCTGTTGGCGAAGGGCGCGGTGTATTCGGCCCGCAGCCCGGGGCTCTGGTCGGCGACCTGGCCAATGGTGCGGCAGCGGCGTTCCCACTCGCCGATCAGGGCCCCTTCGTCCTGGGACATGAACAGTTCGACCGCGGTCAGCAGGCCGGCGATCTCCTCCTTGCCCACCTTCATGCCCCGGCCGATGGCCGAGTGGGGACTGCTGTTGAGGGCGCAGGCCCTGACAAGGTCCGGCCGGCCCAGGATCAGACCGGTGGATTGAGGGCCGAAAAGCCCTTTGCCACCACTGAAGACCGCCAGGTCCGCACCCATCCCCGTCAATTCCTTCAGGTAGGCGCGGGGGGGAAGCTGGGCGGCGGCATCGACGATGACCGGGACCTGATGCTGGCGGGCGATGGGCAGGATCTGGGCCAGTTGCTCCAGCGGCTGGCTGCCCAGAAAGAAGACCACCGCTGCCGTGCGCGGTCCCAGGGCCCGGGCGTAGTCCGTGGCGCTCACCTGCTGGGGGGTGCCCACCTTCACCAGGCGCCCTCCGCACAGCTGGAAGCCTTGATGGATATAGTAGTGGCTATCCACCATGCTGATGATGAATTCGTCTGGCCGGCCGCCCACCTGGGGCAGACGCTGGATGGCTTCCAGGTCGGCGCCGGTCAGGCAGGCGGCGCCGGCCAGCATCATGCCCCCGGCGGCACCTGAGCAGATGTAGGCTGCCGGCGCGCCGGTCAGCTGGGCGATACGGTCGCCGGCCTTGTCGAGCAGGTCCTCCAGGGAGACGAAATGGCGCGAGGCTTCGGCCATGGCCTGGACCACCCGGGGAGGCATGATCGACCCGCCCATGGTGGTGATGGTGCCGCGGGCATTGATGAAGGTGCGCACGCCCAGGCGGGCGTAGAACGAATTGGCGGACATCGGAGGGTTCCTCTCGGAGAACCGGCGATTGACAGGGAAGACGGCAGAAAGTTAGGTTTTTGCCTGGAGATTCACAAGCGGAGAGGGGTATGGCTGAAAAGCGTCCAGTGAAGAAACCGGCCCAGGTAGCGCCGTCCTCCCTGGCCGGACTGGGGGAGGTGGAAGTCAAGATCACACTGGAACTGGGCCGCACCGAGATCACCCTGGAGGAGGCGATGAGCCTGGCGGAACGCTCCATGGTGGTGGTGGACAAGATGGCCGAAGAGCCGGTGGACCTGCGCATCAACGGTGCGCTCTTCGGCCGGGGCAAACTGGTCTTGGTTGGGGATCACTACGCAGTGCAGTTGACCGAGCTGGTGGACCAGGGGGGGCCGCCGCAGTCCAAACGGCTGAGGGGCCCTTAGCTCCCGGAAAAAAACCAGGGCGGGGATTGCTCCCCGCCCTGGCGGTGTACCTGACTGCCGGATGGCAGCAGTTTTCAGTGGTGGTGATGGTGGCCGTGGCCGTGGCCGCCGGCCGCTTCCTTCTTCTCTTCCTTCTCCTCGGTGACCATCGCCTCGGTGGTCAATAGGAGGGAGGCGATGCTGGCCGCGTTGCTCAGGGCCGACCGCACCACCTTGGCAGGGTCGATGATGCCCATGGCCACCAGGTCGCCGTATTCCTCGGTGGCGGCGTTGAAGCCGTAGTTGCCCTTCTTGGAGAGGACGTTCTCGGCCACCACCGCGCCTTCGAAACCGGAGTTGGCGGCGATCTGGCGCAGCGGCTCCTCCAGCGAACGGCGCACCAGGTTGACACCCATGGTCTCGCCTTCGCTGTCGCCCTTGACCCCTTCGAGCTTGCCGATGGTCCGCAGCAGGGCCACCCCGCCGCCCGGGACGATGCCTTCTTCCACTGCGGCGCGGGTGGCGTGCAGGGCGTCCTCGACCCGGGCCTTCTTCTCCTTCATCTCGGTTTCGGTGGCCGCGCCCACGCGGATCACCGCTACCCCGCCGGCCAGCTTGGCCAGGCGCTCCTGCAACTTCTCGCGGTCGTAGTCGGAGGTGGTCTCGTCGATCTGCCGGCGGATCTGTTCGACCCGGCCCTTGATATCCGCCGATTTGCCCGCCCCCTCGACCACGGTGGTGTTCTCCTTCTCGATGACGATGCGCTTGGCCCGGCCCAGGTCGGAGAGCTGGACGCTTTCGAGGGAGATGCCCAGGTCCTCGGTGATCACCGTGCCACCGGTGAGCACCGCGATGTCCTGGAGCATGGCCTTGCGGCGGTCGCCGTACCCGGGAGCCTTCACCGCGGCGGCGTGCAGGGTGCCGCGGATCTTGTTGACCACCAGGGTGGCCAGGGCCTCGCCCTCCACCTCTTCGGCGATGATCAGCAGGGGCTTGCCGGTCTTGGCGATCTTTTCGAGCAGGGGCAGCAGGTCCTTGAGATTGGAGATCTTCTTCTCGTTGATGAGCAGGTAGGCGTCTTCGAGGATCGCCTCCATAGCTTCCTGGTCGGTGACGAAATAGGGCGAGAGGTAGCCGCGGTCGAACTGCATGCCCTCGACCACGTCGAGTACAGTCTCGGTGCTCTTGGCTTCCTCGACGGTGATGGTGCCGTCCTTGCCCACCTTGTCCATGGCCTGGGCGATCAGGTCCCCGATGAAGGTGTCGCCATTGGCGGAGATGGTGCCGATCTGGGCGATCTCGCTGTGGTCCTTGATCTTTTTGCTCTGGGTGGCCAGGTTCTCGACCACCAGGGCCACGGCCCGGTCGATGCCGCGTTTGATCTCCATGGGGTTGAAGCCAGAGGTCACGGCCTTGAGGCCCTGGGTGTAGATGGCCTCGGCCAGCACCGTGGCGGTGGTGGTGCCGTCGCCGGCCACGTCGCTGGTCTTGGAGGCCACTTCCTTCACCATCTGGGCGCCCATGTTTTCAAAGGGATCGGGGAGTTCGATCTCCTTGGCTACGGTGACCCCGTCCTTGGTGACCGTAGGCGAACCCCAGCTCTTGGCGACGACCACGTTGCGGCCGCGCGGGCCCAGGGTGACTTTCACGGCCCGACTGCGCTGCTGGACGCCCGAGAGGATCTTGTCGCGCGCCTCTTCTTGGAAGGCGATTTGTTTGGCTGCCATAGTTGTTATTCCTCAGTTAGTCGTGCGCTGGATCAGGAGGGTGCAACTCAATCGACAATGGCCAGGATGTCGTCTTCCCGCATGATGAGGTAATCCTCACCATCGAGCTTGA
>JACPJE010000153.1 GCA_016187725.1 Candidatus Latescibacterota bacterium
CTCCCGCGCTGCGGGCGCTGGTAGGCGAGGTGACCCCCGCACCGTAAAACGACGATTCGACGACCGAGGGGACTAGGGTAGCCCCGGGCCTTCCTTCATCGTGGCAAGTGCAGATGGCCAAAGCAAAGAAGCGGCACACCCGCCGGCCCCTGACCGCCACGGAGGCGCATCTGTGGACCTGCCTGCGGGCCTTCCATCAGGGTCACCGTGCGGGGATCTCCCCCGCGACTCTGGCCCGCCAGGTGGGCCTCTCCGAGCGGCGGCTGGGCGCGGCCCTCACCGCCCTGGTCAAGAACCATGGGTGTCCCGTCTGCATTCACCCGGACCACGGCGTCTTTGTGATCCGCGATACCCAGGATGCCGCCCTCGCCCAGCGCTGCCGGGCCGATCGTGCCTCCCCGGGGAGGTAGCTGGTGAAACGCAACCTGATCCTCAGTGGGGGAGTCGCCCACGACTATCCCCGCACCTCGGCCATGCTGGCGGAGATCCTCGCACAGGCCGGTATCCGTTCGGAAATCTGCGAAGATTTCCAGCGCATCGATGAGGGCTTCCTCGCGGGCTTCGATCTGGTGACCCTCAACTGCGCCCGGTGGACCTGCAGCCAGCCGCAGATCAGCCTCGCCTGGCGGCAGCAGGCGGGGTTCGAGATGTCGGTTGAGTTCCAGCGGAGTTTCGCGCTGTTCCTGGCCGCGGGCAAAGGTCTGCTGGCGCTGCATGCCGCCACCCTGTGCTTCGACGACTGGCCGGAGTACCCGCACCTCCTGGGGGCCTGGTGGGAGTGGGGCTACTCAGGGCACGCGCCGCTCCAGGAGCACCTGATCCGGGTCCGCACGGACGCGCACCCGGTAGTCATGGGTATCGGAGACTTCGCCATCCACGACGAGTTGTACACCCACCCCAGGATCGCGGACACCCTCTCCCCGCTGGCGGCAGGGGAGTGGGCGGGGGAGCGCCACCCGGTGCTGTGGGTGCGGGACTACGGACCCGCCCGTATCTGCTACTGCGCCCTGGGACATGGCGTGGAGGCGTTCGCCCATCCCTCCTATCAGCTCCTGCTGCAGCGCGGCGCCCTGTGGTCCATGCGGGAGTTGGGAGAGGGTGGGCCATGAATATCCTGATCACCGGCAGCAGTTCAGGGATCGGCGAGACCATTGCCCGCCGGGCCGTGGCCGCCGGCCACCGGGTAGTGCTGATGGCCCGGCGGGTGTCCCTGCTCCAGGCCCTGGCCGAGGAGCTGAACGGGCCGGCGCCCGGACGGGCGGTCACTTCGCCCGGGGACGTGGGGAACAGCGCCGACTGCGAGCGGGCAGTAAAGGTCGGGCTGGAGGCCTTCGGGGACCTGGACGCGCTGGTGAACGCCGCCGGCACCTGGGTGGAGGCCCCGTTCGCGGAAGTCAGCTACGAGGAGATCCAGCGCTTCGTGCATACCGATATCACCGGGGCGCTGCAGATCTCCAGGGCCCTCCTGCCGCACCTGCAACAGCGGGGAGGGGGCCGCATATTGCATCTGAACGGCCTGCAGGGCCTGCTCCGCCAGCGGCCACCGGTGCTCTACGCCGCGGTCGAATCCGCGGTGCGCGGCCTGTGCGAGAGCCTGCGCTGGGAGGTGGCTGGCCAGGGGGTCCATGTGGGGCTGATTACCCTGGGGTCGGTGGCCAATGCCGAGCCGGACGACCCGGCGCCGGCAGTACTGCAGCACCAGGGAAGGCGCCAGCGGCTGAGCCGGGGGGAGGTGGCCGAGGCGGTGCTCTTCATGCTCTCCCGTCCCGCTGGGGTCAATGTGGATGAGCTGGTGCTGACTCCCCTGAGTCAACAGTTGTGAGCAGAGAAGCCATGTCCATGCCCACCCTTTCTTCAGGGAGAGGATAGACGATAGCCGCTGCTCAAAGCGATGAAGGGGCGAGGCGTCATAGTGAAGGTTTGGTTCACGGCAGACCTGCACCTGGGTCATGGCAACATCATCCGGCATTGTCACCGGCCCTTTCTATCCGTGCAGGAGGAAGAGCTGGTCCGGTGCGATCCGCAAGGCCGTTGGCGACTCTCCGAAGAGACGGTCCGCCGCCACGACGAGGCCCTGCTGGAGGCCATCAACACCGCGGTCGGAGAACGGGATACCCTCTGGGTGTTGGGAGACTTCTGCTGGGGTGGTGGACTAGAAAACGCGCGGCGCTATAGGAAGCGCATCCGCTGCCACCAGGTGCACCTGGTGTGGGGGAACCACGACCAACGCTCCATCCAGCCCTTGTTCGGCAAAGTGCTGGAGCAGGGAATGATCAAGGTAGAGGGCCAGGAGATCTGGCTGAATCACTACCCGATGCGAAGCTGGAGAAAAAGTTCCCACGGCAGTTGGCATCTCTATGGACATGTTCATGGCCGGCTGGCAGCCGAGGACGCGGCCCGCCCCTCGTGGCTGATCCGGGATGTCGGGGTGGATGCCTGTGGATATCGCCCTTGGAGTTTTGAGGAACTGCAAGCGTACATGGCCCCTCGGGTCGAGCTGTTCAAGCAGAAGCTAGCATCCCTCCTCCCAGGGGAGGGCGAGACGGAGGGATAGACCGATGGAGCAAGGGCACCTGCGGAATCCTCCGCATGGTTGAGGTCCAGCCCCCTATAGGGTATATTTCCTCTGTCAGGATTCCCAGCCCGTACGAGAGTGCCCCATGAGCACCCTGGATCTCAATGGCTTGTCCGAACGGCAGGTGCATTTCCTGCAGCGCCTGGTGGCGTCCTGGAAGCGGCGGAACCCTGGTCCAGAGCCACACCAAGGCTCTGGAGTGGGGAAGATCCGAAAGGAAGACCTGCCGCCTTTGCCGGCCTGGTGGGAACAGACCCTGCAGCGGGTAAAGGACAGCCCCTTGGCCGCCATGTCGGAGGAGGAAGTTGGCCAGTTGTGTGAGCAACTGGCCGAGGAGGCCCTCAGAGAAGACTCCTCGTCAGCACCCAAGGCGAACTGACCCTGGCGATGCGGGTGGTCTTTGACACCAATATCCTGGTGCTCTCCCAGATGGGGGACCCAGGCACGGCGATCATGCGAGCGGCTCTGGAGCCCCAGCTTCCAGAGCCGCTCGACTTTTTCTACTCGGAGGCCACCTGGCGGGAATACTGGGCCGTGCTTACCCGGCTGTCGGCGAGGAATCCCGAGGTCTTCTACCCTGAAGAGATGCATCGTTTCCTCTCCCTGGTCGAACAGCGCGGCCACAGAATCCAGCCCACCCTGACCCTTGACGCTTGCTCCCATGCGCCAGACAACCGCTTTCTGGAATGCGCGGTGGGTGCCCAGGCAGAGTACCTGGTGACGGTCAACAGCCAGCACTTCCCTGCGGAGTTTCGGGGTGTCAAGACGGTGTTGCCCTATCAGTTCTATGCGCTTCTCTTTACACAAGCACCCCCGTAGACACTGCTTGCAGGGTGGGGGAGGAGGGCCGGCTCAGCAGAAGAGCCGGCCCTTTTCCGTTTGGCACAGCGCACCCTCCCCCCTATATTGGGCGCCAACCAGGTTTCTCAGGGAGCCGCGCCCATGCCCACCCTCGCCCGCCTGTCCTTCTTCCTGCCCCCCGCCCAGCTAGCCGACTTCGCCGCTCTCTACGACCGTCAGCTCCTGCCCCTGCTCCAGCCCCACGGCCTCGACTCCGGCTTCTCCGACGACCGGCCCTATGTGGCCGGTGTGTTCAGCCGGCTCTTTGCCGTGGAGAGCCCCACAACGCTGGTGCGCACCCAACAGGCTCTGC
>JACPJE010000133.1 GCA_016187725.1 Candidatus Latescibacterota bacterium
CCCAGCCGATGCCATCCAGAAAACCCCCAGTGCCCACCCACAGGTGGCCCTGGCGGTCCTGGAGCAGAGAGCGGACCCTCGGGCCTGGAAGCCCATCCGCAACCGTGTAGTTGGTGAACTGTGCCCCGTCGAAGCAGCTCAACCCGTCCCAAGTGCCGATCCACAGCCGGCCCTCCCGGTCCCACCGCAGCGCCCCGATCAGGGGCGAGCCCAGGCCATCGGCCACCCCGAAGCGGTGCCATTGGCCCTGGCGCAGCCCTGGGCCAGCATCCACCACCTGGCCCTCGGTGGCCGGGGTGGAGTAGATCCCCAGGTGGTAGCGCGGCGGCGCGCCCAGCCGGCCTTCCAGGGCCTGGAGGGCGCTCTGCCAGGTTGGGTCCAGGCGCAGGGTCTGTTGGATGTGGATCAGCGTTGTGGGGCTCTCCACGGCAAAGAGCCGGCTGAAGACCCCGGCCACATAGGGCCGGTCGTCGGAGAAGCCGGCATCCAGGCCGTGGGGCTGGAGCAGGCGCTGGAGCTGGCGGTCGTACAGGCCGGCGAAGTCGTCGCGCTGGGCCGGAGGCAGGAAGAAGGACAGGCGGGCGAGGGTGGGCATGGGCGCGGCTCCCTGAGAGACCTGGTTGGCGCCCAATATAGGGGGGAGGGTGGTCTGTGCCAAACGAAAAAAGGGCTGGTGTCGCAAGAACACCAGCCCACCTCCCCTTACCCGAAACGTTTCCCCCTACAGTTGTTGCCCCAGGGGGGTCAGCACCAACTCGTCCACATTGACCCCAGGGGGACGGGAGAGCATGAAGAGCGCCGCCTCGGCCACCTCCCCCCGGCTCAGCCGCTGTCGTTGCCCCTGATGCTGTAGCACGTCCGGCGCCGGATCGTCCGGCTCGGTGTTGGCCACCGCTCCCAGGGTGATCAGCCCCACATGGACCCCCTGGCCGGCCACCTCCCAGCGCAGGCTCTCGCACAAACCGCGCACCGCGGACTCGACCGCGGCGTAGAGCACCGGTGGCCGCTGGCGGAGCAGACCCTGCAGGCCGTTGAGGTGTAGGAGGCGACCCCCACCGCGCGCTCGCAGGTGCGGCAGGAGGGCCCTGGAGATCTGCAGCGCCCCGGTGACATCGGTGTGCACAAACCGCTCGATCTCCTCGTAACTCACTTCGGCGAAGGGGAGGTCCACCCAGGTGCCGGCGGTGTTCACCAGCGCGTCCAGGTCCCCGAAGGCCTCCAGTCCGGTCTTCACGGCCTGTTCGCAGTCGGCGCTGCTCCCCACGTCCCCAGGAACGACGACCGCCTGTCCGGGCAGCGGACGATTCAGCTCCTCGGCCAGGGCCTGGAGCAGGGAGGCGCGTCGGGCCATCAGCACTACCCGGTGGCCTGCGGCCACCGCCCGGCGGGCGATGGTCTGGCCGATCCCCGAGCTACTGCCAGTGATCAGGATATTCATGGCCCATGCTCTCCCAGTTCCCGCAAGGTCCACCGGGCGCAGTTGAGGGTCACCAGGTCGAAGTCCTGGAGGAAGCCCTCATCGACGCGCTGGAAATCCTCGCAGATTTCGGAACGGATACCGGCCGGTGCAAGGATCTCCGCCAGCATTGCCGAGGTGCGGGGATAGTCGTGGACGACTCCCCCACTGAGGATCAGGTTGCGTTTCACCAGCTACCTCCCCGGGGAAGTGCGATAAGCCCGGCAGCGCTGAGCCAGGGCGGCATCCTGGGTATCGCGGATTACAAAGACGCCGTGGTCTGGGTGCGTGCAGATCGGCCGACCGTGGATCTTGACCAGGGCGGTGAGGGCCTCGCTCAGCCGGCGCTCAGAGAGGCCCAACTGGCTGGCCAGGATCGCGGGGGAGATCCCCGCACGGTGCCCCTGATGGAAGGCCCGCAGGCAGATCCACAGATGCGCCTCGGGGGCGGTCAGGGGCCGGCGGGTGGGTCGCTTCTTCGCTTTGGCCATCTGCGCTACCGAGGTGACTGAAGGCCAGAGTGCCGGACATTGCTTCACCCTGCCTTTCGCTTTACCCCCAAAACCAGTTTTGAAAGATATCCACAGTAATAATCGCCCTTATTACACAGGTATATATTTAACTACCTAATATAGGATGGGTGAGAAAATCATCCCCCTGGGGGGGTGAGAAAATCATCCCCCCATACGATACTAAGTAACTATTTGATTTTAATTGATAAAGTATAGGTAGGGGTGAGAAAATCATCCCCTGCAGAGGGGGGGGTGAGAAAATCATCTGTTGATAAGTGCTATTTTCACAGCAAAATGTGGACAACTTATGCCCTGTTTTCGATGAGTTGGGAGCCGGGAGAAATGACAATGCCGCCCTCGACTTCTCGTACTCGCAGGCGCGAGCTGTACAGGGCTTTGATCTTGTGGAGGGCTTCCTTGAAATAGCGCTTGAAGCTCTTGGTATTGCCGTAATTGGAACCAAGTTGTTCCTCAAGCTGCTTCCAGGTGATTGAGGAAGGCGCACCCCGCTCATTGACTCCCCAGGTCCGGTACACCAGGAAGGTGTAGGTGTCCAGGGCCAGGGAGGAGTTCTTGAGGGCGCGCAGGGCGCGCAGGTCAATGGGCATGCGGGAGGCGACGATGGCTTCGTAGAACTTCTCCCCCAGTTCGATCCAGCTGGTCCACAGGTTGTTC
>JACPJE010000173.1 GCA_016187725.1 Candidatus Latescibacterota bacterium
CGCCCGCGCCCTGGCCAGACACGAGGGCAACTTTGGCTGCGCGGCGCTGAAGGAATGTGCGCCGGCCATACAGCGGGTGTTATGACGGGGTCACTTGCAGCCTCAACCATTCGGGATGCCCAGAGGGCGGACTCGGGATTTCCCGCAGGCCGGCGGGCCAATCGCCTTATTGCTGCCAATCGTGTCTAAACCAGGATCAGGCGAAGGCTCCCGGACCGGGTTTGTCGTGTTGTACCCTGATGGTTGCTAATTAATGGAAATATGGGTAAATTTATTACCCATATGAGCATAAATAAGAAACTATTCTTTGACGCTTTCCTGGCCACCCATCCCGTTTTCCGTCTCGACGAACTGGCGCAGGCACGGGGGGACTCCTCACCACTCACCGCTGCCCGCAACCAACTCAAGTACCACCTGCGCCGGGGCCGGGTGAAACGGATGGCCCGCATGGTCTATGCCACGGTGCCCTTTGGCCGTAGTCCTCAGACCTTCGAGCCCGATCCCGTCCAGGTCGCCGCCGCGCTGCGGCCAGATGCTATCTTCAGCCATCATACCGCCCTGGAGCTTCTAGGGGCCGGCCATTCCCTGTGGAAGGAATACACCCTCTGCTGTGATGATCCGGGGCCGGTGCTGGCTCTGGGCTCGCACCGTCTCCATTTCCTCGCTCACCCGACCGCCCTCAGGCGCCGGCGCCTGACCCGGCTGGGCCTGCGCCACGGAGAACGCCAGGGACGGGAGGTGGCCTTCACTGGGCCGGAACGCACCCTGGTGGACGGCTTCCGCCAGCCCCGCTGGGTGGGCGACCTGGAGGAACTGCTCAATTCCGCCGCCGGCTTCGGCGTGCTGGACCTCGACCTGCTCCAGCGCTTGCTGACCGCCTACGACCAGCAGCTCATTTGGGCCGCAGTGGGCTGGTTCCTTGAGCGCCATCAGGCCTCCTTCTCTGTGCCCGATAAATACCTGGCACGACTGGAGGCGAAGCACCCGCCCCGGCCCCGCTACCTGGAGCGCGGCGAACGCGGCGGCCACCTGGTCCCCCGCTGGAACCTCATCCTGCCCCGCCACCTGCTGCGCTGGGAGGGACAGGATGATCAGCCCTGAGCGCCTGACCACCCTGAGCCGCGAGACTGGCTTCCGGGAGCTAGCCCTGGAAAAGGTGCTGCGCCTGTTGGCGCTGCTGGCGGACCTCAACCGCCATCCCCTGCTATCCCGGGTGCTGGTCCTCAAAGGTGGCACGGCCCTGCACCTTGGCTTCGGCCAACCACGCCGGCTGTCCGTGGACCTCGACTTCAATTACGTCGGCGCACTGGAACGGCAGGCCATGGAGCAGGATCGGACCGGCGTTGAGACCGCCCTGGAGCGCATCGCCAGGGCGCAGGGGTATCAGGTCCAGTGGTCCCCCCAGTCCCATGCCGGCCGCAAGTGCTTCCTCAACTACCGCAACCAGCCCGGTTCCCCCGACCGCATCGAGGTGGATCTCAACTTCCTCCACCGCCAGTTACTGCTGCCGGCTACCGTGCAGACCATGTGGTCTCCGGAACCGGCAACCGAGGTCTCCGCGCGCATTCTCTCCCTACCCGAACTGTGTGCCGGCAAACTCTGTGCTCTGCTCGACCGCCTCGCCCCGCGCGATGTGTTCGATGTGGCCTGCCTGCCCCGGATCGCCCCTGGCCTCCTGACCTCATCCACCTTCAGGCCCTTGTTCATCGCCCTGTCAGGTGCCTTGCCCCACCCACTGCACAGCTACCTCGGACATCGCACACCGCGCCTCACGCCACAACAAGTGCGCGATCAGCTTCACCCCATGCTCCTTCAGGATCAGGAGCCCAGCGCTGAAGAACTGACCCAGACCGCCTGGCCCCTGGTGGAACCCCTGCTCCAACTGACCCCAGCCGAACAGGAATATGTCGATCGCCTTCAGCGGGGTGAATTGCTGCCTGAGCTCCTCTTCCCCGAAGACCCGGAATTGGCGGAGCGGGTGCGCCGGCATCCCGTGCTGCAGTGGAAGGCGCAGAATGCAGCGACACGGCAGTGACAATGGGGAATGTAGCAGGTTTTTTCCATTTCGAAACCGATCATATATTGGGGGCAGAAGTGCTCCCGGGAACTGAACCTGGCATAGTGCTGACGATTTTGCTGCTATGATGAAAAAGCATCACGAAGTGACCGGACTTCACTTTGAAGACGACCTCATGATCCTGACCGTCGATGGCCAGGTGAAAAAGTGCGAACTGCGTGAGGTGTCTCCTGCGCTGCATCGCGCCACTGCACAGGAAAAGACGACCTTTGAGATCTCCCCATCAGGGTATGGAATACACTGGCCTTTGCTGGATGAAGACCTCTCAATTGATGGCCTTCTTGGGATCTTGCACAGTAGGTAGTCGCCACTAAAACATTCCGTCGTTGTCTCCCAACGACTTACAGAGGAGAGATTGCCACTTTTGGCGGAGTTTCCGCGCGTTTTTTAACGATCCACAACTGCACAAAAGAGCATTCCTCCCTCTGAAAAAACGGAGTCGGGAATAAATTAGTGCCCACTAGGTAAGTGCGGGGGAAATGGCTCGGTTTTCGCCCGCTTTTTTACAGCCTTCAGACCCCAAAAATATCTGATTCCCTGACCGAAGGTTTCCGCGCTGATTAACGACAATTAACTCGACTTTTGCAGCGCCTCCCCAGGGGGTGTCATGGGGTTTTGGGTCTTGGGGAGAGGCAAACTACTCCCCGCTCCTGGTCTGGCCTACACCGGACCAGGTGTATCCGTAGCCTTTGGGAAGCAGCCTGAGGCCCTTAATTCATGATATCGCGCAAGGGCTGTCCCTGGGACAGCGCTGTGGCGATGAAGGTCGCCAATGCCCACAAGGCTTGGGCCTGGGTAGCCCGCCGGAGATGTTCGCTCTGGTTTTGAGTTAGTCCCTGCATCGCGGCATTGCTCTCTCTCAAAGTTGCCGCCCTTTTGAGGGGCGGTGGCGATTCGATCAGTGCCTGTATCACCAATCCTGCACCGACCCATCCTCCCGCCGCCAGTGCGGCGGTTCGCTCATCACATGGGGATAGGCCGCGGCTGCCTCTTCGTTCAGTTCAATCCCCAGGCCAGGGGCATCTGGACAGAGCAGGTACCCGTCTGCTGTCTTCAAATCGTGCTCAATAACCTCGTTCATCGACGCCGCCGGCGGCGCGTACTCCTGCACCGCGCAGTTGGGAACCGACAGGTTCAGGTGCAGCATGGCCGCGGTGCTCACCGGGCTCGCGGTATAGTGACAGGCCAGTTCTTGGTAGTGCACCTCGCCCAAGGCCGCGATCTTCTTTCCCTCGGTGATCCCGCCGGTATGGCAGATGTCCACCCGCAGGTAGTCGATCAATTCCTGCTCGATGAGTTCGCGAAAAGCCCATTTGGTGTGCAGCTGCTCGCCGGTGCCGATAGGGACCGCGGTGTGGGCGCGCAGGGTGGCGAAGGAGGCAGGGTTCTCCGAGCGGATCGGGTCTTCGACAAAGAAGGGATGGCAGTCGGCGATGGCATTGCACAGCTCGACGGCCCGGATCGGGGTCAGGCGGGTGTGGACCTCGAAGATCACCTCCACCTCCTCCCCGATGGCCCGGCGCAGGGCGGAAAAGTGCTCGACGCCGCACCGGATCGCCTGCTTGGGATTGAACCCGCCTTCAGTTCCATCGGTGGGGCAGATCCGCAAAACCTTCCAGCCTTCCGCGAGCAGGTGCTGCGAGTTTTCGATCAATTCCTCGGGAGTCTGCCCGCCCACATGCCGGTAGACCCGCACCCGGTCCCGCGCTGCCCCGCCCAGGAGTCGGTAGGTCGGTACCCCGAGCGCCTTCCCGGCCAGGTCCCACAGGGCGATGTCGATGCCGGCCAGGGCGGACTGCAGCACCGGACCCCCGCGCCAGAATGTGCCCCGGAAGATGTCTTGCCAGAGATACTCGATCCGCGTCGCGTCCTGCCCTACCAGCAGGGGTTTCAGGTGTTCCAAAGCCTGGACCACCGCCAGGGACCGGCCGCTGAGCGAAGCCTCCCCAATGCCGTGCAACCCTTCGTCGGTGATAATCTTGACGTAGACAAATCCATTCACTGGAAATACCTTTACGGCGCTGATCTTCATGGCTCTCTCCTTGTTTGGCTGTTGTTGAGCAGTGGTAGTCGCTCGGCGACGGGCTCTGCGCGGCCAGCTCGTTCTCAACCTTGAGGCGGCAGGTCCCAGATCACCCCCTCGACGATGGTGCTGAGATAGTCCTCTGGATCAGCGGTTCGGTAGTAGGCCGTGATGATCCTGCCATCCGGACGTTGCGCAGAAAAGGGATGGCCGTTGGGATAGGGATGCGCGGCATTCCAGCACAGTGCCCCAAACCAGCAGAGCATGAGCCGGTTTTCCACGTCCCAGGTCTTCCCCTCATCCTCACTCAACAGCGCCTGGGCGCCCATTGGGTAGTGGCGCACTCCGTAGGTGAGCAGCAGGCGACCGTCCTGCAACACCAGCAGATGTCCGGGCACCTCCATGTAGTAGGTCACCGGTCGCGGGGTAGTCCAGGTGTGCCCGTCGTCGAGCGATTCCGTGATGGCCAGGTAATCGTGGCCCTCGTTGCCGTCGTCCCACTCCGGGTGATAGCCGTAGGGCAGCTCCTCCCTGGCCATCTGCAACCCGAACAGGCGCAACAGGGCCACGATCTTGCCGGAAGGCAGCCGCACGAAGGACTGGTCGTGCGCATTCTTGCGGACCAGCCAGTACTCCGCTGCCGTACGCCCGCCATCGGTGGACCGGAAGGCCCAGGTCTCAAAGCGCCTGGGCTGGTGGAGGTTGTAGTTGGAGGCAAACAGGACGATGGAACCATCGGGATAGACGATGCTCTGGCGCGTGGGCCAGCCCTGCCCGTCGGTCCACACCCCTGAGCAGTCCAGCTTCCACGGCGCGCTCCACGTCCTGCCGAAGTCCGCCGACTCGGTGAGATAGGGCCCCGCAGACACGAGGTGTGGCCCGGAGTGGTCCCTGCCGATCGTGGCCATCAGGAGCCGCCCATCGGGGAGTTGCAGGATGCGCCCTTCGTAGTTGGGGCCGATCACCTCAGGGGGAATCGGCACGACTGGCTCAGACCAGGTTTCCCCGCCGTCCGTAGACCACCGCACCTCGTTGTACAGCGGCCCGGGAACCATGGCACTGCTCTTGCTCGTATCCGCCGAGTAGTTGCGGCCGTACACGGCGAGGAGTTCGCCGTTGCGCATGGCGTGGATCTCTGGTTTTCCCCCAGGGGGGCCGCCGATGTGGACGCGCCGGGCCGGTTGGGAGCGAAAGGTGTAGATCTGGTCCGCGTCGAGTCCGGTCATCCCCCAGATCCCCTCCCCCTGAAATCGCCTCTTCCCCTCAGTCATTGGTTTCCCTCGCCCTCTTCAGCGGCAAAGAAAAAGTCTATTGAACTACCGCAACAGCACCAGTTTCCGGACCTGCACGGTCTTCCCCGCGCTCAGGCGGCAGAGGTAGATTCCCGAGGCCACCGGACGTCGCTGGTCGTCCCTCCCCTCCCAGCGGACGGCCGCGGCCCCCGCTTCGACCCATCCATCGACCAGCGATCGGACTCGTCGCCCCCTGATATCGTAAATCGCCAGCTTCACCCATCCGGCAGCCGGATGGGTGAACTGGATTGCGGTCTCCTCATTGAAGGGGTTCGGGACATTCTGCTCCAGCGTCACCCATTCTAGGGGTTTGGATAGCAGCCTGGTCTCTTCGACGGCGGTGGCCTGGGACTGGACGATCCGCACCACCCGGTCCGCAGTGCCCCCGGCCAACACCAGCCGCTCTCCTCCGGGCCACCACACCTCCAGCGAATCGAAGGTAGCGCGCTCGCCCAGGCCGAAGACCAGTTGGCGACTCCCCTGAGAGCAGTACCCACTCCCCCCTGAGACCTCCTGGATCTGCGCCAGGCCCCTGCTGAGTACCCGCACCCGGGCCCCGATTCCATCCCGGTTGGCCTGGGCGCCGACCACCTCCACAGTCAGATAGTGAGTGCCCCGGCTGGAATTGGCATAGAGCAGGTCCAGGCCATCGGCAGCCACGTAGAGATCGACCGTGCCATTCCCGTCGTAGTCTCCGGCCGCAACGCCGAACCCCCGCCGGCCCACGGCCCGCCCCAGATCTCCTGAACGGTCGGTGAACCGGCCGGAACCCGTGTTGGCATAAAAGGCATCCTTCGCCCCATAGCTCGACAGGTAGCAGTCCAGGTTCCCGTCGCTGTCGAAGTCGGCCAGGACCGGCGAGGCCCAGTTCCCCCACTGGACCAGACCAGCCGCCTTTGCTACCTCGGCCAGACTCCCGTCGCCCTGGTTCTGGTAGACGAGGGGCCACCCCTCATTCGCCACCACCAGGTCCAGGTCTCCATCGTTGTCCAGGTCTCCGAACACCGCTCCATTCCCCTTCCCCTCATCCCCTCCACCCGCCTGTTTCGAGATCTCAGTGAACCTCGCCATTCCTGAGGACCGCTGGTCGTTCCGGTAGAGCCGATTCGCCTGCCCGTAGTTGACCAGGTAGAGATCCGGGTCGCCATCGCTGTCGATATCCCCGAACACCGCGCTCCGGCCAGGCCCGGGGTCCCCAACCCCCATCCCATCCACCCCCTCCTCAAAACGCCCGTCCCCCCGATTCCGATAGAGCCGGTTCGGACCATCGCCGTTCACCACGTAGAGGTCCAGGTCCCCATCCCCCTCGATATCCGCGGTCACCACTGAGCGGGCCATCCGGGTATCGCCCACCCCTGCCTCCTCAGTGGCCTCGGCAAAACGCCCTCCCCCGAGGTTCCGGTAGAAGCGGTTCTGACCTTCGATCCCCACGTAGAGGTCCGGGTCCCCATCGTTGTCAGCGTCCAAGAAGCAGACCCCCCGCCCCCTGCCCGGATCGCCCAGGCCCGCCTCGGCTGTGCGATCGGCGAAATGCCCCTTGCCATCGTTGAGGTAGAGGATATCCGGGGCTCCCCAGTTGGCGACGTAGAGATCGAGGTCCCCATCTCCATCCACGTCGGCGCAGGCCACCCCCCGGCCAGGGGCATCCTCGGCGATCCCCGCCTCGGCAGCCACCTCGACCATGGGAGCGATCTGGAGGTTCAACTCGCTCCGGTCATTTGCAGGGTCCACGTCGCCCTGGAGAGAGAACTCGGCGGTCAAGCGGTAGGCGCCGAATTGCGCCGGGGTCCAGGTCCGGAAGGCGACCTCTGCCTCCTGCACTTCCGGACCTACCCTGAGCTGCTGCGCGTCTTCGTACACGGCCTGGCCGGCCTCGTCCTGGATCACACAGCGGATTGCTACCTCCTGCACCGGGACCTCTCCCCTGGTGAACAGGGCGACCGCAGGGCGGAAGGAGCGCCGTCCACTCCCATCAGGAGGGACGAGGATCGCCCCCAGGCCGATGTCCCAGTCCCCGCTGCCCATCGCGCCGGCGAGCCACTGGCTCGCCCGCTGTAAGAGGGGCCCTCTCGCCTCTGGCGGCCTCATCCTCAAAGGGTCAAACCCCAGCAATTCCCGGTCACGAATGGGGTTGTTGACTTACAATGTGTTACACGTGTTTCGGGGATTTGTTTTCGTAGACTTTTTTCGGGTCTTTCCCAGTTTCCGTCGTTTTTGTAGTCTTCCTGGGTCGTGATCTGGTCTTC
>JACPJE010000174.1 GCA_016187725.1 Candidatus Latescibacterota bacterium
AGGCTGTCGGCCGCGGCAAAGAAAAGGAGGGCCTGGTCCAGCTGGCGCCGGCGGAAGGCGTCTCTGCCCAGATAGTACAGGGCCTCCAGGTGGCCGCGCCGGTGGTACCCGGCCTGGCCGGCCTGGCTGCGGCGGGCCACCTCGGCGTAGAGGGCGATGCCCTGGTCCCAGGCGCCCAGCTCGATCATCGCGCGGGCGGTGTGGCGGTGGAAGAGGGCGTTGTCTGGATAGCGGGCGTGCAGCTCTTGGAAGTAGTCGAGGGCCCGCCGGTCGTCCTCCTCGAAGACCCGGTAGATCTGGGCCAGGAAATAGGCGGCTTCGGTCCTGGCGTAGTACCCCTCCCGCGCCACGGTCTGCAGCTGCTGCAAGCCCCGCTGCTTGTCCCCCCGCCTCATCAGCCAGACAATGGGTTTGACGATAGGGTAGCGCTCGGGCATGGCCTCGACGAAGTAGTCGTAGATCCCCCAGGCAAAGAGCACGTCCTTGTCAGCCGGGTCGAGGAGGCGGATCTGGTCGAGCAGGGGCAGGCATTTGAGCCCGTCGGTGGCGGCCTGCAGGAACTGGTGGCGGTCGCCCCGCAGCCGGCCGCGGAAGCCGATGGCTCCCCCCTTGCACATCAGGGCGTCGAAATCGCCGGGGCGCTGGGCCAGGCGCTGGTCGCAGACCTGGATGCATTTTTCCAGCAGGGCGTAGAAAGCCTCGTCATGGCTGGTATCGTCCAGGTCCACCAGCACCCGCCACCAGGTGACCATGGCCAGAAAGAAATGGCCCACCGGGTTGTCGGGTTCGGTGGCGATGAGGGTCTCGAAGTAGCAGTCGGCCTCGGCGAAGCGCAGGTTGTAGATCAGGTCTATGCCCTGCTGCAGGCGCGGGTCGTCTACCTGCAGGGTGTGGGGAGGCTCCTGGGCTGCCAGGGGGTTGCACAGGGCCAGGCAGAGCAGGAAGATCCGCCTCACTGCGCTCCCTGGGCGTGGCGGCGCAGATAGGCGAGGATCTCTTCCTGTTCGGCAGAGGAGGGCAGGGGGAATCCCTGATTGCGCATCAGTTCGAGCATGCGCTTGTTCTGGAGTTCCCAGTACTGGGTGCCCCCGCGCTTGGGCGGGATGGGGTCGTGGCAGCCCTTGGCCGAGCAGTACTGGCGGTAGAGCTGGGCCGGCCGGCTCTCGGGTTCGGGGAGTTTGGAGCCGCAACTGAGGGCCAGGAACAGGCCGGCGGCAGCGAGCAGGTGCGGCAGCAGTCTGGGCATGGATCGTTCCAGAAAAGAGGGAAAATTGCCCCGAAAGTGAGCGAGGGTTAAAATATAACGATATGGAACACGAAGTCATCGTCATCGGCGGGGGGTCTGCCGGGTACGCGGCAGCGCGCAGGGCTGTCTCTGCCGGCGCCGAGGTGGCCATCGTCGATCAGGGCCCGCTGGGCGGGCTGTGCATCCTGCGCGGGTGTATGCCCAGCAAGGCCATCCTGCGTTCGGCCGAGGTGATGGGGCTGATGCGGCGAGCCGCCGAGTTCGGGCTGGCCCCGGTGGAGGCCAAAGCCGACCTGGGCGCCATCGTCGCCCGCAAGGAACGCCTGGTGCGCGAGTTCGCCGAATACCGCATCCAGCAGCTGCGCGCCCCGGATTTCACCCTGTACGAGGAGCCGGCCCGCTTCCTCTCGCCCCACCAGTTGCAGGTGGGCGCGCGGGTGCTCCAGGCCAGGAGCTTCATCATCGCCACCGGCTCGGTCGTCCGCCACCTGCCCCTGCCCGGGCTGGACCAGACCGGCTATATCACCAGCGATCAGGCCCTCGACCTGCGCCAGCAACCTGCCTCTATGCTGGTGCTGGGTGGCGGGGCCGTGGCCGTGGAACTGGCCCAGTTCTTCAACCGCATCGGCACCCGGGTCATCCTCATCCAGCGCCACCACTACGTGCTTTCGTGGACCGACGAAGACCTGGCCCGGCCGGTGGAGGAGCGTTTCCGGGAAGAGGGTATGGAGGTGTACACCGGCACCCAGCTCCACCATTTCAGCCGCCAGGACGGGGTGCGCACCGCCCACTTCTCCCACTGCGGCCAGGAGCGCAGCGCCAGCGCCGAGCTGATCCTGCAGGCCCTGGGGCGGCGGCCCTGCGTCGAGGGGCTGGGGCTGGAGGCCGCCGGGGTCCACCTCGAACACGGCGCTGTCCAGGTGGACGAACAGATGCGCACCAGCCAGCCGCACATCTTTGCGGTGGGCGATGTGAATGGCCTGCAGGAGATTGTCCACGTGGCTGTTCACCAGGGCGAGGTGGCCGGGCACAACGCGGCCCGGCTCTCGGGCCCGGCTCTCCAGGTGGACCCGCGCCAGGCCCGGTTCCAGGTGGTGTTCACCGACCCGCAGGTGGCCAGTGCGGGCTTGACGGAAAAGGCCTGTCAGGCCGGGGACATTCCCTACCTGGTGGCTTCCTTCCCCTTTGCCGACCACGGCAAGGCCCTGTGCCTGGGAGAACCCCACGGGCTGGTCAAGCTCTTGTGCCGGCCGCGCACCGGCGAGCTGATCGGCGGGCATATCACCGGGCCGGAGGGGGGCGAGTTGGTCCACGAATTGGTCGCCCTCATGCACTTGGGCGGCACGGTGCGCGATCTGCTGCGCATGCCCCACTACCATCCCACTCTGGCCGAGATCCTCACCTACCCGGCCGAGGAGCTGGCAGCGCAGTTGGAGAGGCGGGTATGAAAACCTCGGTCAGGGCGCAGGGCTGCACGGTGCTGGCCGGACCTGGGAAGAAGGTCCTGGCCGGGTCAGGGACTGGCCAGTGGCGCACCTATGATGTGGCGGATGGACTGGCCGACCCAGAGATAGAGAGGTCGATCGTCCAGGACTGGGAGGGATATCTGTGGTTTGCCACCGATGGGGGGGCGAGCCGGTATGATGGGGAGCGCTTCACCACCTTTACCACCGAGGATGGGCTGGCCCACGATTGGGTGATCTCGGTCTTTCAGGACCGGGAGGGGGATCTGTGGTTCGGCACCGGGGGCGGGGCGAGCCGGTATGATGGGCAGGGCTGGATCACCTTCACCACCCAGGAGGGCCTGGCAGACAATCAGGTGAGTTCGATCCTCCAGGACCGGGAGGGATATCTGTGGTTCGGCACTTATGGGGGCGGGGTGAGCCGGTACGACGGCCAGGTCTTCCAGACCTTGGATCACCGGGACGGCCTGGCCGGCAACGAGGTGACCTGGGTCATGCAAGATTGCTCAGGGTACCTGTGGTTCGCCACCCTGAAGGGGGTGACCCGGTACCGGCCGATGGCACCTGCGCCTTTCCCGGTGTACATCGATGCGGTGGTGGCGGAACAGCGGTACGCGGGAAGGTCTGAGGTGACCGTGCCCTCCAGCGCCCGGCTGGTGGCCTTTGAGTTCCACGGGATCAGCTTCAAGACCCGGCCCGGAGCCATGATCTACCGCTACCGGCTGGAAGGCTACGAGGCCCCGTGGCAGACCACCCGCCAGGGCCGGGTGGAGTACCAGGACCTCAAGCCAGGGAACTATACCTTTCAGGTGCAGGCCATCGACCGGGACCTGGTTTACTCCGAGCCGGCCACCGTGAAGTTGACCGTGGTGCCAGACCCCCATATCGAGGGGTTGAGCGAGGTGTTGAGGAGCAGCGGGGGCGAGTTCGTGGGCACCAGCCCGGCCCTGCGGCAGGTGCAGGGGCAATTGGAGGAGGTGGCCCACACCGAGGTGGTGGTGCTGATCTTAGGGGAGACCGGCACCGGCAAGGGCCTGGCAGCCCGGGCCGTGCATGCAATGAGCCCTCGGAAGGCCGGCCCCTTCATCCCGGTCAACTGTGGGGCCATCCCCGAAGGGCTGGTGGAGAGCGAATTGTTCGGCCACGAGCGAGGGGCTTTTACCGGGGCCCTTTCCCGCAAGTTGGGAAAGGTGGAACTGGCCAAAGGAGGAACGCTCTTCCTGGACGAGATCGGGGATTTGGCCCTGGAGGCGCAGGTGAAGCTGTTGGATGTGCTGGAGGAGGGGACCTTTGAAAGGGTGGGGGGCACAGAGTTGCTGCGGGCGGATATCCGGGTGATCGCGGCCACCAACCGGGACCTGCGGCAGATGGTGGAAGAGGGAAGATTCCGGGAGGATCTGTATTTCCGGCTGCAGGGGTTCGCGGTGCGCATGCCGCCTTTGCGGGAGCGGCAGGAGGACATCCCCTTGCTGGCTGCGTACTTTGCGGGGCGGATGGGGGCGCACCTGAACAAGGGGCTGGCGCCCCTGTCCGCCCAGGTGCTGGCCCGCTTGGAAACCTATGAGTGGCGGGGGAATGTGCGGGAGCTGGAGCACGTGATGCAGCGGGCGGTGATCGTGTGCCGGGGAGGGATGGTCCGGGTGGAGGATATTGTGCTGGAGTTCGGGGAGGAAGAGGGGGGACTGGCTGAGATCCTGACCCTGGCAGAACAGGAGCGGCGGTACCTTCAGGAGGTGCTGGAGCGGACCGGGTGGGTCCTTCGAGGACCTCGCGGTGCAGCGGCGTTGCTGGGGGTTCCAGAGTCCACCCTGCGCAGCCGGATGAAGAAGCTGGGAATCCGCCGGAGGTAGACGCGATATGTCGCGCAGTGCGCGATATGTCGCGCATGGGATATCTCTCGCATAACTGTATTCATCTCAATAAAATAGCAAGATTGACCTGAGAGGAGTGCGCGATATGTCGCGCAGAGGCAGGAGATTATGAAAAAGACCTAGGATCCGCCGGCACCCTTCTCTCATAGCTCAATCTTTTTGTAAACAGCCACTTGGAGCAAGTGCTCCGGGTGGCTGTTCGTTTTGGCACAGGGGTTGCGTGTACAGACTGAGGTTTGGCGAGGAGAACGCGATGTTGCGGATCACCGTGGTGTCCCAGACCCCGGAAGAGGTGGCGCTGAAGGTGGAGGGGTGGATGTGCGGGGCGAATGTGGGTCTGCTGGAGCAGGAGGGCGGGCGCTATCTGCAGGAGGCCGGCCGGCTGGTGCTGGACCTGAAGGGGGTGCAGAACATCGATGCGGGGGGTATGGCGCTGCTGCAGCGCTGGTCGGGAAAGGGGCTGAAGCTGTGCGGCGGGTCGCTGTTCGTGCAGGCGCTCTTGAACAAGTATGGGCTATAGAGCAGCTCAGGGTGGAGGTTTGGGGCCGATCTTTTGCTCCCAGGCTTTGATGGCAGCAATAATCTGAGGCCGTTGTAAGCCCTTAGAGGAGCGCTCCAGAGTCTGAATCATCCTGGCTGCCTGTTCCACAAGCGCACGCGCGGTTTTTGGGTTCTCTATCTCCGGATTATCCAGGCGATAGTCAGCCTGAATCCGCCGGCCCTGCAGGTCACCCAGTTGCGAGCCGATGCGCATGACCTCAGGAACGCCGCTGTTGCTGAGACGATTGCGGACATCGCCGTGTCCCTGGGGACCGGTGCTTATATGAAAGCCCATTTCTCGCAGGAGCTCAGCGCCGAGGTGGTAGGTGGCATAGTAGGCCCGGCTTATGGCGGTCCGCATCTCTGCGGCGGAGCTGCCCCTGACAAGGTGTGAAGCAAGCTGGTGGAAAGCTCGTGGATCCATGCATCAGAGGAGGGTGTACGAGAGCCGGATTTTGTCGCGCGCTGGCCAGGGCACTGAGGCCACCCATAGATCAGTATAGGTGTCGTAGTTATTGAGCCCTTTGTCTATTTCTCCCTGGATCACCACATCGAGCCTGAGCCATTCTTCTCCGGTTTCCGGGTCCTCTTCGGGTTGTAGCTTTAGCTCCTGAGTCAAAGGAAAGCTCTTTTGCGCAAGAGCAACAGCAACGGACAGGTACTGCATTATCCCCAGCCGGGCACAGAAGCGGAGTACGTCCGGTGAATAGCCGGTTGAAAGGGCTGGCAGATTCGCTGTGGTCATGGGTATTGCTCCGGATTATCGAGTCCGTTTCGCGCTGAGGTCATTATCGCCAAATCCCAATAGGGGTCAAAGGGGTTTAGTGAAAACTAGGACGAGGTTTGGTGCCATGTCAAGAGCGCTCCTCCTCCTGCTCCTCCTGCCCTGCGCCCTCCAGGCCCAGACCTTCACCGAGGTGGGCGCCAGCCTGGGGGTGAATGACGGTGGGAACGGGACAGGCACAGCCTGGGGAGATTACGACAACGACGGGGACCTGGACCTCTTCCTGGTCAACACCACCGGCCAGGCAGACCGGCTATATCGCAACAACGGGAACGGGACCTTCACCGAGGTGGGGTCCAGTGCCGGGGTGGCCGACACTGGAAGTGGGTTGGCGGTGGCCTGGGGGGACTACGACAACGACGGGGACCTGGACTTTTTCTTGGCAAATGATTTCAATCAGGCACCTCGTCTGTATCGCAACAATGGCAATGGCACCTTCACGGATGTGGCTGCCAGCGCCGGGGCCAACCTCAGCGGGTACGGCTTGGGGCATGGCCTGGGGGGACTATGACAATGACGGGGACCTAGATCTCTTTCTGGCCAACCACGCCAGCACCACGGATCAGTTGTTTCGCAACAACGGGAATGGGACCTTCACGGAGGTGGCGGCCAGCGAGGGGGTCAGCGATACCCGGCATGGGAACGGGGCAGTATGGGGGGATTATGACAACGATGGAGATCTGGATATCTATATAGCCAACGAAGGCCAGGCGAACCTGCTGTATCGCAACAACGGGAATTCCAACCGGTGGCTGGTCGTCAAGACCGTGGGCACTTCGAGCAACAAGGACGGGATCGGGGCGAAGGTGACGGCGACTACCGGCGCGACCACTCAACGCCGGGACGTGGAGGGTGGGTCGGGGATTTTCTCTCAGTCTTCCCTGCCCGTGGAGTTCGGGTTCGGGAGTACGAATACGGTGGATCAACTCACCGTCACCTGGCCGAGTGGGAATATGAATACCCTCACCAGCGTGGCCACCAATCAGACCATCACGGTCACGGAACTGGCCACCCCCACCCTCTCCTCTCCGGCGGATGCGGCCACCGGCCAGGCCATCTCCCTTACCCTGAGCTGGAATGCGGTGACTGGCGCCACCTCATACCGCCTGCAAGTTTCCACAGTCTCCAACTTCGCCAGCACGGTTTTTGATAATGCTGCGCTGGCCGGGACTTCCCAGGCTGTGGGACCGCTGTCCTACAACACTACCTATTACTGGCGGGTACGGGCCAACAATGCCAACAGCGCGAGCGCGTATTCGACCACGCGCAGTTTCACCACCGTCCCCAATACAACTCCCGCAGCCACGGCCCAGACCGTAACCGGCAATGAAGATACGGATTTGACCTTTACCCTTGCCGGCACGGATGCGGATGGGCAGAGCTTGAGTGCGCTGATCAGCACCCTGCCCGCGAACGGGTCTCTGTACCAGACGGCGGATGGGACTACCAGGGGAGCGCAGATCACCTCGGTACCCACCACAGTGACGGATGCGAGCAAGCGGGTGATCTATGCTCCCCTTGCCGATGGGAATGGGGCAGGCCACGGCAACTTCGGGTTCAAGGTCAACGACGGTCTGGTGGACTCCCCGGAAGCCACGGTCACGGTGAATGTCACAGCGGTCAATGACGCGCCCACACTCTCAGCCATCGCGAATCCATCCGCCGTTCTGGAGGATGCCGGGGTGCAGACGGTAAACCTGTCAGGGATCGGCACCGGCGCGGCCAATGAGACCCAGGTATTGACGGTGACCGCCATTTCGAGCAACACCGTCCTGATTCCCCATCCCACGGTCACTTATACCAGTCCCAATGCCACCGGCACCCTGAGCTATACCCCCCTATCCCAGGCCAGTGGGACCGCGACGATCACGGTGACCGTGACCGATGACGGAGGCACGGCCAATGGGGGAGTGAATACGGTCTCCCGCACCTTCGAGGTCACCGTCACCCCGGTCAACACGGTCGCCTCCTTTGTGATGAGCCACCACAATCCGGTGCGCGCTGGCGATGGGTTGGAGCTGAGCGTCTCCTTCCGCAATCCCTTTGGCCGCACTGTGCCCTACACCGGCACGGTGCGGCTGGCCGTGGAAGGGGGGGGCATCGGGGGAGCCGGGGCACAGAGCGTCAGCGGAGTCACGGCCGTGGTCTTCCCCCTGCAGACCCAGGTCTTCCGCACGGCGGATGGGGCCGCGGCCTCCATCCCCTTCACCCTGAGGGTGAAGGGGGTGGGCAGTCAGAGCGGCACCTTTCAGGTGCGCTCCCGCTTCCTGGTTCCCGCCCTGGCGCTGCCGGCGGTGGAGGTGCGGCGGGGAGAGGAGTGGATCCCCTTCGAGCAATTCGCCTTTGTGGGGGGCCGCAGCGAGCAACTGCGGGTGCGCAATCTCAATGCGGTGCGCCTGCGGGCCTACCTGGACCTCTCCTACCTGCGTGCCGGCGAAGGCGGACAACCCGCTCCGGCCCTGCTCTTGGAGCGGGAGGTGTGGTTGGACCCTGGGGCCGTGCATCCCTTCGAACTGCTCCTGCCCCTGTATCTGGACACTGCCGAGGGGAGCGGCCGGCTGCGGCTGTGGCGCCAGGCCAGCGAGGGACCCGGTCTGACCCTGGCCGGCGAGGAGGGCCAGGTGCGGCTGGGGAGGGCGCCCCAGGTGGTAGAGGTCTGCTTCTCGCCCGTTGCACAGGGACAGACTGTACTGGTCTTCCCCGGAGAGCGCCCCGGGGAGCACCTGGTGGCCCTGGGCCTGGAGGTGGACTTCGACCAGAAAGGCCGCAGCCAGATCCTGTCGGCGCAGACGGTCAGGGTGGAGGTGAGGTGGAGCGATGGCCGGGTGGGGCCGGCCGACCACTACCGGCTGATCGGGGGCTTTGTCCGCCAACAGCGCACCCCGGAGGGGGAACTGCTGTTGACCGTGCAGGGGGGATGGGATTCCGCCACGCGTCGGCGCACCCACTGGCTGAGCCTTCATACCCAGGTGGGGCTGGTGCCCCGGCCGAGCTTGGGGGTCTACACTGCCCCGGATGGGCAGCAGTGGCGGCAGCTGTTCTTCCCCTATGTGGCGCAGGTGCAGCGGGTGGCCAAGCCGGTGGTATGGGAAGAGGAGGGGCTGACTGAGTTGGGGCAGCTCATGGCAGAAGAAGCGCGGCTCTTCCTGGCCGCCGGGGGGGAGGAACTCCTGGAGGAGGAGGCGCTGTTCCTGCCAGCGACGACGCGGCTGGGCTCCAACTATCCCAATCCGTTCAATCCCTTTACCCAGATCGCCTTCGAGCTGGCCGAGGAGGGCTGGGTGCAGTTGAGCATCTACGAACTGCTGGGCCAAAAGGTGCGCACCCTGGTGGACGAGTACCGGCTGCCGGGAACTTATCAGGTGGTGTGGGACGGCAGGGACGAGGGAGGGCGACCCGTGGCCAGTGGCGTGTACCTCTATCACCTGCAAACCGAGGAGATCCAGGAGACAAAGAAGATGCTGTTGCTGCGGTGAGAGAACCCGTTTCTCAATCGTAGTATTCCTGCCCCAGGTGGGTGATCAGATCCTCGCCCATCAGGAAGCGCAGGGTGTTCTTGAGTTTCATCGACTGGATGAACAGATCGTGCTCGGGATAGAGTCCGGGGGCGGTCATCGGGCTCTTGAAGTAGAAGGAGAGCCACTCCTGGACGCCCCGCCAGCCGCAGCGCTGCGCCAGGTCGGTGAAGAGCACCAGATCCAGGACCAGGGGAGCGGCCAGGATGCTGTCGCGGCAGAGGAAATCGACCTTGATCTGCATGGGGTATCCCAGCCAGCCGAAGATGTCGATGTTGTCCCAGCCTTCCTTCTCGTCGCCCCGGGGCGGGTAGTAGTTGATCCGCACCTTGTGGTACACCTCCTTGTACAGCTCTGGGTAGAGGTGGGGCTGGAGGATGTACTCCAGCACTCCGAGTTTGCTCTCCTCCTTGGTCTTGAAGGAGTCGGGATCGTCGAGGACCTCGCCGTCGCGGTTGCCCAGGATATTGGTGGAATACCAGCCCCGCAGGCCCAGCATGCGCGCCTTGAAGGCCGGGGCCAGCACGGTCTTCATCAGGGTCTGGCCGGTTTTGTAATCCTTGCCGCAGATGGGGGCGCCGCGCAGCTTGGCCAGCTCCACCATGGCCGGGAAGTCCACCGTGAGGTTGGGGGCCCCGTTGATGAAGGGGATGCCCTCGCTGAGGGCGACGTAGGCGTAGATCATGCTGGGGGCGATGCCCTCGTGGTTGTCCTTGAGGCCCTGCTCGAAGGACTCGATGGTCTGGTGCACGGCCTGGGGCTCGAGAAAGATCTCGGTGCTGCCGCACCAGATCATCACCAGCCGCTCCACCTTGTGGTCGGCCTTGAAGCGATGGATGTCCTCGCGCAGCTGCTGGGCCAGATCCCACTTGGTCTTGCCGGTTTTGACGTGGGTGCCCTCCAGCCGGCGCACGTAGCGCCGGTCGAAGGCGGCCTTCCAGGGTTTGATGGGGGCCAGGCGGTCCTTGAGGGCCTCCAGGGTCTCCTTTTGTAAGACTCCGGCGTGGGAGGCGGCCTCGTACACGTTGTCGGCGAACACGTCCCAGCCGCCAAAGACCAGATCGTCCAGGCCGGCCAGGGGCACGAAGTCCCTGATCAGGGGGGTGCGGTTTTCGGTGCGTTTGCCCAGGCGGATGGTGCCCATCTGGGTGAGGGAGCCGATGGGCTGCCCCAGGCCGGCTTTGATGGCTTCCACGCCGGCGATGAAGGTGGTGGCCACGGCGCCCATGCCGGGGAGGAGCACGCCCAGCTTGCCGGTGGGCTTGTCGATCTTGGCTGGCTTATTCATAGATCAGGTTTCCGCGTGAAGTCGTTCTGGGAGCGCCGGGGCGCCCCGGAAGACGGTGTGGAAAAGGAGGTGGTGCGGGTCAGTGCACCTTCAAAGATAGACGAGGCGATCCATTAGGCAAATGAATAATTGTTATATTACCCATAGAGCATATCTATATCATCCGCAAAGGGGCCCGCGTGAATCTGCACCAACTGCGCTACTTCCTGGCGGTGACGCGCGCCGGCGGTTTCACCCAGGCGGCCCGCGCCCTGCACCTGACCCAGCCCACGGTCAGCAGCGGCATCGCCGAACTGGAGCGCCACCTGGGGGTGAAGCTGTTCAACCGCAATGGCCGCAGCGTTGCGCTCACTCTGGAGGGGCGCACGCTCCTGGGCTACGCCTTGCAATTGGAGGACGTGCTCGAAGAGCTGGAGGACAAGCTGCACCGCAAGGAGGTGCCGGCCGGCGAGGGCTTCCGTTTCGGGGCCATCGACGCGGCGGTGATCTACCTGCTGCCCGAATTGCTCAAGGCTTACCTGCGCGACTGGCCCCAGGTGGCCCTGGCCATCCAGGTGGCCCCCTCGCGCTACCTGGTGGAGGAGTTGCTGGTCAACCGCTCCGAGTTCGCGCTGATCACCCTGCCCTTCGAGCACCCCCGGGTCCAGACCCTGGCGCTCCTGCACGACGCCATGCCCCTGGTGGTGGGGGCCGAGCACCGCTTTGCCGGGCGGGGGCGGGTGCGGCCCGACGAGGTGGTGCGGGAGCCGCTCATCCTCTTCCACGCCGATTCGGTGTCGCGCAAGATCGTCGATGAGCACTTTGCCGAGTTGGGCCTGGCCCCGCGGGTGGTGATGGAGATGCGCAGTCCCGAGGCCATGCGCAAATTGGTAGAGGCCAGGGTGGGCATCTCCTTTCTGCCGCGCATGGTGGTCGAGGAATCCCTGGCCTCCGGGGTGCTGAAGGAGGTGCCGGTGCGGGGGATGAAGTTCGACCGGCAGATCGGGCTGGCCTGGCGGCGCGGACGCCATTTTGGGCCGGCGATCCGCCATTTGCTCGAATCCATCCTCACCCGCTACGGCAAGCTGGAGGTCTGGCAGGAGCAGTTGAAGAAGAGCGGCGGTTAAGAGCCGAACTCCAGGCGAATAGGAAGCACCGGGACCGGGTCTGTTTTCTCCGGTTCAGGCGGAGCGGCGAAGAAGGCGTCGGCACGCTCCAGCAGGTCGGGCAGGTCGAGGCCCAGGTGATGAGGATGCTCGGTGGCCACGGCCTCAAGCAGCGCCCGGCTGCTGCGGGCCAGCTTGTCCATGCCGCGCTGCTTGCCCTGGCGCCATTTGATCAGGGCGGCGGCCAGTTGCACCAACCCCTGCAAATGGCACCGGCACCCGGGCGCCGAAACCCGCCAGGGACCCTCCCAGGCTTCGTGGGCCTCCCACCAGAAAGCGCGGTTGTAGAGATCCACCCCGCCCAGGTACGCGCGGTGGGTGGGCCAGTTCTCGGGGGTGAGGGGCAGATCGGCGCCGGGCAGGGCAAAGCGGTGGCCCAGAGGATGGGTGTGGGGGTGAGGGGTCTGGCCGGGCAGGTGGCGGTACGGGGGGAGCGCCAGATCGGGCAGGTAGCGCGGCCAGGCAAGGTCAAAGAGGCCGGGCTGCCCCATCAGGCAGCCAGCAGCGAATCCGTCTGGGCCGCCAGGACCCGCAGCCGCTCCTCCACCTGGGGAAACTCTTTCAGGGCCCCCAGTTCGGCGCGCAGCGCCGCGGCGCCGGGCAGGCCGCGGAAGTAGCCCGCGTAGTGGCGCCGCAGCCCCGCCAGGGCTGCGCTGGGCCCCTTGCGGGCCACGGCCAGGCGCAAGTGCTCCAGGCACAGCGAGGCCCGCTCGGCCAGGGAGGGGAGAGGCAGGAGCTGGCTGGTGTTTAGATAATGGTGGGTCTGGCGGAAGATCCAGGGATTCTGGATGGCGCCCCGGCCAATCATTACCCCGTCGCAGCCGGTTTCGGCGAAGGCGCGCTGTACGTCCTGGGGCGCGACCACGTCGCCGTTGAGGATGACCGGTATGGAGACGGCCGCCTTGATGCGAGGGACCCATGAGTAGTCCACCGCGCCCTGATGCCCCTGGGTGCGGGTGCGGCAGTGCAGGGTGAGGGCCCGCACCCCCAGGTCTTCGAGCATGCGGGCCACCTCGACGATGCGGATATTCCGGGCGTCCCAGCCCAGGCGGGTCTTGACCGTGACCGGCAGATGGGTGGAGCGTACCACCCGGGCCACCACCTCGCGCATGCGGGGCAAATCGCGCAGCAGGCCGGCCCCCGCACCCCGCAGGGCCACGTCGCTGACCCAGCAGCCACAGTTGACGTCGATCAGGTCCGGGCCCTGGGCAGTGGCGATCTGGGCGGCCTGCTCCATGGACAGTTCGGCCGCCCCGTAGAGCTGGATGCCCACGGGCCGCTCCTCTTCGAGGAATTCCAGCTTCTGCTGGGCGCGGCGGGCCTGGCGGATCAGGCCCTCGGCATTGACGAACTCGGTGTACACGATATCGGCCCCCAGCCGCCGGCACAGGGAGCGGAAGGGCAAGTCAGTGACCTCCTCCATGGGGGCCAGCAGCAGGCCGGGGCTAACCGCGATTGGACCGATTTTTAGGGTAGCCATAATGACCGGGCAGGTAGGGGCAGGACAGGTAGGGGCAGGTCTGAGACCTGCCCCTACCATAATATCTACTTCGCAAAAGAACCGGGCAAAGCCCTCATCAGCCTCACCTCGCGCCGGCGGATGGTGGGCCGGAGCTGGCCGACGATCTGCTGCCACTCCGGGCTGGCGTAGTACTCGGCGATGGCCTGGTCGCGCGCCTTGGCATTGGCAAAGGAGCGGATCCAGAGGAATTCGTCCTCGCGGTCGAGATTCTCCCAGGCGGCCACGAAGGTGACCCCGTACTTCTTCATGAAGCGGCGGGCTTTCTTGAAGCCTTCGAGGAAGGTCTTCTTCTCGCCGGGGTGGAAGCGGTAGATCCTCAGTTCGTAGAGCATGTTCAGGACTCCTTGCAATAGAGGGTTTGGCTTTCGGTGATCACGATATCCACAGGGACGTCGTGGGCTTCTGCGGGCAATTCATCCAAGAGCAGTTCGCCGTAGATCAGACCCACCTTGGGGGCGCTCACCCGGGCCAGAAAGCGGTCGTAATATCCCCCACCCAGCCCGAGCCGGCGGCCCAGCGGGTCAAAGGCCAGGCCGGGCACGATCACCAGGTCGATACGGGCCAGATCCTCCAGCCACCGCGCGTGGCCGGCGGCCGGCTCTGGCAAGGCCCAGCGGCCCGGCTGCAACTGGCCCAGGTCCTGGATCAGGGCGTGCCGCAGGATACGGGTGCCCGGTTGCACCACGGGCACCGCCACCTCCTGCCCTCGGACCAGGCTCTGGCGGATGAGTCCGGCCGTCTCCACCTCATTGTCCTTGCTGGCCACGTAGGTGTGCAGCAGCCGGGCGCGCTGGTAAGGTTCCAGTTGTTCCAGGCGTTCGACCACGGCAGCGCTGGAGCTGACCACCTGGGCCGGAGAGAGCGCCTTTCGGTGGGCCAGACACCGGGCGCGCAGGCGCGCCTTCACTGCTGGGGACGAGAGGGACACAGGTCGGCATAATACAAGGCGGTTGCCCCGGTGTCAAGGCAGCTGCGCCGGCTTGACTAATCCAGGGGCAGCCTGTAGATTGGGCTGCGGCTATGGCCCCCTACCTGTGAAACTGAATGTCCACACCCGCGCTCGCCAAACCCCTGGACCCCCAGGAAGACGCCCTCGTACAACAGGAACTCAAGGCCCAGGGCAATCTGCCCCGGCATATCGCCATCATCATGGACGGCGACCGCCGCTGGGCCGCCGAGCGCCATCTGCCCAGGACCGAGGGCCACCGTTTTGCCCGCGAATCGGTGCGCGACATCGTCCGCGCCTGCGGCCAACTGCAGGTCCAGGTCCTCACCCTCTACACCTTTTCCACCGAGAACTGGAACCGCTCCCGGTTCGAGGTCCAGGCCTTGATGCGCTGGCTGCGCGAGGTGCTGCGCGAGGAGACGGCCGAACTGGACGCCAACAACGTGCGCCTCAATGCCATCGGCCGCCTCGAAGGCCTGCCCAAGGCCGTGCAGCAGGCCCTGCAAAAGTCCCTGGATCAGACCGCCGGCAACACCGGCCTGCTGCTCAACCTGGCGCTCAACTACGGCGGGCGCAGCGAACTGGTGGATGCCTTCAGGGCCCTGGCCGTCCAGGTCCAGCAGGGCCTGCTCAGACCCGAAGACCTCGACGAGACCCGCATCTCCAATGCCCTGTACACCGCCGGCATGCCCGATCCGGATCTGCTCATCCGCTCCAGCGGCGAGATGCGCCTGAGCAACTTCCTCACCTGGCAAAGCGTGTACACCGAACTGTGGGTCACCCCCATCTACTGGCCGGATTTCCGCCGGCAGCACCTGTACGAAGCCATCCGCGCCTACCAGCAGCGCCAGCGGCGTTTCGGCGGGGCCTGAGACCGCGGATGAGCGCCCGCTCTGACCTGGCCCTGCGGGTGATCTCGGCCTTTGTCTTTGTGCCGGCCATCCTCGCCCTGTGCTGGACAGGGGGCAAGGCGCTGCTGGCCCTGGTTCTGGCCATTGTGGGGCGCGGTTCCTGGGAGTTCTACCGCCTGGCCGCAGGGGCCGGCCACCGGCCCCTGACGCTCCTGGGCACGGCGCTGGCCCTGGGGTTGAGTCTGTATCTGTACCTGAAGGGTCCGGTCCACCTGGAGCTGGTATTGGCCGGAGCCCTGATCCTGTGCCTGCTGGCTGCCCTGCGCCAGGGGGTGGAGGGCTATGGGGGAAGAGTCTGGTGGACCCTGGGCGGGGTCCTCTACGTGGGCCTGCTGGGCAGCGCGCCCCTGCTCGTCGCCCGCCAGGCCGGGCCGGCGCAGGCAGGATGGGTGCTCATCGCTCTCTTCGGATGCATCTGGCTGACCGACAGCGCCGCCTATTTCTGCGGCCGCTTCTGGGGCCGGCGCAAACTGGCTCCCGGTATCAGTCCGGGAAAGACGGTGGCCGGCTTCATCGGCGGGGTCTTCGGCGGGTTGGTGCCGCTGGTCCTCTCACCCTGCCTCCCTTTTCTGAGTCTGGGGCAGTTGGCCGGTCTGCTGGTGCTGGCCAGCCTGGGTGGGCAGGGGGGGGATCTGGTCGAGTCGGCCCTCAAGCGCGATCTGGGAGTCAAGGATGCCCCGGCCCTGATCCCTGGGCACGGGGGAATGCTCGACCGGTTTGATTCCTACTTGTTTTCCTTCCCCATAGCTTATATTTATCTGGAACTTCTAACCGCTGCCTCCTGAAATCATGATCAGCACACTGATATATTTCCTCATCGCTCTGGGCCTGTTGGTCTTTGTGCACGAACTGGGTCACTTCCTGGTAGCCAAGAAGGCCGGCATCAGGGTGGAGCGCTTCTCCCTGGGGTATCCGCCCAAGATGTTCGGGATCACCGTCGGGGAGACTGAATACTGTATCTCCTGGATTCCCTTCGGCGGGTACGTGAAGGTGGCGGGCATGGCCGACGTGGGCACGGCTTCGACCACTGGCGCGCCCTGGGAGTTTCCCTCCAAGCCCATCTGGGTGCGCATGGCGGTGATCGCCGCCGGCCCCTTCATGAACTTCGCCTTTGCCTTTGTCGCCTTCCTGGGACTGCTGGTCGCCTATGGCCTGGACACCTACGACAGCACTGCGGTCCTGCCGGCCGAAGAGTCGCCAGCGGCCCAGGCGGGCATACTGCGGGGCGACCAGGTGCTGCGGGTGGGTGGCCAGCAGGTGAGCAACGAGCACCAGTTGCGCCAGGCCCTCAAGGCCACCCATCGGCGCGGGACCGCGCTGGAACTGAAGCGGGAGGGCCAACTGCTCGCGGTCGAACTGCCGGCCGCCGAGCAGGAAAACTACGGCCTGAACGTGCTGCTGTTGACCACGGTGGGGCAGGTGGTGGAAGGCATGCCGGCCGCCCAGGTCGGCCTGCAGCCGGGCGACCGGATCACCAGCGTTGCCCGGCAGCCGGTGGGCGACTGGGAGGAGATGAAGGAGCAGATCAGCAGCCACCCAGGGGAGAGCATCCTGCTGGAATGGGAGCGGGAAGGCCAGCTCATGCAGAGCCAGATCACCCCCGTCGCCCATAGCGAAGGGGAGAAGAGCGTGGGCCAGATCGGCATCGGCCCCAAGGTGTCGCAGACATCGGTGGGCGTGGGCGAAGCCCTGGACCTGAGCGGGCGGGTGCTGTACAACTCCTCCTGGGTCATCCTGGATTTCATCCGCCAGCTCTTCAAGGGCGACCGCTCCACCGAAGAGCTGGGCGGCCCCCTGCGCATCGCCCAGCTGGCCGGCCAGACCGGCGAACAGGGACTCAAGTCCTTTGTCAGTTTTCTGGCCATGCTCAGCGTCAACCTGGCCATCATCAACCTGCTGCCCATCCCGGTGCTCGACGGGGGGCTGCTCACCTTTCTGACCCTCGAAGCCATCCGCCGCCGGCCCCTGACGGTGCGCCAGCACCAGCTCTTTCAGCAGGTGGGGCTGCTCATCATGCTCTTCATCATGGTGCTGGTCACCTTCAACGACCTGAACCAGATGGTCTTCCACCGCATCGCGGCGCTCTTCGAGTAGTCCCCCTGAATTTTTGGCCCCCTGTATGACCCTCACTGAAAAGGTCCGCGTCCGGGCTGGAGAGCTGGGCTTTGGATTGGTGGGCTTTGCCCCGGCTGATCCGCTGGAGGGGGCGGCCTTCTACGCCCGCTGGGTGGCGCTGGGCTATGCCGGGCAGATGGGCTACCTGGAGCGCAATAATGAAAAGCGGGCCGATCCGGGTCAGTTGCTGCCCGGCGCCCGGAGTGTGGTTTGTGTTGGGATGCAGTACTACCAGGAGTCTGCCCCCAAAAACGATACGCTGAGCGGGCGGATCGCCTGTTATGCCCGGGGGGAGGACTACCACGGGCTGGTCAAGGCGCGGCTGCTGGAATTGCTGGAGTTCATCAGGGGAGTGGCGGGACCAGGAGTGGCGGGCCGGGCCTACGTGTTCTTTCTGGGCGAGCTGCTGCTAGATCTCGAGTTGGAGTACGGTCAGCCGGCCATTGACCACTGCGGCACCTGCACCCGCTGCCTGGATGCCTGCCCCACCCAGGCCTTCCCCGAGCCCTATGTCCTAGACGCCCGCCGCTGCATCTCCTACCTGACCATCGAACTCAAAGACTCCATACCGCGCCCCTTGCGCGCGGGGATGGGAGACTGGATCTTCGGCTGCGACCTCTGCCAGGAGGTCTGTCCCTGGAACCGCCGGGCCGCTCCTGCCCAAGAGCCAGCCTTCAGGGCGCGGCCAGGACTGGAGAACCCCTCGTTGCCCGAAGTGCTGGCGCTGGACCAGGAGGAATTCGCCGCCCGCTTCCGCCACAGCCCGCTCAAGCGCGCCAAGCGGCGGGGACTGCTGCGCAACGCGGCCGTGGCCCTGGGCAATGCGGGCGACCGCCGCGCGGTTCCGGCCCTGGTGCGGGCCCTGGCAGACGAAGAAGCGCTGGTGCGGGCGCACGCGGCCTGGGCCCTGGGCCGGCTGGGAGGCGAGGAGGCGGGGACGGCCCTGCGCGCCGCCCTGGAGACCGAGCAGGATGCCCAGGTGCGCCGGGAGATCGAGGAAGCATTAGCCGAGGAGACCATGCATGAGTGAACCGATCATCCAGTTGCGGGCAGCGGATTTCGAAGAGGCCATGGATTTCCTCAACCTGGTATTCAGCGGCCACGCCCCCACTGACTTCGCCAAACTCCTGCCCGTGCTCTACCGGCCTACCGAAGAGCAGATGGCCTGCAACTACGCCATCCGCCAGCAGGGCCGGATCAGGGCCGTGGTGGGCCTCTTCCCCCTCCAGTGGCAGGTAGGGCAGAGGGTGATGAAGGTGGCCGGCATCGGCGGGGTCTCCACCCACCCCAACCGCCGCGGCACCGGCCTGATGCAGCGGCTCATGCAGCACTGCGTGGCGCAGATGAAGACTCAGGGGTACCACCTCTCCTGGCTGGGGGGCCAGCGCCAGCGCTACCTCTATTGTGGGTACGAGAAGTGCGGGGTCGGCCTGTCCCTTTCCTTGAGCAGGGCCAATCTCAGGCACTGCTTTGCCGGGGACCCCGCCTTGCGTTTCGAGCCGCTGGCCGCCGCTGACCAGGCCAGCCTGGCCCGCGCCTGGGAACTCCACGACGCCCAACCCTCGCGCGCCCGGCGCGCCTCCGGGGATTTTTACCTCCACTGCGCGAGCTGGCACCACCGGCCCTTTGCCGCCCTGGACGCCGGCGGGCGCATGGTCGGGTACCTGGTGGCCAATGCCAAGGGGGATCTGGTGACCGAGCTGGTGGGGGAAAGCGAGGAGGTGGGGGTGGAGATGGCCCGCTGCTGGGCGGTGCGGGGGGACCAGGGGATCAACCTGGACTTCAACCCGGCGGCGGCCGGACTGATCCGCCGGCTGGGCCAGGTGTGCGAGGGGATGAGTGTGCACGCCTCGGGCAACTGGCAGGTCTTCGCCTGGGAGGAGGTGCTGGGGGCCCTGCTGCAGTTGCGGCAAGCCGGCAGCCCGCTGCCTGCGGGCCGGGTGGTGGTCGGGATCGAGGGGTATGGCCGGCTGGCGCTGGAGGTGGAGGGCGAGCGGACCTGCTGTGCGCGCACCGACGAAGAGCCGGCGGTGGCGGGCGAAGCGCCGCTGATGCTGCGCCTGCTCTGCGGCCCGCTGCCGCCCTCGCAGGTGGTGCTGCTGCCGGCCGGGGCAGCCCTGCTCGAAGCGTGGTGTCCGCTGCCCTTGTTCTGGGCCAGGCAGGACGGGGTCTAGCCTGGCTCACCGGACCGGCAACCCCACAAAGAGCCGGCTGGCAACGCCGGTGAGCGGCTCTACCTCGCCCCGGTCTGCGGCCCGCGCAAAGACCAGGCCCGGCTGCTGGACGCGCAGGGCGCGCCCCAGGATCTGGTGATCCTTCACCCAGACCTGCTCTCCAGTGCTGCGCATGACCTGGGTGCCCCGCTGGTTCGCCTCTGCGAGACCTGCCAGCGCCTCCAGCGCCTTAATGGTCACCTCCTCGGCTGTCCGCCCCTGGCAGAGGCTGTGGCGGACCAGCAAGGTTTCACCTGAACCCGAGGGGCCCGGGACCGGCGCGGCCACGTACTGGGACAACTGGCGGAGGTTGCCGCGCGCCCCAGAGTGGACCAGCAGGGCGAGTGGACCCAGGTCGTCATCGGCATAATCCACGTGCCCGGAAAGCAGGGCAGCCACCTCCTCAAAATACACCTGCCACAGATCTGGGTCAGGGCCTGCTGGCTGAGCCGGCCAGGTCACCCCCGCGCCCAGGAAGGGACTGAAGGAAGCCCCGGAGTCTCGGCATTGCGCAAAGCCGAGATCCATCAGCCGGTCGCAGAGGGCCAGGGCCTTTTCAGGGCCGGCCTGCAGAAAGATGCGGCGCAGGATCTCGGTGAGCCGGGACCTGTCCAGCAATCCGCCTGCGATCTCCGATCCTGTCAATTTGGCGAGTGCAGCGCGGCCTTCTGCGCTGAGGCCCCAGCTCGCCAGGCCCCACATCATGCCGTGGTAAGTGCGCATGATGAGGTCGAAGAGCCCTGGATCGCGGCGCAAGAGCCCGGCGATGGACAGGCGCGCGCCGACTTCTTCCTGAGCCTGCGGGGTGAGGGGTAGGAAAACCCTGGCCTGGTCGCCGTCGAAGTAGACCTCCATCAACGCGCAGGCGCGGGGATGGATGCGCAGGGCAGGGCCGGTGTGACGCACCGGGCGAAAGGCCACCACCGGGCGCGGGGGCAGGTAATACACGGGTGTATCCACCAGGGTCTCTTGCCCGCTGTGGATCACCACCCAGGATTTCTCCATGAGGGCATCCAGGGCTGCGCTGGCGGCTTTGTTGCGCTTCTTCACCGGTTCGGCGGCGCCCAATTCATGTGTCAGTTGCGGACCGAACAAGGCCCAGGCCATTTCCTCGGGCAGACCTACCTGGTCCCAGCGCAACTGGGGCCCGGGCGCCATGACCGCGCAGCCGCTGGCGGGTACCGGCGCGGAAAGGCGCAGGGTTTCGGCGTTGAGCAGGGCTGCGAAGAATGCCTGCAATCGGTGTTGCAGTTGCGCCAGGGCCGACTGGCGCAGCAACTCCGGCCCCTGGGAGGAGAGCACCCGCGCCAGCCGGGCATTGGCCTGGAGCAGGGCCTCGTAGTGTTCGCGCAGGTCAGCGGAGGGGTTGTCCAGACCCTCGATGCGGCCGATGGTTTTCATCTCCTGCCCTGCCAGCCAGGGGTGGGGGAGGGGGCAGGCCAGGGCCACACCCTCCGACTGGGCAAAGGAGAAGTGCAGGGCCTCGCCCTTCAACTCGGCGCAGATGCCGGCAGTGCGCAGCCGGTTCGCCAAGCGGGTGAAGCGAAGGGTGGGGGCTATCCCGCCAGAGGCTGGTATCGCGTTCTCTCCGGCAGCCAAACCGACGTTGAGGAAATCGTGCAGCGCCTCCCAGGCCTCAGCAGCGGCGAGAGCCCCGCAGCCCAGGGCGCCCAGCGGCTGGCCACCGGCAGTCTGCAGCCGCTCCTTTGCGGTATAGGCCAGCCGGCCCCAGTAGACCCAGCCGACGGTGCTGCGGTGCGGCAGTCGCTTTCCCTGGAGGGTCAGTTGCTCCATGCCGTCTGCAGGCAGGCCGGCCTGCTGCAGGCGCTGCTGCAACTGGTCGGCAGTGGGCGCCTGGAAGGGGGGGACCACCGCTGGCCGGCCCTCGGCCCGGGCGATGCGCCCCATCAGGGCCTCGCGCACCTGGCCGAAGTTCAGCCGCGAGATCATGCCGGTGGGGCTGAAGATCAGGTCCACTGGCGCACCGTCGGTCAGGTGCGGCATTTCTTCGTCGGACAGGATGCGAGAGATCACCCCTCTGGAACCGTGACGGTTGCTGAGCCGGTCCCCCACCTCCACGGGCTGGGGAAAGCTCAGGCGCTGGGCGCAGGAAGCGCTGATGACGATGCCGTCCTCATAGGTGTACCCATCCCACATGACAAAGGCGGTCAGCAGATTGTAGCCCCCCCAGAAATCCGGGGCCTCCGGCTCCTCGCCGGTCTGAACCAGGGCCGGTTCGGGCCGGCTGCCTTCGGAGCGGCGCAACTGTTCGTGGTACTGGCGGAACCAGCCCCTGGCAGGCAGGGGCAGTTCGGGATCGGAGGCGGCCATCCACTGCCGCATCATGTTGATGCCCATCAGGGCCCGGTTGGTATCGTCGTGTTCGAGGAAGGGGACCACCGAGGCCGAAAAACCCAGATGGCTGGCCGGACTGTGGTCGAGGCGCACCAGTTGACCGTGGCGGATCTGGGCACCCCGGGCCAGTTCGAGGAGCCGGCCCATATTGGGGCCTTCCGGCGTGCAAAGGGGGCACACCAGCCCTAGCTGGTCGGGTGGGAAGGCCTGGTCGCTGTCCAGGGGTTCCGGGTGGATGGGGATCAGGGTCAGGCGGCGCAGGTGGGTGTGGCGGTCCAGCCAGTTGGTTGTTTGAAGGTACTGGGAGGTGGGATTCTGGTGGAACTCGCGCATCCAGCTATCGATGGGCAGCCAGGTCCTCACCTTGTCCCGATCCCAGGGCAGTTCCCCGGGAATCTCTCCCAAACGCATGCGGAAGAAGTCGGCTAGTTGTTCACCGACGCAGAGGATGCGGGCCTGGGTCAGGTCGCGCTGGGAGGGGTGGGGAACCACCACCTTGTGCTGGCCTTCGATGCAAAAGACACCTTCGCGATCCGGCTGGGGCAGGTCGGAGTAGGTCACCTGGACCTCGCCTTCTCCGAGGGCCAGCACCAGTTCGAGCGCAAAGGTATAGGTGCCGGTCTCCCTGACCTGGTAGCCGATGAGGCCGAAGTGTTCGCCCAGCAAGCGGGGCAGTTCCTCCTGCACGAAGTGTTCGAAGGATGCCCGATGCCAGGGAGTCGCCGGATGCAATGCCATTATAGCCCTTCCTCTCTGTCTGTGAAGTCCAGCCACTGGCGCGCCAATTCGCGGCGGCCGTAGTGGAGACGGGATTTGACCGTGCCTTCGGGGATGCCCAGCTTCTGAGCCGCCTGGCGCACTTCCACTTCGGCGGCATAGATCAGGTGAAGGATCTCGCGCTGTTCCTCTGGCAGGCGCTCCACCAGGTGCCAGAGCAGGCGGTGTTGGTCGGCCTCTTCGAGCCGGGTCTCTGGTCCGGCGGCAGGGGCTTCGACCATCCACTCCGGCAGTGACCGGCAGTGCTGCGCTGCTTCCAGTGCCCGCTCCAGATCCTGCTCGCGCCGCCGGCGCAGCGCGCGCAGATGGGTGAAGGCCGCATTGGTGGCCACGCGCAGGAGCCAGGCTTTGAAGCTCCCCTCTTCGCGCCACTGGGTGGCGCGGTTCCACACCCGCAGAAAAATCTCCTGCAGCAAGTCCTCGGCAGCCCCGTCGTCGCGCACGATCTGGCGCAGGTGGCGGTGGACGGTTTCCCGGTAGCGGTTGAAGAGGAGCGCAAAGGCCCCCTCGTCGCAGCGGCCGATGCGCTCCACCAATTCAGCGTCGGTGGGAATCATGGAGGGCCCTCTGTCTCTAAAGACTCCGGCCGTCAAGGGCAGGTTCAAGGGTGGGAGAAGTGAGTGACCGGAAGCGCCGTTTATAGCAGTTGCGGCGAGGTTGGTGGGCGGGCAGGATAGCTCCCACGTCGCCGGCATTCGGGACTTCAGGGTCAGCTATGGAAGCTTGTGCTGGATGACGAACTCAGCCGGGGACAGGCGCGTAAAATATGCCCGTCTGATGGGGGACCAAGGTTTTGAGCATAGGGTGAGGATGTGACCCTAAGCCGGTGGGCCGTATTTGCGGCGATGGATACGCATGAAAATCTCCAGTAGGTTGCCACTGGGGAGGTCCGAGATCTCTACCTCGTACTCCTCTCGGATTTTCTGCTGGAGATCTGTCAGTTCCACCTCCTCGCCCAGCCCGATGAAGTCCGTGAGACTCGACTCGTCGGTGATCAGGTAGTCTCCAGGCGCAAACCCCAGGATGCGCTCCATGAACTCCTCGGCAACGTCGGCAAACATCTCCATCCCCTTGCTGGGGGCAATCTCGATTTTCTTCCCCTTGAAAGGCCCGCTGGGGATCGTCCGGTCGTCTTCGTTCATATTTGGGGTTTGCTCGAATCGAACTGATTGATGACCACCTCGGCGTCGGGGAAGGTGGCGACCAGTTTGAGCCGGCCTCCCATTGCAGCCACGATGCGCCGCAGGGTGCTGATGTGGATATCAGCCTGGCTCTCCATCTTGGAGACCGCCGCTTGCTGCATCTCCAGCCGGTCGGCCAGTTGCTGCTGGGTCAGGCCCCGCTGCTGGCGCAGTTCCTGCAGGGCCATCTCCATCAGCAACCCCTGAGCGCGCTCCTCGATCCGCTCGCGCCGTTCCTGGGGCAGCTTGTGCAGCAGTTGCCTGAATGATTTGGCCATCAGAGCAGTCCCTCCTCGCGCAGTTGTTGCAGATGTTCGTCGTAGAGCCGGTCCGCCCTGGGGACGTATTCCTCGTACCAGCGGTCGTTGCCGGTCTTGTTGCCCCCGATCAACAGAATGGCCGTCCGGCGAGGGTCGAAGGCATAGAGCACCCGGTAGGGCCTCCCCTGGTGCTGCACCCGCAGCTCGCGCATATGGGTATGTCGGGAGCTTTCTACCGAAAGGACAGCGCTGTGATGGGGTGGAACGGGCTATTGCGAGGGGCCAGGCAGTTAGAACCGGCTGCGGAGTGCGGCACCCGGGCGGCACGAGCAGGGGCTTTGGAGGATGGTTCAGGGGATCAGCGCCGATTCACCCGCGCCGAGTGCGCGTCTGGTGCCGCTCTTTCGTGATCCCCTTCGCCCCCGCTCCCGACTTCCGGCGTTTGCCAGACGCCATAGAAGGCAGCCGGTCGTACGGCTCGGGCTCCACATCCGGGACCTGGGCTAGGGCGGCGAGAAACTTTGCACGACTGCCCCGACGGGCACGCTCTTCCAGATAGTCCGCCGTCATCAATGCCGACATTTTCTCGGCCAGCGCCGTGGCGATGAGCTGGTTGATCGAGACCCCTTCACGTACTGCCAATTCGCGCACACGCTGATGCAACGAATCAGGCAGCCTGACACTGAGTGCACTCATTGGTTGGCCTCCACACGGGCAAGGAAGTCGGCCGGGATCAGGGGGCGGATGCCGAAAC